>CAIWNB010000088.1 GCA_903913965.1 uncultured beta proteobacterium
AGCTACCGCTGCCGGGTGCGCGGCTTGTCCTGTCATTCGGCTTATGCGCCGCAGGGTGTGAATGCCGTGGAGGCGGCGGCCGAGGCAGTCGCCTATTTGAAGCGCATGGCACGCCGCTATCGCGATCACGGGCCGTATGACCGCGGCTTTGATATCGCTCACACCACCGTACATACCGGTGTCATGCGGGGCGGTACGGCGCTTAATATCGTGCCCGATGAATGTATTTTCGATTTTGAATTCCGTAATCTGCCCGGCGATGACCCCTTGGCGATGTATGCGGAATTTACGCAGTTCATTACGACGACCATCGAGCCCGAGATGCGGGCGGTGGATGCGGCCTGCGGGTTTAGCATCACGCCGTTGTCGGCGATGCCGGCGCTGGGCAATGCGCCGGAGGCTGAAATCGTCGGGCTTGCCCAGGAGCTCTCGGGCAATCACGATTTCGGCAAGGTTTCGTTTGGCACCGAGGCGGCGCATTTTCAGCGCCGTGGTATTCCGTCGGTAGTGTGCGGGCCGGGTTCGATTGCGCAGGCGCACAAGCCCGACGAATATGTCGAGATCGATCAGTTGCTTAAATGCGAGGATTTTTTGCGCCGTCTGATGACGCGGATGTGCGCACCGGCGTGAGGCGGCGCGGTGGCCGCCTCACGTCATAAGGGCACTAGCTGGTGGTGGCAATAAACTTCGGATCTTCCTGCTGATCGCGTTCGAAAGCGAGGAAGTCGTAATAGCCGCAGCTCTTCGCCACCGGATAGTCGCGGCAGACACCGGGCCGTGATTCGTAGACCGTGCACTGGCGCTTGCGGGTGTCGAAGAGAATGCAGATCTTCTTGAAGTGCTTGTCCTTCTGCCGCCGCATGGCGATTGCTTTTTCGCTTTTGTCGTAGCGCGTATAGCGTTTTTCCGCCTGCTCCTTGGTGATGCCGAAATGTTTGGCGAGGCGAGCGATGTCACGCTTGTTGATTTCAATCAGCGGATAACTGCAGCAATAGCCTGGGCACTTGCCGCAGTCATAGGCCGGTTTTTTGACTGCCTTGCGTTTCTTTTTCTTGACGGGCGTGGCGATAAGCTTGATCGGGATGACGCGTTTCTTTTTGGCGGGCATGATTTGTCGGTGGGTTGATTAAACGCGGATTGCGAGCGGCAAATTCTACGCGAGCGCTGCGTTGATGGGAATCGTTTTGAAATCTCCGGCATTGTCTTTAGTGGGAGAGAATTTTCGACAGGAACTGGCGTGCACGTTCCGAACGCGGGGTCGCGAAAAACTCTTCCTTGGCGGCGTCTTCAACGATCTCGCCCCCATCCATGAAAACCACGCGGTGGGCCACCTTGCGTGCAAACCCCATTTCATGCGTGACTACCATCATGGTCATGCCGTCGCGCGCGAGATCGACCATGACATCGAGGACTTCGTTGATCATCTCCGGGTCGAGCGCGGAAGTCGGCTCGTCAAACAGCATGGCGATCGGGTCCATTGCCAGCGCCCGTGCGATCGCCACGCGCTGCTGTTGGCCGCCCGACAACTGGCCGGGAAATTTTTGCGCATGGGCGGTGAGTCCCACACGTTCAAGCAGCGCGCCGCCCTTGGCCAGCGCGGCCTCCGGGGTGCGGCCGAGCACGCGAATTTGTGCCAGCGTCAGGTTTTCCATCACTGACAGGTGGGGGAATAGTTCGAAATTCTGGAACACCATGCCGATGCGCGCGCGCAGTTGCGGCAGATTGGTCTCGCGCGCGCCCACCGAGACGCCATCGACCGTGATGTCGCCCTGGGTAAAGGGCTCAAGGCCGTTGACGCATTTGATCAGCGTCGATTTGCCTGAGCCCGAGGGCCCGCACACCACGACTACCTCGCCTTTGGATACGCGCGTGCTGCAGTTGTTCAGTACCTGGAAGCTTCCATACCATTTGCTGATGTTGTCGATGACGATCATGAAACGCCCCAGTGAGCAGATTAACGGACGATGGCGATGCGACGCTGCAACTGTTTAACCGCCGCCGACAGCGAGTAACACAGTATGAAGTAGACGACGGCGACGAACAGATACATTTCGACCACCCGGCTGTCGCGCTGCGCCACCTTGACCGCGGCGCCGACGAAATCAGTGACGTTCAGCAGCGAGACCAGCGAGACATCCTGAAACAGGATGATCGCTTGGGTGAGTAGGACGGGCAGCATGTTGCGCAAGGCCTGCGGCAGCACGATCAGTCGCATGACCTGCCAGTAATTGAGCCCCAGCGCGTAGCCGGCGCCAGCCTGGCCTTTGGCGATGCTCTGAATGCCGGCGCGCATGATTTCGCAGAAATACGCCGCTTCGAACAGAATGAAGGTGATATAGGCCGAGCGTTCAGCGCCGATTTGCGGCGGGCGTTCGGCGCCGGTCAGTGATTGCAGTAACACGGGCATCAGAAAGTAAAACCAGAAGATCACCAACAACAACGGGATCGAGCGCATCAGATTGACGTAGCCGGCGGCTGCCAGCGCCAGCGGGC
This sequence comes from uncultured beta proteobacterium, assembly GCA_903913965.1. Taxonomy (GTDB): domain Bacteria; phylum Pseudomonadota; class Gammaproteobacteria; order Burkholderiales; family SG8-41; genus PALSA-1004. Next base: position 2,494 of record CAIWNB010000088.1, read on the forward strand.
GCGATGCAGACAGGCGTGCCATCGCCAACAGGGTGCCGAAGACCACGCCACCCGCCGCGGCAACCAACGTGAGTTGTATGGTGTATTGGAGGCCGGCCGCCAGATAAGGCAGAACGCGTCCGATGACCTCGAAATCCAGATCGCCCATCAGCGTGCCCCCCCAATATAGCCGGGGACGGCAACGCGGCGTTCGATCCATGCCATCAGGCGGTTGGCGGCGAGCGCGATGACGACGTAGACGAGTGTGGCGGCGGCGAAGGCCTCGAAATAGCGAAAGGTCATCTCGCCCATTTCACGCGTGCGAAAAAATAATTCGGTCAGACCGATCGAATAAGCCACCGCGGTGTTCTTGATGAGGTTCATTACCTCCGAGGTCAGCGGTGGAATGATCAATCGATACGCCATCGGCAGCAGCACATGGCGATAGGCCTGCAGCGGTGTCAGACCGACCGCATAGGCGGCGTTGCGCTGGCCGCGCGCCAGCGACTGGATGCCCGAACGCACTTGTTCGGCGATCCTGGCCGAGGTGAAAAAGCCCAGACACACGATGGCGGTGACTACCTGATGATGCGTTGGATCGAGTGTCGTCACCCACACCTTGACCGCCGGGATCAGCCCGGGGACGACGAAATACCAAAGAAAGAACTGCACGATGAGCGGAATATTACGGAACAGCTCAACGTAGGCGTCGCCACAGCGGGTGAGCCAGCGCGTCTCGGTGGTGCGCGCGACGCCCACCACAGAGCCAAGCACAAAGGCCATGACCCACGCGCACAGCGCGACCAGCAGCGTCCATTGCAGGCCGGAGGCGAGCATCTGCCACCACGCGCCGTCGCCGTCCGGGACCTGCTGCAGGAAGATGTCGAGATTCATTGCATCATTCAATAAAAAAGCCGGAGCTGCAGTGTTGCGCTCCGGCTGTTTGGGTCAAACGTCTTCTCAGACGCCCTTGTCGTTCGGATTTTTGAAGGCATCGCGAATCGCCGGGGTCATCGGGAAATTCAGATTGACGCCCTTGGGTGCGATCGGACTGGTGAACCAGTGTGCGAAGAGCTTTTCAATTTCGCCCGATTTCATCACCGCGCCGACGCTGCGGTCGACCAGCGCCTTGAATGGCGCGTCTCCTTTACGCAGCATCATGCTGTAGGGCTCCTGGCGCAGCGACTCGGGCAGGATGCGGTAATCGGCGGGGTTGCGCGCGTTGGCGATCTGGCCGGCGAGCAGGATGTCGTCCATGATGAAGGCGGCGGCACG
>CAIWNB010000089.1 GCA_903913965.1 uncultured beta proteobacterium
GATTTCTACGGCGGCTACAAAATGGGCCTGGCCGAAGATGTGACTCTGGATATCGGCGGTCTCTACTACTGGTACCCGGGCGATATCAACCGTACAGCGCTGGCCGGCACGCCGAAAGCTGATACTTTCGAACTTTATGTCGCGCCGAGCTGGAAATGGCTGTCGGCAAAATATTCTTACAGCATCAAGAATGACACCTTTGGCGTACGCGAGAGCAAGGGCACCACCTACCTCGATATCAGCGCAAATTACCCCATCGAAGATACCGGTATCACTTTGATGGCGCATTGGGGCTGGCAGAAATACAAAGGCACCGACAGCAATAATACCGGTGGCCTGAGCAACGATGCCGCTTACAGCTACAAGGACGTCAAACTGGGTGCAAGCTATGCGTTGCCGAAGGATTTCACCATCGGCGCGTACTACAGCAAGCTGATGAGCTATAGCAAAGTTGGTTATGGCGGTTTCGCTGACTGCGTCGGCGCCAATTGCGGCCCATACCCGAAAGATCTCGGCGCCTCGACGGCAACGGTCTACCTCCAAAAAACTTTCTAATTGCGGCACACGGGGCCGGCGCGAACCGGCCCCTCCTTCCCGGGAGCACATATGAAACTCGTCACTGCAATCATCAAGCCATTCAAGCTTGACGAGGTACGCGAAGCCCTCAGCGCCATTGGCGTGCAGGGCGTGACCGTCACCGAAGTCAAGGGTTTTGGCCGCCAGAAAGGCCATACCGAGCTGTACCGCGGCGCTGAATACGTCGTCGATTTCCTGCCGAAGGTCAAGATCGAAGCGGCGATCAAGAGCGAAATGCTTGATCAGGTCGTCGAAGCGATTGAGAAGTCAGCCAACACCGGCAAGATTGGTGACGGCAAGATTTTCGTCTTCGAACTTGAACAGGTCTACCGCATCCGCACCGGTGAAACCGGCGCCGATGCTCTTTAAGGGGAATACCATGAAGCGACTATTTTCTCTGCTTGCACTTGTCGGTGCGCTTGGTTTTTGCGCGGCACCGGTAATGGCGCAAGACAAGGCGGCTGAAGCACCTGCCGCCACCGCAGCCGCTGCAGCGACTGCAGCAGCGGCCCCTGCCGCAACCGCCACCGCAACACCCGCACCGACGCCCAACAAGGGCGATACCGCCTGGATGTTGACCTCGACCGCACTCGTGCTGTTGATGAGCGTGCCGGCACTGGCACTGTTCTACGGCGGCCTCGTGCGCAGCAAAAACATGCTGTCGGTGTTGATGCAGGTGTTCGTGACCTTCTCCCTGATTACCGTACTGTGGTGCATCTACGGCTACAGTCTGGCCTTCACGGAGGGCAACTCGATCATCGGCGGACTGGACCGGCTGTTCCTGAAGGGTACCTTCGACGCCGCCAAAGGCGAATTCTCGATGGCCGCCACCTTCAGCAAGGGTACGCCGATGTATGAGATGGTGTTTGTTGCCTTCCAGGCCACCTTTGCCGCCATCACCTGCTGCCTGATTCTCGGTTCGGTTGTCGAGCGTATGAAGTTCTCGGCCGTGCTGATTTTCATGGTGATCTGGTTCACCTTCAGCTACCTGCCGCTCGCACACATGGTCTGGTTCTGGATGGGCCCGGATGCTTACACCGATCCGAAACTCGTCGATGAACTCAACGCCAAGGCCGGTATGCTCTGGCAGTGGGGTGCGCTCGACTTCGCTGGCGGCACGGTGGTGCACATCAACGCCGGTGTGGCCGGTCTGGTCGGTGCCTTTGTGGTTGGCAAGCGCGTCGGCTACGGCCGGGAAGCGATGTCACCGCACAGCCTGACGATGACGATGGTCGGCGCCGCCATGCTGTGGTTTGGCTGGTTCGGTTTCAACGCGGGTTCCGCGCTCGAAGCCAACGGTTCTGCCTCACTCGCTTTCATGAATACCTTCCTCGCCACGGCCTGCGCTGTGCTGACCTGGATATTCGGCGAGTGGATTTTCAAAGGCAAACCGTCAATGCTCGGTGCAGCGTCCGGTGCGGTTGCAGGTCTGGTGGCGATTACCCCGGCGGCCGGTAACGTCGGCATCCCCGGTGCATTCGTGATCGGCTCGCTCGCTGGTCTGGTCTGCCTCTGGGGCGTCAACGGCCTGAAGAAAATGCTCGGTGCAGACGATGCGCTGGACGTCTTCGGTGTCCACGCCCTGGGCGGCATACTGGGTGCTCTGCTGACCGGTATCTTTAACAACCAGGACCTCGGCGGCCCGGGACTGGTCACTGACTGGGTGACGGCTAAAGTCGGCTCCAACCCGATCATGGATCAGTTGCTGATTCAAGCCAAAGCGGTCGGCGTCACGGTGATCTGGACTGCGGTGGTGGCCTACATCGCCTTCAAGATTGCAGACGTGATCGTCGGGCTGCGTGTTGCGGAAGAAGCCGAACGCGAAGGCCTCGACCTGAACGAACACGGCGAAGCTGCCTACCACATGTAACAGCACAGTACCTGTAGCAAGGGTCGGGACCTCCTCCCCCGACAATGGGCGCCTCCGGGCGCCCATTTTTTTCGCCCCGCTTTTTCTTCGCACTGGCGACACTTACCAGGACTCGACAGAACAAGCCGGACCTGCCGCCGTATACTCGCCCCCGATAAGGGAACGACATGAACGATTCACGCGTCTTGCCCTTTGCCCGAAACGCCACCACCACGAAGGGGGAAGATGATGATTACGACCCTGGAAGATTTGCGCAAATTGTATGCCGCGCCCAAACCACGCGCGCTCGCCAAGCAACTCGACAAACTCGACCCGCACTGCCGCCATTTCATCAGTCTGGCGCCGTTTCTCGTCATCGCGACCACTGGCAAGGACGGCCGTGTGGATGCATCACCGCGTGGCGGTGCGCCCGGCTTCGTGCGCATCGTCGACGACCAGACTTTGCAGTTGCCCGATGCCCTCGGTAACAACCGGCTCGATTCGTTCACCAACATCGTGGAAACCGGCCACGTTGGTTTGATTTTTTTCATTCCCGGCATGGACGAAACCCTGCGCATCAACGGACGCGCCACGCTCAACGACGACGCCGCGCTGCTGCAGCAGTTCCCGCATGAAAAACATCCGCCGCGCATCGTCGTCGAAATCCACGTCGAGGAAGCGTATCTGCACTGTGCCAAGGCGCTGATGCGCTCCAAACTGTGGGCCGCCGATCACCGCATCGAGCGCGCGGCTTTCCCGTCGATGGGACAGATGATCCAAGACCAGAGCGGCGCGACCGGAGCGGTCGAAACGCTGGCCGATACCGTCGCCCGTTACAAGGCCGAGATTTAACCCAAACCACCAGAACCGGGGGTGATGCGGTGCGAAATGAAGCGCATGCAACAGACCCGTTACCGCCAACCCTCGGCAGTGCCGACACGCGCGACCCCGGCATAACCGTGGTGGACCGGCAAAAATATCCTGCGGACCTGCCGCTGTAGCCCCTCGCAAAGCCCGGCGCTGGATTAGACCCGACTAATGCAGGCCAGTGGCGGGTGCCGCAAACGGGTTTGCTACAATAGCCGCCCGATTTAAAGGCAGCCACGATGACCGTCCCGCGCCTGACCACCGCCCTGAGCGGCCCGCCGCTCGACCTCGAACGCAAGATTCTCGACGCCATGCCGGCGATTGAGCACTGGCTGCGCGTGCAATGGCAGGAGCGGGAGACCCCCTTTTACGCTTCGGTCGATCTGCGCAACAGCGGCTTTAAACTGGCGCCGGTTGATACCAATCTTTATCCCGGCGGCTTCAACAACCTGAATCCTGACTTCCATCCGCTGTGCGTACAGGCGGCGATGGTGGCTGTAGAAAAGCGCTGCCCCGACGCGCGCGGCGTTTTGTTGATTCCGGAAAACCACACACGCAATACGTTCTACCTGCAAAACGTCGCGGCGTTGCAAACCATCTTGCGCCATGCCGGCATGAATGTGCGCATCGGCAGCCTGCTGCCCGAAATCACCGCACCGACCGACATCGCACTGCCGGATGGCTCGGCACTCACCCTTGAACCGTTGAAGCGCAACGGCAACCGCCTGTCGGTCGAGGGCTTCGATCCTTGCGTAGTGTTGCTCAACAACGATCTGTCTGGTGGCGTGCCGGAGATCCTGCGCAATATCGAGCAGACGCTTTTGCCGCCGCTGCACGCCGGCTGGTTCATGCGTCGCAAGTCGAATCACTTCGCCGCTTATCGTCAGGTCGCAGCGGAATTTGCCGGGGTTGCCGGTATCGACCCGTGGTTGATCGATCCGTATTTCGAGAAATGCGGCAAGATCAATTTTCATGAGAAAAAAGGCGAGGAATGTCTCGAGGGCTATGTCTCGGAAATCCTCGACGACATCCGCGCCAAGTACCGCGAATACAATATCAAGCACGAGCCTTTCGTCATCGTCAAAGCCGACGCCGGCACCTACGGCATGGGCATCATGACGGTGAAAGACCCGTCGGAAGTGCGCGGTCTCAACCGCAAGCAGCGCAACAAGATGGCGGTGATCAAGGAAGGCCAGCAAGTGCAAGAGGTGCTGGTGCAGGAAGGCGTGCACACCTTTGAATCGGTCAACGGGGCTGCGGCCGAACCGGTGGTCTACATGATCGACCATTTTGTCGTCGGCGGCTTTTATCGCGTACACAACGAACGTGGCCAGGATCAAAACCTGAACGCCCCCGGCATGCAGTTCTCGCCGCTGGCGTTTGCCGAACCGTGTTCTTCGCCCAACCCTGACGATCCGGGCTGCCCGCCCAACCGCTTCTACGCCTACGGCGTGCTGGCCCGCCTCGCGCTGGCCGCAGCCGCCCTCGAACTCGAACAAACCGCGGACAACGACGCAGCACCGCACAGCGGCGCCGTCTGAGCGAACACTGGTAAATCCATGCGCATCGCCTTTCTGATTGACCCGCCCGAGTCCTTCAAGATTTACAAGGACTCCACCTACGCCATGATGCGCGAAGCCGCCGGCCGCGGCCATGAACTGCACATCCTGCAGCAAGAAGAACTGGCCTGGCGCAGCGGCAACGTCTCAGCAGCGACACAGCGCCTGCACCTGACCGGCGACACGGGTGTGTGGTTCCGCCTCGATACGGCGCAGACCACCGCGCTGAAAGATTTCGACGCTGTGCTGATGCGCAAGGACCCGCCGTTCGACATGGAATATGTCTACAGCACCTATTTGCTCGAGCTGGCGCAAAAAGAGGGCGCGTGCGTCTTCAACGACCCGCGTGCGATCCGCGACTGCAACGAAAAAATGACCATCGCGCGTTTCCCGCAGTTCACCGCACCGACGCTGGTTACACGCAACGCCGGTTTGATCCACGGCTTTCTCGCCGAACACGGTGACATCATTCTCAAACCGCTCGACGGCATGGGCGGCAGTTCGGTGTTTCGTGTGCAGGGCGGCGACCCCAACCTCAACGTGATCATCGAAACGCTCACGCAATTCGGTGCGCGCACCATCATGGCGCAGCGCTACATCCCGGAAATTACCGCCGGCGACAAACGTGTGTTGTTGATTGGCGGCAAACCGGTGCCCTACGCGCTGGCACGCATTCCCAAACCCGGCGAAACGCGCGGCAATCTGGCCGCCGGCGGCACTGGCGTGGCGCGTGAACTGACGGCCAACGACCGCCTCATTGCTGAAACGCTGGCGCCTCAGCTCAGCGCCCAGGGTTTGCTGTTGGTCGGGCTCGATGTCATCGGCAATTTCCTGACCGAGGTCAATGTAACCAGTCCGACCTGCTTTCAGGAGATCACCGAGCAGACTGGTTTCAACGTCGCCGGCATGATGATCGACGCGCTCGAACACGCGACCGGACACCGCTAAATCGCGGCGTTCACGGTAGAATAAGAAGACGCCATCTCGAGACAGGCAGCGAACGGCATGATCGGCATCCTCATCATTGCGCACGACGATCTGGGCGACAGCCTGATTCGCTGTGCAAGCCATGTCCTGAACAAGACTCCGCCGGACGTGACGGCGCTGGGCGTGGCGGCAAAAGATGACCCCATGTTGCTGTTGCCGCGTGCGCTCAACCTGATCAGGGCACTTGATCATGGCAGCGGTGTGCTCGTCCTGACCGACATGTTTGGTGGTTCGCCGTCAAACATTGCATCAAAAGTCGTCATGCCCGGCAAAGTAGAGGCCGTCTGCGGCATCAACCTGCCGATGCTGATCCGCGTCTTAACCTATCGCGAACGCGACCTGCAAACCATCGTGACCAAAGCGGTCAGCGGCGGCTGTGAAGGCGTGATGCGCGTACCCATGTTCAAACTACACAATGCTGCAACAGGAAGCTGAAATCATCAACAAGTTGGGCCTGCACGCGCGCGCATCGGCGAAGCTGACCCAACTCGCCGGGC
>CAIWNB010000090.1 GCA_903913965.1 uncultured beta proteobacterium
AGGTGGCGAAATCCAACGGCGGGCCGGTAAGCACCTGCAGAAAGAATACCGCCACATAAACGACCATCAACACCGCGGTAAGGCGTTGCAATACCCAATCGCGCAATCCGTAATGCGCGCCGACCACTATTCGATTTACCATATCTGCAACCCCATCAGCACTGTCAGAACGATACCGCCGGCCATCACCCAGCGGCTGCTGGCACGCGCGGCTTCAAGCTCGACGCCAACATCCAGATCGAGCGCCAGATAACGTATCCCGGCACACAAGTGGTGGAAGAAGCCCCAGAACAACCCGAGCACCACCAGCTTAACGAGCACGTTCGAAAAGAACATGCGCAAATCGTTAAAGGCGCCAAACGACACGACGCTCTGCTGAAAAACATACAATAACAGCGGTAACGCCAAAAACAACACGGCACCGCTAACCCGATGCATGATCGAGATGATCCCGGGCATCGGCAACTTTATTTGCATTAAATTAAGATATTTTGGTCTGTTGGGCATGTCGCTTCCGATTTAGATCGTCATTCCGTAGGCCGCACATAACATCGCGGCAATCTGGCTTGCAAACCCGGCTCAACAAGCCGGAATGCGGGATCGATTTTAGCAGTAAATGTTGCGCTGCATAAGTGGCTCGCAACGCCAATTAACACGATCGCACCGCTATTGGCGTCACAACACCCAACACAGTAAAACATGCCGACATCAGTCGCATACCGACGTGGATCAAAGTTCGCCGCCTTTGTTTTGACACCAGAGGACTCGATTGGCTATTATCGGCAGATCAGAAATTTTGCTTGCGCCCCCGGCGGCAAAACCCCTTTTCAGCGCCAGTGCCAGCACTAAGCATCGCTTTCCTCTTCTGATTAACTGTTTGTTTTCCAACTGCACCCGGGAGTACCAGAAATGAAACGTCCTGTTCGCGTAGCCGTCACCGGCGCGGCTGGCCAGATCGGCTACAGCCTGCTTTTCCGCATCGCCTCCGGCGAAATGCTCGGCAAAGATCAACCCGTCATTCTGCAATTGCTGGAGATCCCGGACGAGCGGGCGCAAAAAGCGCTCGCCGGCGTCATGATGGAACTCGACGACTGCGCCTTCCCGCTGCTCGCAGGCATGATACCGACCAGCGACCCGATGGTTGCTTTCAAGGATGTTGAATACGCCCTGCTGGTGGGTGCGCGCCCGCGCGGCCCCGGCATGGAACGCAAGGACCTGCTCGAAGCCAACGGCAAAATCTTCGGGCCACAGGGACACGCGCTGTCCGAAGTGGCTAGCCGCGATGTCAAGGTATTGGTGGTCGGCAACCCGGCCAACACCAACTGCCTGATCGCCATGAAGAACGCGCCCAAACTCAAACCGACGCAGTTCACCGCCATGATGCGCCTGGACCACAACCGCGCACAGACACAGATTGCACAGAAAATCGGCCAGCCTGTTGCCAGCATCAAAAAACTGACCGTCTGGGGCAACCACTCGGCCACCCAGTATCCGGACATTTTCCAGGTCGAAGTCGACGGCAAAAAAGTCTGGTCGCAGATTAACGATCAAGAGTGGCTGGAAAAAACCTTTATCCCGGTGGTGCAAAAACGTGGTGCCGCCATCATTGACGCGCGCGGCCTCTCATCTGCCGCCAGCGCGGCAAATGCCGCGATCGAGCACATGCGCACCTGGACTTTCGGCACGGCCGAGGGCGACTGGGTCACCATGGGCGTGCCTGCCGACGGCAGTTACGGCGTTCCAGAAGGTACGATGTTCGGCTACCCCTGCACCTGCAAAGACGGCAAATACACCGTGGTTCAGGGCATCGAACTGTCCGAATTCAGCAAGGGCCGCATCCAGGCCACCCTGACAGAACTGCAGGAAGAACGCGACAGCATCAAGCACCTGCTGGGCTGAGCGCGCGACATCGCGAATCGGGGCGGATGACCGGCAACGGCTCCGCCCTTTTTTTCGTGCATGCCACGCATCTTCAAACTTCAAGCGGAGGTTACCCTACATGAATACGACCGCACCGAGCACCGGTTTCAAAGCGAAGAAATCTGTTGCACTCTCAGGCGTTCCGGCCGGCAATACGGCCCTCTGTAGCGTAGGCCGCAGCGGCAACGACCTGCACTACCGTGGCTACGACATTCTGGAAATCGCCGACCGTTGTGAGTTTGAGGAAATCGCTTATCTGCTAGTGCATGGCAAGCTGCCCAGCAGCACCCAGCTCACCAACTACAAGCTGAAACTCAAATCGCTGCGCGGCCTGCCGCAGGCGGTCAAGGGCGCACTCGAATGTATCCCAGCCGCCGCGCATCCGATGGACGTCATGCGCACTGGCTGCTCGGTGCTGGGCACCACGCTGCCGGAAAAAGACGATCACAACCAGCCGGGCGCACGCGACATCGCCGACCGCCTGATGGCCTCCTTCGGCTCCATGCTGCTCTACTGGTTTCACTACAGCCAAAACGGCCGCCGTATTGAAGTGGAAACCGACGATGATTCCATCGGCGGACATTTTCTCCACCTGCTGCATGGCAAAACGGCGCCAGCGTCGTGGGTGCGCGCCATGCACACCTCGCTCAATCTGTACGCTGAACACGAATTTAACGCCTCTACCTTTGCCTGCCGTGTGGTCACCGGTACCGGCGCCGATATTTATTCGGCCATCACTGGCGGCATCGGCGCCTTGCGCGGCCCCAAACACGGCGGTGCAAACGAGGTTGCCTTTGAGGTCATGAACCGCTACAGCGGGCCCGACGAAGCCGAAAGCGATATCGTCGCCCGTGTCGCCAACAAAGAAACGGTCATAGGCTTCGGCCACCCCGTGTATACCATCGCCGATCCGCGCAACAAGGTGATCAAGGAAGTCGCCCGCTCGCTGTCGGCCGAATCGCACGACATGGCGATGTTTGAAATCGCCGACCGCATTGAAGCGGTGATGATGCGCGAGAAGAAAATGTTCGCCAATCTCGACTGGTTCTCCGCTGTGTCTTATTTCAAGATGGGCGTGCCGACGGCCATGTTTACGCCGTTATTCGTCATCGCACGCACCAGCGGCTGGTCGGCCCATGTCATCGAGCAGCGCATCGACGGCAAGATCATCCGGCCGACGGCCAATTACACCGGCCCCGAGGGACGCGCCTACACGCCAATCGAGCAACGCGACTGAAACGCCGCCCAGCCTCCCCACCGACATGCCCATGGGTCTGTTCATCATAAAAACGCTGATCTCCGCGGCCATCATCGCGATGGTGTCGGAGATCGCCAAGCGCAGCCCCGGGTTTGCCGCGCTGATCGCCTCTCTGCCGCTGGTATCCATCCTCGCCATGCTATGGATGTATCAAGAGGGCAGCGACGTCGAGCGCATCGCCAGCCACGCCGAGGCAACGTTCTGGCTGGTGCTGCCGTCGTTACCGATGTTTCTTTTGCTGCCGTTCATGTTGCGCCACGGCATCGGCTTTTTTGTTGCCCTGGCCGTGAATTGCCTGATGACCGCCCTGCTCTACGCCGCCATGCTGAAGATCGGTGGCACCATGGGCCTGAAAATTTAAATATCACCCTGACCGAAACGGAAAATCATGTCATCCACCATTTCGAATAACCGTCCGCAACCCGACAAAGTCATCACCGATATCGCTGATTACGCCTTGAAACACGCGATCAAGAGCAGCACGGCCTATGCGACCGCGCGCCTCTGTCTGGTGGATACCCTGGGCTGCGGATTTGAAGCGCTGTCCTATCCCGCCTGCACCAAGCTGATGGGCCCCATCGTTGCCGGCACCATCGTGCCGAATGGCGCACGGGTGCCGGGCACCTCGTTTGTCCTGGACCCGGTCACCGCCGCCTTTAATATCGGCTGCATGATCCGCTGGCTAGACTTCAACGACACCTGGCTCGCCGCGGAGTGGGGTCATCCTTCCGATAATCTCGGCGGCATCCTCGCCACCGCCGATTGGATCTCGCGCAACAACGTCGCCGCTGGTAAAAAACCGCTGGTCATGCGCGACGTCCTCACCGGCATGATCAAGGCGCATGAAATCCAGGGCGTCATTGCGCTGGAGAACAGTTTCAACCGCGTCGGCCTCGATCACGTGCTGCTGGTCAAGGTCGCCAGTACTGCCGTGGTGACCGCCATGCTCGGCGGCACGCGCGAAGAAGTCGTCAACGCAGTTTCCAATGCGTGGATCGACGGCCAGTCGCTGCGCACCTACCGCCATGCACCCAACACCGGTTCGCGCAAATCATGGGCCGCCGGCGACGCCACCAGCCGCGCCGTGCGTCTCGCCCTGATGGCCTTGAAGGGCGAGATGGGATATCCCTCTGCACTAAGCGCCAAGACCTGGGGCTTTTACGACGTGCTGTTCAAGGGCAAACCCTTTACCTTCGAGCGCAAATACGGCTCCTATGTGATGGAGAATGTGCTGTTCAAGATTTCCTTCCCGGCTGAATTCCATGCGCAAACCGCGGTAGAATGTGCGGTCAATTTGCACGATCAGGTCAGGGACCGCATCGACCAGATCAAGAATATCGTCATTACCACACATGAATCCGCAATTCGCATCATCGACAAGCAGGGCCCGCTGGGCAACCCCGCCGACCGCGACCATTGCATCCAATACATGACTGCCATCGGCCTGCTTAAAGGTAACCTGACCGCTGCTGACTACGAGGACAGTGTCGCCGCGGATCCGCGCGTCGACGCCCTGCGTAACAAAATGGTGTGCGTTGAAAATCGCCAATGGAGCAAGGATTACCTTGATCCGTCCAAGCGCTCGATCGCCAACGCCGTGCAGGTCTTTTTCAAGGACGGCAGCAAAACCGCCAATGTCGCGATTGAATATCCGATTGGTCACCGCCGCCGCCGCAAAGATGGCGTGCCGTTGCTCGAAGCCAAATTCAAAACCAATCTGGCGCGCCGTTTTGCCAGCAAACAGCAGCAAGCGATTCTCGATTTGTGCAAAGACCAGCGCCGCCTTGAGGCCACACCGGTCAACGAGTTTGTCGATCTTTTCGTCAGTTAAGTCACTTAAGCCAGTTAATTCTGTTAATACTTTTAATCCAACGCTATGCGCCGACACCTCATCCCCACCGCTTCTAACCTGCCGCCAGCCGGCCGGCGCGCTGCGGCCTACACGGCGATCGTCGCAGCCATTTTTTTGCCACACAAAATGCCGGTGCAATGCATTCGCGCCGGTCGTTCACGCCAAACGCAATAACATTCTTTCGTTACGTTTTCATCAGGAGCGCACATGTCGCACAATCTCTACAACTCGCTTAGCGAATTCAAACCCGCCGCTGGAAAAACCGGAAAATACTATTCACTGGCGGCCCTTGAAACAGCAGGACTCGGCAAGATTTCGCGACTGCCCGTCAGCGTGCGTATCGTGCTCGAATCGCTGGTCCGCTTCTGCGACGGCAAACGCGTCACCGAAGAACATGTGCGCAACCTCGCCGCCTGGCAACCCAACGGCAAGCGCACCGCCGAAATCCCCTTCATCGTCGTCCGTATCGTGCTGCAGGATTTGATCGGCTTTGGCGCCTTGAACGACCTCTCGGCCATGCGCGCCGCCGCTGAGCGCCAAGGGCTGGCCGCCAGCAAGATCGAGCCGCTGGTACCCGTTGACGTGGTGGTCGATCACTCGGTCGAGATCGACGTCTACAACCGGCCCGATGCCGTGCAGCGCAATCAGGAAATCGAATTCGCGCGCAACGCCGAGCGTTATCGCTTCGTCAAATGGGCGCAGGGCGCGTTTGAAACCGTCCGCGTCGTCCCGCCCGGCAACGGCATCATTCACCAGATCAACATGGAATACCTGTCGCGCGGCGTCTGGGAAAAAGACGGCGTGTGGTTCCCCGACACCGTCTTTGGTACCGACTCGCATACAACGATGGTCAATGGTATCGGCGTCGTCGCTTGGGGTGTCGGTGGCATTGAAGCCGAAGCCGGCATGCTCGGCCAGCCCAATGCCTTCCTCACGCCGGATGTCGTCGGCTGCCATCTGACCGGCCGCTTACGCGAAGGCGTGACCGCTACCGATCTCGCGCTAACCGTCACCGAACTCATGCGCAAAACCAAAGTCGTCGGCAAGTTTGTCGAGTTCTACGGCGAAGGTGCAGCTGCATTGACCGCCGCCGACCGTTGCACGGTTGCCAACATGGCCCCCGAATACGGCGCGACCATGGGCTACTTCCCGGTCGACGAAAAAACGGTCGAATACTTCCGCACCACGGGCCGCGAGCCGGAACAAGTCGAAGCGATCGAAGCCTATTACAAAGCGCAGGGCCTGTTCGGCATGCCGAAGCCCGGCGACATTGATTACTCGCAGACCGTCGAACTGGATTTGGGCGCCATCGTACCCAGCCTGTCCGGCCCGAAGCGCCCGCAGGATCGCGTCAACCTCCCCGAACTCGGCCAAAACTTCGACACGCTGTTCGCCGCCCCCCTCGACAAGAACGGCTACGCCCGCTCAGCCACCGATCTCAACCGCCGCGAAGCCAGCGGCCATGCAGAATTCGACGTCGGTCATGGCGACGTGTTGATCTCGTCGATTACGTCGTGCACCAACACCTCCAACCCGGCGCTGTTGATCGCCGCCGGCCTGCTCGCCAAGCGCGCCGTCGAACGCGGCCTCACCGTGAACCCCCGTGTTAAAACTTCGCTCGCCCCGGGCTCCAAAGTAGTCACCGATTACCTGCGTGATGCCGGTCTACTGCCCTTTCTTGAAAAGCTCGGCTACGGCGTGGTGGCCTATGGCTGCACCACCTGCATGGGCGCCGCCGGTCCGCTCGACGCCAAGATCGAAGAGGCGGTGGTATCGAAGGACCTCGTCACTTGCGCCGTGCTCTCGGGTAACCGCAATTTCGAAGCCCGCGTGCACGCCAATCTGCGCGCCAATTATCTCGCCAGCCCGGCCCTCGTCGTTGCCTATGGCATTGCCGGCACCGTGCGCACCGATCTGACCAAAGATCCGCTCGGCATGGGCAGCGACGGCAAACCGGTCTATTTGAAAGACGTCTGGCCGACCGATGCCGAAGTTGCCGCACTGATGAAATTCGCCGCTAACGCCGATCACTTCCGCAAAGAATACGGCGATCTCTCAGGCAACAAAAAACTCTGGGATGCGATTCCTACCATCAAGGGCGCAGTCTACGAGTGGGATCCAAAATCGACTTTCATCAAAGAGCCACCGTTCTTTCAGGGCGTCACGCGTCAGCTCGGCAAGGTCAGCAACATCACCAGCGCCCGTGCACTGGCCATCCTCGGTGACTCGATTACCACCGACCACATCAGCCCGTCGACCAAGATCAAACCGGGCACTCCGGCCGGCAAATGGCTCGAACCGTTCAAAGACCATCCGCCCGCGGAATGGGGCCACTTCGGCGTGCGCCGTTGTAACCACGAACTGATGGTGCGCGGCACTTTCGCCAACGTGCGCCTGAAGAACGCCGTCGCCCCCGGTAGCGAAGGACCGATCACCAAACACATGCCCGATGGCGCGCAGATGACCATCTTCGAAGCTTCCGAGCTGTATCAACAGGCCGGTACGCCGTGCGTCATTTTCGGCGGCGACGATTACGGCATGGGCTCGTCACGTGACTGGGCGGCGAAGGGCGTGCAACTGCTCGGCGTCAAGGCCGTTATCGTCAAGAGCTTTGAGCGTATCCATCGCGCCAACCTGATCGGCATGGGCGTCGTACCGCTGCAGTTCAAGCCCGGCACCGACGTCAAGACGCTGGGCATCGACGGCACCGAAACCTTCACCATCGAGGGTCTCGAAGACGGCAACGTCAAACCGCTGCAGGATCTGACGATGACCATCACGCGCGCCGACGGCAGCACGCAGCAGGTGCCGCTGACGCTGCGCATCGACACCGCGATCGAGGTGGATTACCTCAAACACGGCGGCATCCTGCCCTATGTGTTGCGCCAGATTCTGGCCGAAGCCGCTTAACATCCAACCATTACTGTTAAAACTGTAAAACCAAACGGAGAACCGCAATGCCGCACAATCTTTTCAATTCGCTGCAGGAATTCAAGCTCAAGTCGGGCAAGACCGGCCAATATTATTCGCTCGCCGCGCTGGAAAAAGCCGGGCTGGGCAAAGTCTCGCGCCTGCCGGTCAGCCTGCGCGTGGTGCTCGAATCGGTGCTGCGCAATTGCGACGGCAAGCGCGTCACCGAAGACGCCGTGAAAGCATTGTCCGCATGGAAACCCAATGGCGAGCGCACCCAGGAATTGCCCTTCGTGCTGGCCCGCATCATGTTGCAGGACATGGCGGGTTTCCCGGCGCTCAACGACTTTGCCGCCATGCGCGCCGAAGCCAAACGCCAGAACTATGATCCGACCAAGATCGAGCCGCTGGTGCCGGTTGACCTCGTCGTTGACCACTCGGTCGTCGTTGACGTCAGCGACTCCGCCGGCGCACTGCGCAAGAACATGGAAATCGAATTCGAGCGCAACGGCGAGCGCTACACCTTCCTGAAATGGGCCAAGGCCGCCTTCTCCGGCATCCGCGTCGTGCCGCCTGGCAACGGCATCTGCCACCAGGTCAACCTCGAGTATCTGTCGCGCGGCGTCTGGGAAAGAGACGGCATTTATTATCCGGATTCAGCGGTCGGCACCGACTCGCACACCACCATGGTCAACGCCATCGGCGTCCTGGCCTGGGGCGTGGGCGGTATCGAAGCCGAGGCCGGCATGCTCGGCCAGCCCTACTACTTCCTCGAACCCGATGTCGTCGGCGTGCACATGAGCGGCAAGCTGAACCCCGGCGTTACCGCCACCGACCTCGTGCTGACCGTCACCGAACTGCTGCGCAAGGCCAATGTCGTCAACAAGTTCGTCGAATACTTCGGCGAAGGTGCAGCCTCGCTGACGCCGACCGATCGCGCCACCGTCGCCAACATGGCGCCAGACTACGGCGCGACTTGCGGCTTCTTCGCCATCGACGACAAGACGCTCGAGTACTACCGCATGTCGGGCCGCGAAGAACACGTCGATGCCATTGAGTCCTATCTCAAGGCGCAGGGCATGTTCGGCATTCCGAAAAAAGGCGAGATCGATTACTCGCAAGTCGTTGAACTCGA
>CAIWNB010000091.1 GCA_903913965.1 uncultured beta proteobacterium
CCTGCGCCAGCCCGGCGGTATCACGCTCGACGGTGTGCCGATCGATCTCACGCGGGTCAAAACCCCGACCTATTTCATCTCCACGCTCGAAGATCACATCGCACCGTGGAAGTCGACCTATGCGGGCGCGCAGCTATTTGCGGGCGAGACGCGCTTTGTGCTCGGCGGCTCCGGGCATATCGCCGGCATTATCAATCCGCCGGCTGCCAACAAGTATTGTTATTGGACGCAGGAAGCCTTGGCCGCGACTCCGCAGGCCTGGTTTGAATCGGCGCAGCAGCACCCCGGTTCATGGTGGAGCGACTGGGCGCAATGGGCGGCGGTGCTGGGGCGCGGCAAGATCACGGCGCGCCAGCCTGGCGCTGGCAAGTTGCCGGCGCTGGAAGATGCGCCGGGCACTTATGTAAAGGTTAAACTCGCCGCTGCTTAATCCTCCCGCGCCACTAGCGCCGCCGCCATGCAAATCACAGACCATTGTTTTCTGATTGCGGGTGGAGCTTCCGGGTTGGGTGCGGCAACCGCGCGACAGTTGATCGCTGCCGGTGGCCGCGTTGTGCTGGCAGACCTCGATGCTGTGGCAGGTGCTGAGTGTGTGGCCGGCCTCGGCGACAACGCACGGTTTGTGGCTGCGGATGTGACCGACGCCGCGCAGGTTCAAGCGGCGGTCGATGTGGCGGTAAACGATTTCGGTGCCTTGCACGGGCTGATCAATTGCGCGGGTGTTGCGCCCGCCGAACGTGTGCTTGGACGCGACGGCCCGCACGCGCTCGAGCATTTCAGTCGTGTGATCAATATCAATCTGGTCGGTAGCTTCAATACGCTGCGGCTCGCTGCGCAGGCGATGAATGGCAACACGCCCAATGCCGACGGCGAGCGCGGCGTCATCATCAATACCGCTTCGGTCGCCGCCTTTGAGGGCCAGATCGGTCAGGCCGCTTATAGCGCCTCGAAGGGTGGCGTGGCCGCCATGACGTTGCCGATTGCACGTGAACTGGCGCGCGTCGGTATTCGCGTGATGACGATTGCGCCCGGAATTTTCGATACGCCGATGTTGGCGGCGATGTCCGCCGAGGTGCGTGATGCGCTGGGGGCGCAGGTGCCGTTTCCGTCACGTCTGGGTAAACCCGTGGAATATGCGCGGCTGGCCGCCTTCATCATTGAAAACCCGATGCTCAACGGCGAGGTGATTCGCCTTGATGGCGCGATTCGCATGGCGGCAAAGTAAATGCGTGCGGCGCGGGCATGAAGCTGTTGCCGCCAATCTGCGCTTCAACATTCAAGCGTGGTTAAATCGCGCCGTTGATAAACCGGCGCGCTCCCCTGCGTCGCGCTTCGGTGCGCTCAGTGCGATGATATAATGATGAAAAATCGCGCGGTGCCAAAAGCGCCCAGGGCGGTTTCGGGGTGTCTTACCCACCAGACACCGACAACCCCACAAAGGTAGAACTATGGAAATGCAGGAAATTCCTGACGTTGATCCTCAGGAAACGCAGGAATGGCTGGATGCGCTTGATTCGGTCATTCGTCATGAAGGCGCGGAACGCGCACAATATTTGCTCGAACAGCTGGTTGAGAAGGCGCGGCGCAATGGCGCTTATTTGCCTTTTTCCGCTACCACCGCTTATTGCAACACCATACTGGCCGGGCAGGAAGAGCGCTCGCCCGGCGATCACGAAATCGAAGATCGCATTCGCGCCTATGTGCGCTGGAACGCGATGGCCATGGTGGTGCGCGCAAACAAGCACACCAACGTCGGCGGCCATATCGCCAGCTTTGCCTCGGCGGCGACGCTGTACGATGTCGGCTACAACCATTTCTGGCGCGCGCCTAGCGACAATTTTGGCGGTGACATGGTTTTTGTGCAGGGCCACTCGGCGCCGGGCGTTTACGCCCGAGCGTTTTTGCTCGGCCGCCTGAGCCAGGAACAAATGGACAACTTCCGTCAGGAAGTCGATGGCAAGGGTCTGTCGTCTTATCCGCATCCGTGGCTGATGCCGGACTTCTGGCAGTTCCCGACGGTATCGATGGGCCTTGGCCCGTTGATGGCGATTTATCAGGCGCGCTTCATGCGTTATTTGCGCGATCGCGAAATCATCCAGCCTCAAGGCCGCAAAGTGTGGGCCTTCATGGGAGACGGCGAAATGGACGAGCCCGAATCGCTGGGCGCCATTTCACTGGCCGGACGCGAGAAGCTCGACAACCTTGTCTTCGTGATCAACTGCAATCTGCAGCGCCTTGACGGCCCGGTGCGCGGCAACAGTAAGATCATTCAGGAACTAGAGTCGAATTTCCGCGGTGCCGGCTGGAACGTCATCAAGGTGATTTGGGGCGGTTACTGGGATACGCTGTTTGCGCGGGACACCAAGGGCCTGCTGATGAAGCGCCTCGAAGAATGTGTTGATGGCGAGTTCCAGACCTTCAAATCGAAGGACGGCGCTTATGTGCGCAAACATTTCTTCGGCAAATACCCTGAATTGCTCGAGCTGGTGTCGACGATGTCCGACGACGACATCTGGCGCCTCAATCGCGGTGGCCACGATCCGCATAAGGTCTACGCGGCCTATGCGGCGGCCATGAAGCATAGCGGCCAGCCGACCGTGATACTCGCCAAGACCATCAAGGGCTACGGTATGGGCGAGGCCGGTGAGTCGCAGAACATCACCCATCAGCAGAAGAAGATGGGTACTTCATCGATCAAGACTTTCCGCGACCGCTTTAATGTTCCGGTGCCCGACGAGCAGTTGGAAGACGTGCCGTATCTGAAATTTGAGGAAGGCTCGCCTGAATTGACCTACATGCGCGAGCGTCGTGCCGCGCTGGGCGGTTATTTGCCGGCGCGCCGGCAAAAAGCCGCGCCGCTCGAGGTGCCGCCGCTGTCGGCGTTTGATGCGCTGCTCAAGGCCTCCGGTGAAGGTCGCGAAATGTCGACCACGATGGCCTTTGTGCGCATCCTGACGACGCTGGTGCGTGACAAGAAGATTGGCAAGTTTGTCGTGCCGATTGTGCCCGATGAATCGCGTACCTTCGGTATGGAGGGCATGTTCCGCCAGCTCGGTATTTACTCGCATGTCGGCCAGCTTTATACGCCGCAGGATGCCGAGCAGTTGATGTTTTATAAGGAAGACAAAAAAGGCCAGATCCTTGAGGAAGGGATTAACGAGGCGGGGGCGATGTCTTCATGGATCGCCGCGGCAACCTCGTATAGCACGCACGGCATTCCGATGATCCCGTTTTACATTTACTACTCGATGTTCGGTTTTCAGCGCATTGGTGATCTGGCCTGGGCGGCCGGTGATATGCGCGCGCGCGGCTTTCTGCTTGGCGGCACCGCCGGACGCACCACGCTCAATGGCGAGGGTTTACAGCACGAAGACGGCCACAGTCATTTGCAGGCGGCGACGATTCCGAACTGTATTTCATATGACCCTACGTATGCGTACGAACTGGCGGTCATTGTGCAGGACGGCATGCGCCGCATGTATCAGGATCAGGAGGACGTTTATTACTACATCACGGTAATGAACGAGAACTACGAACATCCGGCGATGCCGGCGGGCGCCGAAGCCAGTATTCTCAAGGGCATGTATCTGTTGCGCGAAGGCAAGGCCAAAAAGGGCGCACCG
>CAIWNB010000092.1 GCA_903913965.1 uncultured beta proteobacterium
ACGGCGGTGGCGCAACGTCTGGCGCGACGCGGCTGGGCGATCGATTTGATCGACGCCGCCGCCACACCGGCCGCCGCCACCTCGGGCATGCATGCCGGCGCCTTTCATCCCTTGCTCACACGCGACGACAGCATCACCGCGCGTCTGAGTCGCGCCGGGTTTCTCTATGCAGTTGAGCACTGGCAGGCGCTGGCTGCGAGCGGTCACGCCTTGCAATGGCAACGCTGCGGATTATTGCAACTGGCAACCGACACGAACGAAGAAGCGCGCATGCGTGACATCATCGACACCGCCGCGCTGCCGCCCGCCTATGCGCAATACCTCGAACGCGATGCCGCACGCGCCCTCGCCGGCGTGGCGGTCAAACACGGCGGCTGGTGGTTTGCCGGCAGCGGCTGGATGCGCACACCGGCGCTTGCTGCCGCAGACATCACCTCGGCCACACGCCATGCGCCGGCGCTGCAGACGCATTTCAATACGCGCGTCGAAACGCTCAAGCGCATCGACGGTCGATGGCAGGCGCTCGACGCCAACGGCCACCTGATTGCCAGCGCAGCAGTCGTAGTACTCGCCAATGCGCATGACGCCACACGACTCGTCGATGTCGGTCATGCGCCGCGCCACATCCGCGGCCAGGTCGCCCATCTGCCGGCGGCCAGCGCACCACCGACCCGCGTCGTCCTCACCGGTGCCGGCTATCTGCTACCGGTGATTGATGGCGTCGCCGTGGCCGGCGCTTCTTATGATGACGACGACGATCCGCAACCGCATGCCGAGGGCTATGCCGGCATCGTCACACAACTGCGTGCGATGTTTGAAGGCGCGGTCGATACCACCTGGGCCGGTGGACGCGTTGGCTTTCGCTGCGTGACGGTGGACCGGCTGCCGATGATAGGCGCGCTGCCCGATCTGGCTGCTGCACGCACACAAGCGGCGGCACTCAGCGGCGCGCAACTCACCGATCTGCCGCGACTGCCGGGCCTGTATGGCGCCTACGCGTATGGTTCGCGCGGCCTCATCTGGGCCGCACTCGCCGGTGAAATCATCGCCTGTCTGGCCGAAGGTGAACCGTTGCCGCTGGAAGCCGATCTCGTCAACGCCATCGACCCGGCGCGCTTCGTTTTAAAACAGGCGCGGCACGGCGCACTCTGACGCCGCGCCGTTCTGTTACGCCTGCGGTAGCGCGGCTTTTTTTGTCCGCCGGCTCTTAGTCGCCAAGCCCGGCAAACAACGGCGTGCTCAGATAACGCTCACCGAACGACGGAATGATCACCACAATCAGCTTGTCCTTGCTCGTGGCGCGTTTGGCCACTTCCACCGCCGCCCACATCGCCGCCCCCGACGAAATGCCGACGAGGATGCCCTCTTCCTTTGCCATGCGGCGCGCCATATTCATGGCGTCGTCGTTCTTCACGCGCACCACCTCATCATAGATTTTGGTATTGAGCACACCGGGCACAAAGCCGGCGCCGATGCCCTGCAGCGGATGCGGGCCGGCCGCCCCGCCGGAGAGTACCGCCGACGCATCGGGTTCGACAGCCACACACTGGAACGACGGCTTCTTCGCCTTCATGATTTCACCGACGCCGGTGATGGTGCCGCCGGTGCCAACGCCGGAAATCAGGATGTCAGCACGCCCTTCAGTGTCGCGCCAGATTTCCTCGGCAGTGGTGCGACGATGCACCTCGGGGTTGGCGGGGTTTTCAAATTGCTGCGGAATGAAGTAGCGCGGATCAGCGGCCGCCATCTCTATCGCTTTTTTAATCGCACCGGGCATGCGCTCGGCGCCGGGGGTCAGCACCAGTTCGGCGCCGTAAGCGCGCAGCACCATACGCCGCTCCTTGCTCATGGTGTCGGGCATAATGATGGTGCATTTGTAACCGCGCGCCGCGCACACCATCGCAATGCCGATGCCGGTGTTGCCGCTGGTCGGTTCGAGAATGATGGTGTCGGCTTTGATGCGGCCGGCTTTTTCCGCGGCCTCGATCATCGCCAGGCCGATACGATCTTTCACGCTGGCGCCGGGGTTCTGGAACTCGAGCTTCGCCACCACCTCACCGGCACAACCTGCGGTGATGCGGTTGATACGCACGAGCGGCGTGTTGCCGATCAGCCCGGTGACGCTGTTGGATATTTTCATGTTGAGCTCCCTGGAAAGTTTTTAACAGCAGGCCCGCGGCCTCGAACAATCAATCATTGCTTCTGCAAATTCACATCACGCGCAACCTTCGCCCATTTGGCAAGATCACGTTGCACCACGGCGGCGAATTCCTCAGGCGTACCACCCACCGGATCGGCACCCATCGCCGCAAACTGGCTGCGCACATCGGCGGCACTCACGGCCTTGACGATTTCGCGCTGCAACTGACGCACGATGTCGGCGGGCGTTCCGGCCGGTGCGAAGAGCCCGTACCACGAACCGAGCTCAAACCCTTTGAGTCCGGCCTCATCGATGGTCGGCACCTGCGGCAGCAAGGGCGAGCGTTTCAGCGAACCGATCCCCAGCGCGCGCAGGCGGCCGCGTTCGATCATCGGCTTCGATGACGGAATCGCATCCCAGGTCATGGTGATGATCCCGGCTATGGTGTCGGCGGCGGCCGGTCCCAGACCCTTGTAGGGCACATGCTCGCCTTTGATACCGGCCATCGAATTAAACAACTCGAAGCCGAGATGCGAAGAACTCCCCACACCGGCGGACGCATAGTTGAGCTGACCCGGGCGCGTGCGTGCGAAGGCGATCAACTCTTTGACCGAACGCGGCGGCAGCGAGGGATGCACGAGCAACACAAACGGCGACTCGGCTGCCAGCGAGACAGTGGCGAAATCGCGCACCGGATCGTAAGGTAGTTTGGCGAACACCGCGGGATTGGTGGTATGCGTACCGGTGGTGCCAAGCAACAAGGTGTAGCCATCGGCGGGCGCCTTGGCCACCAGTTCGCAACCGATGATGCCGGCGGCACCGGCGCGGTTATCGACGACAAAGTTCTGGTTCATGCCCTCGCCCAGCTTGCGCGCGAGCAAACGCACAATGATGTCGGCGCCACCACCGGCGGGAAACGGCAGGACGACGCGCACGGGTTTGGATGGATAGCTTTGAGC
>CAIWNB010000093.1 GCA_903913965.1 uncultured beta proteobacterium
AGGTGATCGACGACGAGCGCAAAATGCCGCCGACCCGTTCGGCGGATTATCTCGATTACGAGCCGCGGCTGCTCGCTGCCGCGGGGCCCGATGCCTCGCGTTTGCACACCGGTCGCAGCCGCCAGGACATCGCCTCGGCGATCGCGCGGATGAATCTGCGCGACGGTTTGTTGCGCGAAATCGAGGCTTTGCTGGCAGGTCGTGAAAAGCTGCTGGCGCTGGCTGCCGCCCATACCGACACCATTATCCCGGCCTATACGCATGGCGTGCAGGCCCAGCCGACGACGCTTGCGCATTACCTGTTAGCCTTTGCCAGCGCGCTTTCGCGCCAGAGCGAGCGCTTGCAACAAGCGTATGCGCGTATCAATCAAAACCCGCTTGGCACGGCGGCACTGGCGACCTCGAGTTTTAAGCTCGACCGTGCACGCACCGGTGCATTGCTCGGTTTTGACGGCATTGCCGACAACGCCTACGACGCCAATCATCTCGCCCCCATCGACTGTTTTCTCGACGTCGCCAACGCGCTGGCGATTATTGCCGTCCAGCTCGGCATGTTCGCGCAGGATCTGCATGCGCAATACGCCGAGCCGGTGCCGTGGTTCATGCTGGCCAGCGGCGGCTTGACCGGGGTGTCGAGCATCATGCCGCAGAAGCGCAACCCGGCGGCCCTTGAACAACTGCGCGCGCAATCGAGCATCCTGCTCGGCGAGATGCAGGGGATTTATCTGCTCGCCCATAACAACCGCACCGGTATGTTCGATTACCGGCTCTACGATCCGGTGCCCGCTGCGCGTGCGCTGTCGGTATTGACGCTGTTTGCGCAGATTATCGACGGCCTCGTTGTCAACAAGGCGCGCGCGCTGGCCGAGGTTAACGCTGATTATTCAACGACCACGGAGATCGCGGATGCGCTGCTGCAGCGCGCCGATGTGCCGTTCCGTATCGGGCATCACTTTGCCTCCAAACTGACCGATTTTGGCCGTGGCCAGGGCCTGACCTTGCACGAGATTCCGTATGCCGAGGCGGCGCGCATCTATGCCGCCGAAAACAAACAGCCGCTGCCGCTCGACGAAGCGGCGTTCCGCGAAATCATTAGCGCTGAATACATGGTCTACGGCCGTCAGGGGCGCGGCGGGCCGCAGCCGCAGGAAGTCGCGCGGATGCTGGCCGACGAGCGCGCCAAAGTGGCCGCCGACCGCGCGTGGTTTACGCAGGCTGGCGCGCGGGTGGCGGCGGCCGAAGCGGCGCTCGACCAGGTGTTTTATCAACTGGCCGGTGTCGCGGCGCCCGGCGTTTGAGCGGTGCACGGGGAGCGGGGGCGCTGCCGGCGATCGCGTTGCCGCGCGTGCGGTGGTCGGTGTTATTCTGCAGCTGCCGATTTATTCATGATTGTCGAAAGCCAGAACGTTGAGCAAACCCCCCGGATTTCTGCGCCGCGTGCGCAAAAGCCTGCATACACTGACCCAGGCCATGCTGCCGCGTGGGGCTCAGGCCCTAACACCAGCATCAGTATCAGAAGCAGAGCCACTATCACCAGCAGCAACGGTTGCCGCGCGTTCGTCGTTCAAGGAAATTTCTCGCGAAGACATGCTGGCTTTGCCGGTACGGCGCTACGAAGGGCCCATCGTGCTGGTGGCGACAGCGGCGGATTTGGCACGCGCCACTGACGATTTGCGTCAGGAAAAGGTGTTGGGTTTTGACACTGAGACGCGGCCCGCTTTCAAAAAGGGCGAGAGTTATCCGCCCTGCCTCGTGCAGCTCGCCACCGCGCAGGCGGTGTATTTGTTCCAACTGCGTGAAACCTTCGTGTTTCCGCTGATCGCCGAGTTGATGGCCGCACCACATATCGTCAAAGCCGGGGTGTCAGTGGCCGATGATCTGCGCGGCCTGAAAACGGTTTTTCCGTTTGCCGAGAAAAACGTGATCGATCTCGGCCGCGCAGCGCGTCACTGCGGCATGAAGCAGACCGGTGTGCGCAATCTCGCCGGCATGTTGCTGGGGTTTCGGATTACCAAGGGCAGCAAGACTTCGAACTGGGCGGCGCACACGCTGTCGCCGTCACAGATTCATTACGCGGCCACCGATGCCTGGGCCTGCCGCGAGCTCTATCTGGATTTTCAGCGGCGCGGTTTTCTCCACACCACTGGCTGAGGCGGCGCTAAGCGCCTATTCGGGCGCCGTCCAGTTTTGCACCCAATCGATGAATTGCAGCGCAGGCAGCGGCTTGGCGATGAAGTAGCCCTGCGCGATGCTGCAACCGAGTTCTTTGAGCAGGTTCCAGTCGCTGCGGGTTTCGATGCCTTCGGCCACGGTTTTCAGCCCGAGCTTGCGCGCCATGTCGATACTCGATTCGAGAATCACGCGTTGCTGCGGATTTTTCGCGCAATCGGTGACGAACGATTTGTCGATCTTCAATTCGGTGAACGGGATGCGGCCGAGCTGCTGCATCGACGAATAGCCGGTACCGTAGTCGTCGATCGACAGCCCGAAGCCTTTCATGCGCAGACGTGCCAGCCCCTCGAGGCAGGTGGCGACATGGGTCATCGCCGCCGACTCGGTGATTTCGAGCGTCATGTATTTCGGCGCGAGGCCCTGTTTTTCGACGGCTTGTGTAATGCGGTCGGCGAGCGAGGTGTCCTCGAGCGAGGTCAGCGACAGATTCACCGACACGTTGAGCATCCAGCCCAGTTTGTGCCAGGCCAGGCAGGCGAGCGCGGATTTTTCCAGCATCATCCAGGTCAGATCGTCCATCAAACCGTTTTGTTCGATGATGCCGAGGAAGGCGCCCGGCGGCAGGATACCCTGCTGCGGATGACGCCAGCGCACCAGCGCTTCGGCGCCGACGACGATGCCGGTGGCGAGATCAACCTTGGGTTGGAAATAGGGCACGAATTGCTGTTGCTCCATGCCGCTGATCACTTCGCCGGGCGGAATTGCGGCGGCTGCTTTTTGGGCTGAGGGCTGGATGTTTTCGCCGTGACGCTCAATCAGTTCGCGCAATTTTTTCGGCGTCGCCGGCTTTTCGATGGCGCCCAGCAGGTTGATACCGTAGGCGCGGGTCATGGTTTCCACCGATGAGATTACGCTGCGCTCCATGGCGCTGGTCAGAATGATCGATACCGGCGCGCCGGCGTTGCCGATGTGGCGGATAAATTCCATCCCGTCCATGTTCGGCATTTCCAGATCGCAGATGATGACATCGACAGGGGTGGCGAGGTCACTAAACAATTCAAACGCGACGCGGCCGTCGGCGGCTTCGAGGATGTGTTTCGCGCCTAGCGATTTGAGCGCGATGATCAGCGTTTTACGCTGAAATTCGTGATCCTCGGCGACAAGAAAGTGCAGATCGGCGATGTTCATGGGAGGCTTTCCAACATTCATAGTGTGTGCGATGGCGCTCAGGCGTCGCCGGTTTCGGCGCGCAAGTATGCACTGAGACGCGCCTGTTCTTTTTCTAAATCTGCAATACAGTTATTTACGGCAATTTGATCATAGTTGCGGGCTGCTGATTCGATACGTTCGGCGACGTCCGAATACGGCTGTGCACCGACCATGCGGCTCGCGCCTTTGACGCGGTGTGCGGCGTCGGCAATGCTGCTGCAATTGCCGCTGCTCAGTGCGGCGCGCAGGGCGATGGTGTCGGGTTCGTGCGAAGCGAGAAATTGCCGCAGAATTTCGCGTCGCAGCGAGGCGTCGCCGCCGGTAAATTCGGCCAGCGTGTTCGCGTCGAGCGGCGGCTCTTCGAGCGGAGCGACGGCGACTGCCGCGGTAGCCGTCGGCGTGTCCTCGGCGGGGATGGGTTTGGCGGCGGTGTCGGCTGTGACCCAGTGCTCAATCTTCGCCTTGAGCGCTTCGAGCGTGGTGGGCTTGGATAAATAATCGTTCATGCCGGCGTCATGGCAGGCCTTGGCATCGCTTTCCATGGCATTAGCGGTGCAGGCGATGATGGGGATTGGCTTGGTGACGCCGGTGGCGGCTTCGATGCGGCGGATTTCGCGCGCCAGGTCATAACCGTCCATGCGCGGCATATGGCAGTCGGTCAGGATCAGCGCATAGCGGCCGGTTTTCCATTTCTCGAGCGCTTCGATGCCGTCCGCGGCCAGCGTGGTGTCGAAGCCGAGCAGCGCCGCCTGACGTTCGATCAGCCGCAGATTG
>CAIWNB010000094.1 GCA_903913965.1 uncultured beta proteobacterium
GCGCCTTACCTTGCCCAACATGTCCATTGTGATCACCTCGACTCCCTGCTTAAAAAGTAAGCAGGTCGATTGAACCACCCTGGTCAATTTTCGTTCGGCACAACCTTCATAAACTGGTCAATTTTCATTCGGCCGCAACAGGGGGTAGGCATGAGGCGCGAAATTCGATCCAGTGCGGTTGCCGGCATGGCCGGTGTTGGGGCAATCGTGGATGTCGGGCAGGAATCATTCCTGATTCCGGGAATCAATGGCTGGAAACAGGCTCAACTCCGGGTCATCGAGTTGAAGCGACTTTCCTCGAGGCTGCAGAAGATTCTCAAGGCACCTAGGCAGGAGAAGCCCAGCCTCATGGTTCGCCGGTTTCCTCGTGCGATGTTTTGCGAAAAGTGCCGACGCATGGTCATGTGGAAGACCGAGCTGGAAATCGAGAATTCCGAACCTGTTTGTCCTTCGGACCAATGCAAGGGAAAGCTCGTATCGATGAGATTCGTGGTTGCGTGCGAAAACGGCCACTTGGACGATGTTGACTGGAGATACTGGGCGCACAGCGGGGCAAACAGAAAATCCGACTGCAAAGCCTATGACCAACTGTCCTTCACGGTGAATACCGCTGCATCGACCGGCGGGCTCGCGTCCATCAGGGTGCAGTGCCGGTGCGGAAGCTGGCGAAGTCTCGAGGACATATCCAACAAGGCAATCATCAAGGAAATGTTCAAGACCTGCACCGGAAAGCACCCGTGGAACTTCGGGCAGCAGGATACCTGTTCGGCCGATGTTGTCGTGCTGCAGCGCGGTGCAACCAACCTCCACTATCCGAGCACGATATCGGCGCTGGACATCCCGATGATCGTTGCGGAGAGTCCTGCTGCCCAATTCGCGGACCAGATAAGAAGTCATGCGAAATATCAACGCCTCGTCGGCCTGATGAAGAGCACGAGCGGTGACACGAACGAACTGGTGGATGTCTCCGCCGAATTCCTCGCGGAAGCCGTAGGTTGCGACCCGGCTGTCGTTCTGGAAGTGGCGCGGGCAGACATAGAGGGGCGAACCCTTGCCAGCTCTGTTGACCTGACCCAGACAGGGACATTCGATCAGGCAGCGCTGCTCGACGAGGAGTGGGGGACGATTAGTTTGGCACTCCGGGAGGGCGACCTTGCGGGACCGACGTTTTCCGCGCTGTCGGAGGAACTCGCTCCCTCATCTCCGAACTGGATGAAACGACTCGTCAGCGGCGTGCTCCTGATCAGGCGGTTGAGGGAGGTGCGTGCCTACCTAGGTTTTCAGCGTGTCAAGCCCGGTAGTCCGGACAAGACCGTACGCCCCGATGTGGGCGCCAACGAGAACTGGCTTCCTGCTTCCGAGGTTTTTGGCGAGGGGATTATTCTGGCTCTGAATTTCGATGTACTCGAAAAATGGGCGGCCAGTATCTCGAAGACCGAGAAAGATGCCCTGAGTGTTCTCGAGAACAAGCGCTTGGATGAAAACTTCTGGTTCCTGCCCCAGGTGGATCCGGTTTTTCTGGCGCTCCACACGCTGTCCCATCTTCTGATCAGGAGAATAACGTTCGAGTGTGGATACTCGTCCTCGTCACTGCGCGAACGGCTTTATTTCAGTCCGGCCGGGAGATATGCGGGAATCCTGATTTACACGGCCGATGCCGATTCCGAAGGGTCATTGGGCGGGTTGGTGCGGCAGGGACGCAAGGACAGGCTTGCCCAGTCAATCATCGAGGCTGTTGACCAAGGCTGTTGGTGCTCTTCCGATCCGGTGTGCTCCGAAACCGCCGGTCAGGGGCTTGGCGGCTTCAATCATGCCGCTTGCCACGCCTGCAGCCTGGTATCGGAAACAAGCTGCACCGCCGCAAACACGCTACTTGATCGAAGGATGCTCTTTGATGCGAACTGGGGTCTTTTGAATTTTCTGGAAAAGATGAAATGAGACTGCCGAGAATCACGCAACTCACCGAGGACCAGAAGCGCGTTTATCTCTATGCGCCAACGGACAAGCATATTCTCGTGCACGGGCCACCCGGCACGGGGAAGACGCTCATCGCCTGCTTTAGGGCAATCGAACTGCAGAAGAAGAAGGTTCCTGTCGTACTCGGGATGTTCAACCGGGTATTGGCGGAATATTCTTCTAACGTGGCTGATGGACATGCCATGCCTTCTCAGACCGTGCTTGTGTGGTTTCGTAATTGGTGGAAAAAAAGCGGATTGCCTCCTCATCCTGCCATTGCGGGAAGAATGGTTGTTCAAGCTCCTTTCGATCAGAACGACCAATTGAAGGCTGCCGGTGCAAGGTGGAATCCGACCGAGTGGCGGCCGTGGGGGCGCGGCAGGGGAGCGTGGACGGTTGATGCCGAAAAGTATTGGGTTAATCCGGAACTCTTTGCAGAATGGAAGCTTTGGCACGAGCCTCCTTCGGTCGACAAGGATTCGAACCAGATCGACTGGAGTGAAGTTGCCAAGCACATAATGGATCACGAGAGCGCCATACTCGACAACATGCTCGATCTCGGCACGTTGCTTGTCGATGAGGGGCAGGATTTCCCTCCGGGGTTTTACAAGACCTTGAGGCAGATATCGGCACTCTCGGCGGATCCTGAGCGAAAGGTCGCACACCCGCTCCGGTGCTTCGTGCTCGCTGACGAGAATCAGCAGATAACTGAGCAGAACTCGACGCTGAAACAGATCGCGGAGGCACTGAAGATTGCAGACGAGAACAAATACCTCCTGCTCGACAATTTCCGGAATTCGAAGGAAATTGCGGAACTGGCGAGGCAGTTCTTCGCCGATGTCGGCGTCCTGCCACGGCTTCCCTCCCGCTCCTCTGCAACGCCGTCCTATGCCTGCGTCGGCAGCCATTCGGAAGTCGTCCAGAGGATCAAGATATGGCTGACGAATAATCCCGGCAAGGAAGTCGGTGTTCTCGTGTTCAGTGATGCAACACGTGGTGCTCTCGTGACGGCACTGCAGGGGGCATTGGGGGGGATGCGTGGTCGCGGGATAACCGTCCAGACGTATTCGTGGAAGACGCGGAAAGAAAACAAGGCCGAGAATCTATTGTTCGATACCCCAGACGTTGTCACCGTCATCAATGCTCAGAGTTGCAAGGGTCTCGAATTCGATGCCGTGTTCATCGTCGATCTGCACGAGGCGCCGATCGGACTCTACGGGCCGGACCGCTTCAAGATGCAGATGTTCGTGGCTGTATCGCGTGGTCGGGATTGTGTCAGTCTTGTGGATTCCGGTCGGCAAGCTCAGGCAGGCAAATATTACGAGTGTCTGCCGGGGGATGCGTTTCTCGAGCGTGAAAATGCCGCACCGGCTTTGAAGTCTGGAAAAACGATCGCCAAGCCTGTGCAGCCTGCAGTTTCAGCGGCATCGGAGAAGACTGACGGAACGGGTTCCGCGTCAGGAGCAAATTCCGAATGGGAGTCGGAACTGCTGAAACTCGAAAAAAAGGGAATTTTCTCCGTCAGCGATCGCCGTCCGAAAGGCGGTGCTGTATGGGTAAATGGCGGAAATGAATTGGCACGGTTTGTGGAACCGCTGGGGTTCGTGTATTCCGCAAAGCGTGAAGGTTGGTGGAGGAAGTAATGAAGCAAATCGAATTGGATGTCGTTCTGCCTGCTCCGGTATCTGATGCCGCCGTTGATGAGAGCGTGAAGGAAAAAGGGACCGTTCAGCGGCAGCCTGCACCCGTTGAGAAAGTCGCTGACGCGGAGGGAAAGAGCGTTCGCTTCTTCTTTCCTTGCAATCGGGAGGATGCGCTCCTGCTTCTCGGCAGTCTATGCATATCGGAATTTTTTCCGGTCAAATCGATAAATCTCGCAGTTCAGCCGGAAGGTGTTGCAATCCTGAGTTCCGGATTGCGGCATTCAGAAGCGGAGGCGCTCCAAGCGGGACGTCTGGAACGTTTTCCGATTCTTGTAGAGGTCGAACCGGAAGCGGCTCGTCGAATGCCGAGAACAGTCGGATACGGGGACATCGTCGGTTTGACGTTCCGGACGCAGTCGGAAGCGGACGATTTCAGTTTCAGACCTGTGGACGAATTCGATACCGAGACATTCCGATGTCGAGTCGAAGAAAATCTCTTCGGCCAAGAGGGCGAACCCAGATTTTCAATTTGCACCCCGCTTAGCGACTCGAAGTTCGAGATCGGCCGAGTCGCAGACCGCATTTCCGCGGGCGTGAATTGCCTTCTCGAACTCGGACAGACCAAAGCGATTTGCCGCTCCGCGGTCGCGTGTTTTCTGGACGGAACATTGCACGCGAAGCTGGATAGTGAAGAAATCGACTTCGTGGCTGCGTGCGAAATTCTCCTAGAGGGCAATGTCGAAGTTCCTCGTTCTAAGCATCAGAGTATTGTTGTGGCGGCTTTTGCCGCGGATGAGGGTGCCGGGCCCCGTCCGTTGATCGACGAAGTCGTGAGGCGACATTCAAACCTTGCTGTTCACGGCAGTGAGTTACCGAAGCAGGTGAGCGCATGGGCAGATATCGCAAGAGATGTCATAAAGGGACGGATTGCCTTGAATGGCGATCACCTTTCGGACGAAAAGTCGGTGATCTTAAGAGGAGCCCTGCTCGGAGTTGTTGCCGACAGGGTCGATGCATTGTCGACATTTCTTGATGTTGAAAAGCCCTCGGGCCCCAAGGTGACGACCGAGGCCGCATTTCTGGTTGGCCTGAAGCGAGGATTGCTCAATTCATCCTGGAAGCAGAAAAAGAATCATCTGCCGTTATTGTCTACGCTCACAAGGATCATGGTCTCGGCGTTAGTGACTCGTTCCCCGGGTTTCGACAAGATATTTTCGGTATCGAGAATTGAAACAGAGACGACATCTACCCTCATCATTTCTACTGCCGGCATCACGCTTGCAGAGTGGACGGAAAAAAAGGAGGTGGTCCCTGATGCGTTGTCTCTGGAGTGGCTTAGGGAACTGGATCAACTCGGGTACGAGATCGAAGTCTTGGGGCGATCGCCCTATTCGTGGGTGGTGCGACTGTCTCCAGAGCACGTGGTCGAAGTAACGCATTGCGGAGCCGGAGAGGTCAGGTTCTCCGTGCTAAGATACGATTTCCTAGACAATCAGAAACTCAGGAAAACTAAGGAGCTGGATGAGGCATTCCGCAAGCGAGGAATGTTTTGGTATCCGTCTTCTGATGAAGACGGGCACATCTATCTTTCTTGCGACTTGCCATCGTTGCCAGACAAGCACGGCAGGGAATTGATCGCCCACAAACTAGCTGAGGCGGTGGGACTTTGCATCGTTGAAAAGAAATCATCGCGAAAAGTCAAGAAGAAACTTCCTTAGTTTTCCACGTATTGGGCATATGTGAGATTGACCCGGCTAGTTAGATTGACCGAGTCTCCTCCTAAGGACTTGGTCGAACGTGCTCTCCCAACTTCTTTGGTGCGAATGCTTTCCCAATGAGCCTTTGAGGTTTTTGAGTCGTTGTGTTGTACGATATTGGCGCTTCATATCGGGTGAAGCATCTTCCGCCTGATAGATAAACATGGCATTGTTCTTCGTCGAAAATTCAATGACCAAATATTCGCCGATCCGCATAACAAAGGCATTGTTCTCTGGCCTGCTGGCCTCTACAAGTTGTCGAATTGAGCCCCCCATTCTCTCGCGAACATTTTTGAATGCAGGCCTTTGGTCGCTGAAAGCCATATCACCAAGGTAAAACCACAGCTCTGTAATGTGCTTTTCCCATTTCAGCCAATATTTGAGTCTCCGAATGTCTGCCGCTCCGTCTTGAGCTAGGAGTTCAAAAAAATCCTTGATCAGTTGCTGCTTGATCCAACTGGTCACCATCTGACGGGCAGGCTCGTTGTCGACTAATGCATCCCATTTGGTTCGTTCCAACATGGGATTGCCGATTTTTCTGACGCAGGTATCCCGCAGGTAGGGATGCTCTATGGTATTTGCGCATTTTGAGTAGCGAATTACACAATGCGACGTGGCTTCAATGGCCATAGCTTCAGGCAAATGTATCTGCCCCTTACGATTGATGAGTTCGAGCACGCCGTTGAGATGGCTCATGAATGGTTCATCGCGCATATCGCAAACCATTTGTACATAGGCAAGGAAGGCTTGGTCCCATACCCACGAAGAGGATTCAATACCCAGCCCGATGCATACCTCTTGCAGCTCTTGTGTGGTTCCTCTTATCAATGAATCGGCATATCGCTTGCAAGGATTATCGTTCAGTAGATTGTTATGCTCATGAAGAGTAGCTAGCCACTCTGGTATTACGCCACGATCCTTTGAGGACTGATATATAGGAAAGAGCACTTTCTTCAAAAAACCTTTGAGTTGAGACCAGTTTTCAGAGCCTTTCTGATTGGCTGGCTGCTTTGGGTCGAATCTGAAGTAGCTCGACAGTAAACCCTGAAAACATCTTCGAAGCTGCTTGCTGTTCTTTTTTTCAACCGCTTTAAGCAAAAGTTCAAAGCTGTGTTTGTCTTCGATAATCCGGTATTTTTGAGGTCCTACAGGGGTTTCTGCTCCGTAACAGAGATACTTTAATTCAGTAAATGTGTCGGTATCACCCTTCAATTCAAATTTCCTGATGGCCTTGATCAATAGATCTTCCGATGGGCGCCCTTCGCTGCCGCCCAAATCACGCTTTATCTCCTTAAGAACTTTGGACATGACTTTAGGATCTCCAAAGGTCACTCCATGGAGGATTAAGCGAGGATCAAAATGCTCTTTTAAGAGGCGTTCGAGGTCGCTGAGCGATCGAAAATCGGACATTTCTCTCTCGGATTCAATGCGTTGTTCAATTCGGCATCGTTTAATTGGGGGGCGGGAGAGCTTTCTTCTGAAATTTTCTCCTGTCGCGTTCTAAATTCAAGCTTAAACTCAATCCTGCGGCTTTGAGCTCCATCGCCTGATCGAAGTGAGTTAAATGATGCACCGCCGACGAAAAACTTTGTTGCAATTAGTTTTCGATCTTCAGTTGAGAAGGCTTTCTCAGAAATATTTGCAGGCTCACGTAATAGCTCACACAAAACGCGTTGACTTCGTTCAAGGCTCAAATTCAAGTTAAAGAGATAAGTTCCTGTTTTGCTGGCGTAACCTTCCACAATTGCACGTTTAAACCAAATTCTCCCAGCATTAGTTGTGCGAAGCTTTTCTAGCAACTTCGGCGTAAAGCTGCGCAACATTTGACTCTGTTCCGGAGATAGCGTGTTTTGGCCTTCTCTTTCGAAAGTGCCTCGAACACCGAAATCAATTGTTGTGCCATCAACTCTCACGCCTTTGAATTCTTCTGTGGTCAAAATATTTTTAATCTCACTCATAAAATCGGCGATGGCTTTTGAACGATCTGCTTCCTCTTTCGCAGTTATATCTGGCTCATTCGTTACGGCAAGCAACGCAACAGTCATAGAGATCAAAAACAGCACCATTAACGACGACATTAGGTCAGAGAAAGAAATCCAAAAGGGTTTCTCACCGTCTTCACGCTTTTTCTGAGCGTTTGAATTTTTTGTGATTCCAAACATGCTCTAGTTCCTACTTAGTGCTTGTGGGAATTGAATCTAGGACATCTCCCAGATCCTGGATTGCCCCCTTTAGGTGACTTGTCGCCTGTGCGAGTTCTGACTGGAAGGCTTTGTTTCCTTCGGTGAGTGTGGCTTTGAGCTGAGTCGCAAATTCAGAATGAACCTTTGCTAACACTTCTGAGATGCCGGTCAGATACTTCCCAGCATCAATCTGAGCTTTTTGAAGCTGGCCGCTAGCTCGTTCAAGATTAGACACTAATTCTGCAGTGAGTTTTGCATCTTTTTTGGCGTTCTCGAATGTATCTTTCAGGTTTGCCACCATTAAGCTGATTGCATCGCGAACAGATTTTTGGTCTTCTAGGGCGTGTTGTATTGAGGATAACGCGATGCCAAAAGTGTTTGATGCGTCAACCAACTGTTTGGCGTTACTTCCCAAGCCTTCAGTGGACGCTTTAACTGCAGAGAGGTTTTCCGTGAGCTTGATTGATGCGCTATGGAGCATTTCTGCCCCAGTGCCCATCTTTTCAATGTTGGAATTAGTACTTGTTTGAAGCTTTGCAATAGAGTCACGCATTGCGCTGCTCGACTCAGTCACGGCCTCCGTGAGGAGTGAAACCTGAGCGTTATTCTGATTGAGGGCAGTGGTGATCTTTTCTACTAGATCTGACATTCGATGTGTGTGATCGAGCTGCGATTGATTACTTTGATCTTGTAGACTTTTGACCAAGCTTTGTGTGGCTTCTCCAAGTTGAGCCAGTAGCGTAGAGGTCGTCGATGAGGTTTCGCTTTGGGAGTCTTGGAAGTGATTTTTAAGATTCTCAAGCAAATTCGTCGTAGTCACCTCCTGCTGAGAAGCTCTTTGAGCTTGCTCTTGCCTTGCTTTTTCTGTTTGCTCTCCGAGCTGCTTAACCAGCTCACCAGTAGACTCTCCTAGCTGACTTAGGAGCCGTGTTGTTGCTGAAACAGATTCAGTTTGTGTGTTGGTAATGTTCTCGCGGAGCTGCTCTAGCAAACGATTCATTTGCTCGTCGCGTTCCTTTTGCCTTTCGTCGTGATTAAATTGAGCATTATTAGATTGATCTTGTAGACTTCTAACTAGTGCGGTCGTTGACTCACTTAAATCTCGCACGAGGATTTTGGTGAGCTCTGAGGATTCTGATTGCCCCTGCGCTACGTTTTGCTTGAGCTGCTCCACGAATAAACGCATTTGCTCGTTTGCGCTCGCCTGTGTGTTTTGCATATTAAGCAATGCTTCTTCCACGCGCTTAGACATGGCGTCTGCAGCACCACTTCCAGCTTGTTGGATTTGATTCGCAAGCTGTTCAAATTGCTGCGACGCAGCTTGAATCGTATTTGCGGTCTGCACCAGCATTTCGTTCATTCCGCGCATTTGTGAGCCGAATATTCCGTCCATTTCAGTAGCAAATCGACTCATGACATCGGTGAGCAGTTTTGTGACTCCCTCGCCTTGGCTGTTGCCGACAGTTTGTACGGCCTCTGAAATCTTGGTAAGTGGACCTACAAGCCCTTGAGAAATGCTTTCGCCGATTGACTGCGACAGCTGCTGACTGTTTGCAGTCATTGTCGCAATCTGTTGATTTGTTAGCTCCGTGAGAACCTGCTTTAAGTCACTGACTATCGACTCTTTCATCTGTATGGATTGAGCGGCAGATGTTTCTGCCGCGTCCACGAGACGCTGGAGGTACTCTTCACCAGCCCCGGCTTCAAAGAGGCTATCAATTAATCCGCATAGTTCGTCTAATTCTGTGTAGAGAGTGTTAATAGTTTTTTTCTCAAGCCATGTGATCCACATGGCCATGCCGATCGCTGTGAGGGAAACCAAGAATGCATTTCCAACGCTTGAGAGAAGATTGCGCAGACTTGTGCGCACTTGCTCGGCGTCTTTTGAGACGTCAAACGTGAACAGCCCGAGAATTAAACCAAGAAATGTTCCGATGATTCCAATGCCAGTCAGGATGCCTGGGAGATGCTTAAAAAATTCAGCTTTTAGCGGCGTTGTAATGACAATTTGCTCGGTGAAAAAGCTATTGGCCAACGCAGTCGCGCGATATCGATGGACGTGCATTACGCCTTGCGAATCGACTTGTTTTTGTCCGTGCAACGTGTCCCTGAATTCATCCCAGCAGGTTTTCAGTGCTGCGCTCACCATGGCATTTTCACGGATACGCTCGAGATTGGTGTGTTTTCCCTGAGACTGCATTTCGCGCAATCTTTTTAATGCTAACTTCAAGTCGCTGGAGACCTTCTTGGCCGGCTTGAAAAAGTCTCGTATAAACGTGTATGAAAAATAGACGAGTACAGAAACTAGAGCTAACGTGAGGGCATGGTGCCCCCAACTCTGGATGTATGGGATCAATTTTTCGATCATTTTGGTTCCGTTTACTTATTTTTAAGGCTCGTATGAGCCTTCTTTATTTTGGCAGCCATTAAAACGCTGTTCCTTGGATGCTCGGCCAGCGATTAGTCTCGATTATGAGGCTATTTCTTTTTAAACTTATCGCATTGTATGTCACGTTAAGGGTTTTGCTATTCGCAATAGGCGTAGCACCTTAATTTGTTCCGAGCCTTTGGATGGTTTGATTTCCGTTTTTTTCTTGTTCAGGAAGCATATCGCCTTTCTTAATTAAAGCCGATGCAATCCGCGCTGCCTCGATCCGCTTCCGCCATTCACGATCAGAGCGTATGGCGGGACCGTAGACCGTTTCATCAAAGGGCCCGTCGCTTAGCAACCAAGCGATGAATTCCTTTTTACCGACGCGGGCCTTGCCGCCTTCGCCACCGCGCGAGAACTGGCGGTCCCGGCCGACGTGTTGGATGATGTTATCGCCGTCTGCGCTGAGTCCGCTTTCGTTCCAGTTGAACAGGATGTCGGCGAGCTCGTCGCGATCAAGCGTGCTTGTGATCAGCTTGAACTCGGTGGCCGTGGCCTTGTTGTCGGGTGTCGTGCTCATCGTTTTCCTTCCGGACCAATATCGTTTGGCGTTGCGTGTTATGCCAAATAATAAAAAGATGTTTCAAGTTTCTGTTCTTTGATATTACCCAACAGGGTGATCACAGCCAAGACTGTTTTCAATATAAACGGTTGCGCCGCCTTCGGCGGCGACATGTTCGAGTTTTATTCGGGTTAATCCACTGTTTGATTGGGGCCGTCCTCAACCAATCCCCGCGTCATTTCCTCCAGCCCCCACCGCGGCAGCAGCACCTCATCCAGGGCCGCGATGATCACGCCCACCGAGGCGGCGAGCCGCCGTTCGCTGATCGGTGTTCTGGCGGTGGTGTTCTTCCAGTCGAGATAACACTGCAGCACCTGCGGTTTGGCGGCGAGGCTGTGCAGCAATTCCTGCGCGGCTTTTAAAGCTTGTTTTGGCGGGCGGGTGTTGCGCGGGCCGGCGTGTTGTCCGGGGCGGATGCGGGCGGCGCCATCGTCATTGCTGATGATCTGCGTTTCGAGCGTGGTCACCCGCGTGCCGTCGGCGTTGTGCAGCGACCAGATCTGGCTCTGCCCGGTCATGCAGGGGTGCACATACGAGGCCACGCAGTTGGACATGGCTTCGGCTTCTGCATTCAAGGCCTCGGCATTGGGCAGTTGCTGTGCGATGAGGCCCGCCACGTTGAGCGGCGTTTCGCTCAAGAGCGGCCAGAGGATGCCGCCCATCACGGCGTGTTCCGCTTCGTAGGCGGCCTGCGCGCGGCGGTGCGCCGGGCCCCAGCGCCGCGCGATGCGGCCGACGCGCTTGATACCGAGTTCGAGCAGCATGCGGTCGATTTGCAGCCGCGCGTGGCGTTCGTGATTGCCCGGCACGCCGGTGCGATTGAGCTGGTGGCAGACGGCCGAGATGATGGCGCGTGAGAGTTCGTCGATCTCCTGCCCGACGCGCCACCATTCGTCGGAGTCAATGTCGGTGGGGCGGTAGCCGCGCCGCGCGCAGTCGCGAAAAATCAGCCGGTTGTTGGTGGTCAGCACCGAGGTGCGCGAGAGCCGCTCGATATGCGCGATGCTCTCGGCAAAGCGCCCCCATTCGGTGGCGTTGCGCGGCAGCCAGGCGACGGGGATGTCGCGCAGCACTTGCAGCAGCTCGGGCAGCTGGTCAGCCAACTTCTGTGCGGCGAGCACATCGGTGCCGCGGATGGCGCGGATCACCGGGCGCGCGGCGATGTATTGGTCGGCGATGGCATCGATCAACGGCCCGCCGTCGTCAATTACGCGGCGGATGCCGGCGAACTTCGGCTTGAACAATTGCGGCAGAAAAACCGGAAACAGGTTCAGTGCCTGGAGCCGGTTGCGCCGGAGGGTCGTGCAGGTTGTGTTCAGATAGTTATAGACCGACGGCCGCAGCGCGCCGAGGGTGGCGGTGACCTCCGGCGCGAGGCGCGCGAGAAAGCCCGCCAGTGCGCCGCGCAGCCAGTCGCTGTTGCGGCGCAGGATGGTGTCGCGGATCTCGCCCGCCGATAACGCGCTAAAGCGCTGGTCAAACACCGCGGCGACGATATCGCGCCGCGACCATAGATCCAGGCCCCAGCAGGTTTCGTGGGTGATCAGATCATCGCGCAACGTGATGATCAGCTCTTCACAGCGGTAGAGCTCGCCGGCCAATGTTTCAAAGCCCGGTGTCTCACTAAAGCTGTCCATGCGCCGCGCGATGGCCGACAACAACGCTGGCTCGGGCAGCGCACGCTGGTTGACCACAAACCACAGCAGCCGCCCGCGCCGCGTTTCGAGCAGCACATGAAAATCCTGCAACTGCGGAATGCCCGGGGTTGCGGTGGCGGCGGGCGGCAGGCACAGCCACTGACTGACGTGGGGGATGTCAAGTGGCAGGTCATCTGCAGGCACCCGGGAGGATGCGGGTTCTGGCTGCTGAGAAAAAATGTCGGCCGTTTGCATGGTCTGTGGCGTTTAAGGGCTGGGGGGCGGTTGGAGTGGCATTGGGGCGAGGGGCGCTTAATCCGGCCGTTAATCCGGCCGTTTCCCCAGGCCGATCAGGTCGGCGATGCTGCGGTTGTTGCCGCGGGCGGGCGGAATCGGTGTCCATCCGTCCGAACCTTTATCCAGGCCAAAAAGCGCCTCGTTGCCAGCCGCTGCATGCGTGGCGATGCGATCGGCGGCCCACTGAAGCTTGGCGGGCAGGCCCGTCAACATTTTGAGGGCCTCGTCGCAGAAGCCACGCTCGCGCAAAAGCTCGCCCTTACGCAAGCGCTCCTCGGGGATCATTTCATTCAGTAGCGGGGCGAGGCGGGCGAGGTTTTGGTCAAGGGCCGGTTTCCACGCATCGTCAATGACGGGCCGCAGGCGCAGGTGCCCGTTTCGGAGGCCGTCATTGAGATGCAGCCAATATTCGATGCGCAGGCGTTTTTCTTCCTCGCGGTCTTCTGCCGACTCGGCGAGCTCGATTAACTGCAAA
>CAIWNB010000095.1 GCA_903913965.1 uncultured beta proteobacterium
ATTGCTGCAGATTCTTTCGGTCTCGGTATTCGAAAAAATACAGATCTCTTCCGCCTTCCAGCCCCACGAATACCCAGACAATCAATCAAATATCGCCAACCAATTGAACTTGTTTGATATTTAACCGGACACTACTGATTCCCTCCATACGTTCTGCGGTTTTATTTATACGAGCGAGCCGGGGTTCTTCAGATAACGGTTCTTGATCGCATCGGCCGCCCAGTAGGCCAGCGCACCGACAGGCCCGGTCGGGTTGTAAGCCGAATTGTGCGGGAACAGGCTCGCGCCCATCACGAACAGATTGTGGCAGTCCCAGCTCTGGCCGTACTTGTTGACGACGCTGTTGCCGGGATTGGTCCCCATGATGGTACCGCCGGTGTTATGCGTGCTTTGATACGGCACGACGGTCCACGGCTCGGTGCGCGCCACTGCGGGGTTCATACTGGTCGGGTTAAGCGACTTGGCGAGATTGTTGATGGTCTGCGCCGCATGCTGCCCCATCGTGTGCTCGTTAGGCTTGTAATCGAAGGTCATACGCATCAGCGGCAGGCCGAACGCATTGCGATAGTTCGGATCGAGCTCGTAATAGTTATAGCGGTTGGCCATCACACTGCCGCTCGAACTAATGGTCATCGCGCTGTTGTACCACTTCGCAGATGCCGCCTTCCATTCCTTGCCCCACTGCGGTGTGCCGTTCGGCATCGGCCGGTAACTGATCGGGCGGCCATGCGTCATGCCGCCGCCGACGCCGTAGCCGCCGACGAAACCAAGCGGACCGCGATCGAAGTTCCAGTCGTAATGAAAATCGTCGGTACCGATGTTCGAGCCGCCGGTGCTCATGAACGGATTGAAATATTTGCCGTCGA
Source organism: uncultured beta proteobacterium (assembly GCA_903913965.1). Taxonomy (GTDB): domain Bacteria; phylum Pseudomonadota; class Gammaproteobacteria; order Burkholderiales; family SG8-41; genus PALSA-1004. The sequence continues at coordinate 867 of CAIWNB010000095.1, forward strand.
AGAAAAGCGTTGCCGCAGCACCCGTCTGGTAGCAATAGTTCTTGCCGACAACACCGGTCTGGCTGACCGGATCATACGGTTTGCCGATGCCCGACAGCAGCATGATGTGCACATTGTTGATCGCATAGGCGGAGAGTATGACCATGCCGGCGGGCTGCTCGAACTCCTCGCCGTTCAGCACGTTGGTATAACTCACGCCGGTGACGCGCTTGCCGCTCGGGTCTTTCAATATCTTCGTCACCCAGGAATGCGTGCGCAATTCGAAATTCGGATTGCGCATGGCAATCGGGATCACCGTGATCAGCGGACTGCCCTTGGCATTGCTCTCGCAGCCGAAGCGCTCGCAGAAGCCACAGTACTGGCAGGCGCCGAATTTCGAACCGTCCGGATTGGTATAGGCGCGCGACGCATTGGCCACCGGCCGCGGAAACGGATGATAGCCGGCGTTCTTCGCCGCGTTCATGAACATCTCGCCGGCAAGCGTTCGTTCGAGCGGCGGCAGCGGATAGTCTTTGGCGCGCGGGCCCTCGAAAGGATTACCCCCGTCCTGTATGCGGCCGCCGAGGTTACCGGCCCTGCCCGAAACGCCGGCGGTATATTCGAATTTTTCGTAGTAGGGCTCGAGCTCGGCGTAAGTGATGCCCCAATCCTGAATGGTCATGTCTTCCGGAATGAATTTTTTGCCATAGCGCTCTTCGTAGCGCGAGCGGATCTTGAATTCGGTGTCGTTCCAGCGCCAGGTCACGCCGTTCCAGTGCGCGCCGGCACCGCCGACGCCTTCACCGGGCAGGAAAGAACCGATGCGACGCATCGGCAAGGCTTCCTGCGAAACGTTGTTGCGAATGGTCAGCGTGTCGCGCATCGTGTTCATCATCAGGTCATTACGCGACGAGTAACGCAGCTCGTCGCGGATGCGCGGCACCGAAAAATCCTGCTCGGGCGTGCGCATCGCGCCGCGCTCGAGTGCCACGACTTTCAAACCGGCTTCGGTCAGTTCCTTAGCGAGAATGCCGCCGGTCCAGCCGAGGCCGATGATGACTGCATCCACTTCTGGTAGTTTTTTGGCCATACGCCTCCCCTGCCTGTGTGTGATTGCCGGATATTCCGGCGCGTGTTGGATCCGCTTGCGGGATCCTTGTTGTTTGGTACGTATCCTAGCGAGGGCGGCGCGTTCCGGCAAATGAATTCGTCATAGCCATAAAATTTCGGCGCGGCGCTTCCATGCGGGGCAATGCTTACCGCCAGCGGTTTTTTGCAATGCCGACGAGCGGCCGGCACGTCACACGGTCAGTGAAAGTCCCGACTCGCGGTCTCCAGCGTGCCGAGCAGCGCGCTGTGATCGGTGAGGCGGCCGGCGATCAAATGCAGCACATCACCGTCGCGTTCGAGTATGCCGTGCACACCGAGCAAACGCGCACCCAGCAATTCGCGGCGCTGGCGGTCGGCGAGGTCCCGCCACACCACGACGTTTACATTGCCGGTTTCATCCTCAAGGGTGACGAAGACCACGCCCGAGGCGGTGCCCGGGCGCTGGCGACCGGTGACGATGCCGGCCGCATGCACCGGCCGGCCATGCGGCGCATTGCGCAATTCGGCGGCGGTGATAAAACGCAGGCGCTGCAGACGGCTGCGCAACAAGGCCAGCGGATGGCGCCCCAGCGTCAGACCGGTGCTGGCGTAATCGGCAATCAACGACTCACC
>CAIWNB010000096.1 GCA_903913965.1 uncultured beta proteobacterium
ACTGCAGTGGTCGCGCGAGGAAGACATGACGCAGGGCCGCTATCACCCGCTGACCCAGTGCAAACTGACCGGCGGTTTCGATGCAGCCAACAATCTGACCGCCCTGCATGTGCGCATTTCCGGCCAGTCGATCCTCAGTTCAGTGCGACCCGAGGCGCTGGTCAATGGCATGGATCCAGCCGTCTTTCAGGGCATGCACGCGTCGGGGGAATTTGAATTTGGCTACAACGCCATTCCCAACCTGCTGGTTGATCACGCCATGCGCAACACCCACGTACCACCGGGCTTCTGGCGCGGCGTAAACATCAACCAAAACGCCGTTTACATGGAATGCTTTATCGACGAACTCGCGCAGGCCGCCGGTCAGGACCCGCTCGAATTCCGTCGCAAGCTGATGACCAAAAATCCGAAACACCTCGCGGTGCTCAACGCAGCGGCTGAACGCGCCGGCTGGGGAAAGCCGGCGCCCAAGGGCGTGTTCCGCGGACTCGCGCAAATGAAAGGCTACAACAGCTTTGTCGCCGCCTGCGCCGAGATCTCGGTGACCGGTGGCAACAAGGTCAAGGTCCACCGTATCGTCGCTGCCACCGATTGCGGCTACGCGGTCAACCCGTCGCTGATCGAACGGCAGATCGCCGGCTCCTTCGTCTATGGGCTGTCGGCGCTGTTCTATCAGGAATGCACGGTCAAAAACGGCCGCATCGAGCAGACGAACTTTCATAACTATCAATCGATGCGGATTGCGCAAATGCCGAAGATCGAGGCCATCGTCATGCCCTCAGGCGGTTTCTGGGGTGGTGTCGGCGAACCGACTATTTGCGTGGCAGCCCCCGCGGTGCTCAACGCATTTGCGGCGGCAACTGGCAAACGCGTGCGCTCCTTCCCGCTGAAGAACCACGGCATCACGCTGGTCTAGTCAAAGCCGGAATCCCTCCGCACCCCGCCCCCGTCGGGAGCCCGGTGCGGAGGGATGGATTAAAAACCATGCATTTATTCAATATTCGATCATGCGTTCGCGCCGCCGTTTCCTGAGCGCAGCGGGCGGCCTGGCGGCAGCAGCACTGCTGTCGCCGCGCGCTTCTGCGCAACTCACGCGCACGCCGCTCAACAACATGCCTGAGATCATCAGGCGCTTGACGGGCGGCGCGACAATCACTGCGGGCCGGGTCAAACTCGAGGTGCCGCCGCTGGTTGAAAACGGCCATCTGGTGCCGCTCAGTGTCACGGTTGAAAGCCCGATGACGGCAAGCGATTACGTCAGCGAAATCCATGTCTTCACAGACAAGAATCCGCTGCCGGAAATGATCAGCTTTCATCTCGGGCCGCGCGCCGGCCGCGCTTCGATTGCCACACGCGTGCGTCTCGCCGACACTGAAAACGTGGTGGCGATCGCACGCATGAGCGACGGCAGCTATTGGTCCGATACGGCATTTGTGATTGTCACGATGGCCGCCTGCCTCGAGGAACTCTGATGGCAGTGGCGCGCATTAACGTACCAAAAACCCCACGGCGCGGCGAGATCATCGAGATCCGCACGCTGATCAGCCACGTCATGGAAAACGGTTTCCGCCGCACCCACCTCGGCGTAGCGCTGCCGCGCAACATCATTACCAGCTTCACCTGCACCTACAACGGTGTCGAGGTCTGCCGCGCCACACTCTACCCGTCGATCGCGGCTAACCCGTTTGTGTCCTTCACCACCGTCGCCACCGAATCCGGCACGCTGATCTTCAACTGGCAGGGCGACAACGGCTTCCGGCACCGCGAAACCGCGCGCATCACCGTCGAGTAGCCGACTTAGCGCCGCGGCAGTGCGCGGCGACACCACGCCGCATAATCTTCAAGCAACCGCGGCATCGGATAGTGCGGTTCGTAACCGAGGATTTTCTTCGCCCGGCTAATGTCAGCCGGTTTCCAGTCGCCGCCGCTCCAGGTCGAACCTTCAGGCTGTGCCTCGACCCTTGTCTTTGCACCGGGAATCGCACGCTTCAATTCGGCCTCGAGTTCCTCGGGGCGGAAGATGCGGCCCATCGTAATATTGAACACACCACTGCCCAACGACGCCACACGCAATGCCAGCACCGTAGCCATCGCCGCGTCCTTCGAATACACCCACTCCATTGCAGTAGCGGGCACCACCGCCTCACGACCGTTGACAGCGTTCTCAACCATGGCACGGAAGATACCGCTGGGCCCGCCGCCGCCGGGACCACTCCACGGACCAGCGACCGGACAATAACGCAGAGCGGCGAATTCAATGCCGAAACTCTTCGCATAGTTAAGGCCGATGCTTTCGACCGCCTGCTTGGTCGAGGCGTAAAAGGTGTTCGGTCGCGGCACTGCTTCTTCGCGCGACAGATCACCGCCATCCTCGCCACCGCTTTGGTAGCGATTGAGCACGCTTGAACTCGAAGCGACTACGCGCTTGACACCATGTATGCGCGCCGCCTCCATCACATTGGCGAGCCCCATGATGTTGAGTTCAATCGCCGCATAGGGGTTGCGCTGCGCCCCCAGGGTCAAGAGCGGATAAGCCGCGGTGTGCACAATCGCCTCAATGCCACCGCGCGTAATGGCTGCGCTCAGCGTGAGCGGACGCAATACATCGCCTTCAACCAGATCAATGCGATCGAGATCAACGATATCCGCCAGCACATCGCGCTGCAAACGTTGATCCATCACCAAGGGACGCTCTCCTGCATCCACCAGAATTTTTGCCACTTGCGAGCCGACTAAACCCGCGCCGATAATCAAAACCGCCATTTCATCTCCTTTTGTTACAACTGCAATGCCTGGCCGCATCGCCCAAGGCGCTCAGTATAATGCCCGCCAGCGGCCGCTCCGGCCGGTATCGAAGGAACTCCGCACATGATCCGCATAATTCCGATGCTGTGCCTTGCAGCCATTGCAGCGACCACCCCGGCGCTGGCCACCGCACAAAACTATCCATCACGCCCGATCCGCTTGATGGTGCCCTATGGCGCGGGCAGCATCGGCGACATCACTGCGCGCATCGTCACGCAGAAAATGTCGGAGAACATGGGCCAGGGCATCGTTGTCGACAACCGCCCCAGCGCCGGCCTGATCATCGCCTCGGTCGCAGCTGCAAAAGCCGAACCCGACGGCTATACACTGCTGCACACCGGCAACGGTGCAGCGCTGACCGTCTCGATGTTCAAAGAACTGCCTTACGACATCGTCAAGGATTACGCACATCTGTCGACACTTGGTTTTTTCGACATCGTGGTGATCGCCGCACCCGATGCAAAATTCACCACGCTGGCCGACGCCATCACCTTTGCGCGCAACAACCCGAACAAACTCGATATCGGTTCGCTAAATATCGGCAGCACCCAGTATCTGGCCATTGAATTATTCAAGAATATGTCGGGCCTGCGCGCACAGACCATCCCTTACAAGGCGCCGGCGGCGGCACTGGCCGGATTACGCGGCGGCGAAGTCCAGCTCGTCTTCGAAAGCCTGGGCGCGGTGATCGGCCAGATCCGCGCCAACACCGTGAAAGCCGTGGCAGTGGCCTCCAGCAAGCGCTCCTCGCTGTTACCTGCAGTGCCGACCATCGCCGAGAGCGGTGTCACCGGTTATCACGCTGCGTCCTGGGCCGCCTTCGTCGCGCCGGCCAACACGCCACGCGCCATCGTCGAGCGCCTGAACCGCGAAATCAACGTTGCACTGGCCTCACCTGACGTCAAACAGCGCATGCTCGACGTCGGCGTCGAAGCGCGCGGCAGCACGCCCGAACAGGCGCGCGAGCTGATGGTCTCTGAAATCGCCAAATGGAAAGAAGTGATCGAGCGCGCCGGCATTCCCAAGCAGTAGCGGCTGATGATGACCTGCGCCTCATATGGACAAGCGCTGACGCGATGCGATCACAACCCGCGTCGCAGTGAACAATGTGCAACGACTGACGCCAATGAAGCGTTTTTTGTAATCATGACGCGTCTTCCGTGGTTCCGATCTAGTTCAAACGAGGACGCATGCTCATGAGCAATATTAACTTCCTCACTGGCGGCGATGTGGCGCCGATACGCAATACGGCGGCCGGCATGTTCGGTGATATCGGGCCACTCTTCGAACGCGCCGACCTGTCATTCTTCAATCTTGAGCTACCGCTATCGGATCGGGGCGAACCGTTTCGCGGCAAGGCCATCGTGCATCACGGCAAGACCTTGAATATCGACGGCCTGATCGAAGCCGGTGTTTCGTGTGTGAACCTCGCCAATAATCACATTCTCGACTACGGCGAGGAGGCGATGTTCGACACCATGGAACTACTCGATTGGCATGGCATCGGCCGCTTCGGTGCGGGTCGACATTTCGATGAGGCGCGCAAAGCCCATATCGTCGAGAAAAATGGTCTGCGCGTGGGTTTCCTGGGCTATAGCACGACACTGCCGACCGGCTTTACCGCCACGGCAGACGACCCCGGCGTGAATGCCCTGCGCGCGCGCACGGCTTTCGAGAACAAAGTCAGTCTGATCGAATATCCCGGCACCGCGCCGCATATCATCAGCTGGACCGAGCCCGCCGACCTGCAACGCCTGCGCGAGGACGTCACCACATTGCGACAGCAGGTCGATGTAGTGATTATTTATATGCACTGGGGCACCAGCATGTCGCCACAGGTTCACGACTTTCAGCGCGAAATGGGCAAAGCCGCGATCGATGCCGGCGCCCACGCGCTATTCGGCGGACACCAGCATGTCATGTCGGCCATTGAGTTCTACAAAGGCTGCCCGATTGTGCATGGCTCGGCCAACCTTCTATTTGATACCTGGACGTCTTTTTTCACCGCTGAAACACTGAAATCGTTTCTGTTCGGCGCCACGCTCGACAAAAGCGGCTTGCACGATTGTTATCTACTGCCGATTACAACTGGTGTCGATGTGCCACCGCGGCTGCTGCCCGGTGACGATCCTCAATGGCAGGCGATCGTTACCGATCTGCAAAACCACAGCCGTCGCTTCGACACCAGGCTGGTGGGAAGAGACGGTGCGGTGGCGGTGCATGGCCCCGCCTGAAAACGCCACCCGCTGGATTTCTGATCACCTTCTACGCAGACGCCAAGGAATGACTGAAGCGCCTACTGCGGCTGAAATTTGATATCGCGCACCAGCTTGGCGTATTTGGCGTAATCCTTGCGCAACAGTGCCGCAAAGTATTCAGGCGATTCATTCAGCACGATCAAGCCCGCAGCGTTCAATTTTTCCTTGACGTCGGGTTGTGACATCGCGCGGTTGATCTCTTGATTGAGCAAAACCACGATCTCCCGCGGCGTCGCCGCCGGCGCAACAAAACCAAACCAGCCGCCAGATTCATAACCGGGCACCGACTCAGCAACCGTCGGCACCCCCTCGAAACTGGCCTGACGGGTCGCACTGGTGATCGCCAGCAGACGCAGCTTGCCACTGCGCACCGACGGTGCCAGACCAGTGATGCCGGCCATCGCCGCATCGATATGTCCGCCGAGCAGTTCGGTCGTCAGCTGGCCGCTACCCTTGTAAGGAATATGCGTATACGTAAAACCGGCCATGGTTCTGAGCGACTCCACGGCGAGATGGGTAAACGCCCCATCGCCATTCGAACCAAAGCTGACGCGGTACGGATGGGCGCGCGCAAAGCCGATCAGATCAGGCACCGTTTTAAACGGTACGCTGGGATGCACCACCATGCCCAAAAAATTCGTCGTCGAAACCGCGATCAACGCATAGTCGCGCAACGGGTCGTAAGGGATTTTTTTGAAGGTATGCGGCATCACCACCATGTTGCCACCTTGACCTGCGGTGATCGTATAACCATCGGCCGGCGCACGCGCACCGACTTCCATCCCCAACTGCCCGGTGCCGCCGACCCGGTTATCAACGATCACATTCTGCCCGAGGCGCTCGGTCAGCTTGGGCGCAATAAAACGCGCCATCACATCCAGCGTATTGCCGGGCGGGAACGGAATGATGATACGGATTGGCTTAACAGGATACGTCTGGGCGCTGGCAATAAACGCCACGAACATGAGGCCAAACAGCACTAAAAAACGCTTGCAATAACGAGCCATAAATGAAAAAAGTGTCGCGCCAAAAAAGCGCTGATTGTAAAACCTCCGAACACCTGCGTGTATCAAGATCGCAGCAATATCCATCATGCATAACGGGTTATTAATACATCGGCGCGAAGATGGATCACGTAAAAAACACGATCTCTGACCAACAGAAACCTCTGGACCGCAGCATGACGCGTCTTACAAAGCGGCTAAAATGGGCCACCAAAAAACTGAAATCAGACCGGTCATGATTGCAACCCGCCCGAACTCGCCGGACTTTTCCGGCGTCGACTACGCAGACGCCATACATTCAGCCGAGGCCCTGGCGCCCGCTTTGCGCGAACGCGCGGCCAGCGCTGAAGCCGCGCGTGTCATGCCAACGGAAACCGTCGCTGACCTCCAGGCGATTGGGGCAGCGCGTGCACTGCAACCGCGGCGCTGGGGTGGCATGGAACACGACTTCATCGCTTATGTCGACATCCCGATGGCGCTGGCGCGCGGCTGTGCCTCAACCAGCTGGTGCGTGGTTAATCTCATGATCCATCATTGGATGCTGGCAATGTACGACGAACGCGCTCAAGCCGAG
>CAIWNB010000097.1 GCA_903913965.1 uncultured beta proteobacterium
CCATTTCGCAAAGACGAGGCCGCAGGCCGGACAAATACCGGCGTCACCGCGATCTTCGGCGCGACGCTGATAGCGGCATTTGGGACAGTGGAGCATCTTGTTTTCCGGGCATGGATTAACCTTGCCGATGATAACAAGGACGGTCGCCGGCCGTCTGCGTGTGGCCGCCACAAAAGGTCACGCCATGCACGATTAAAACAATCAACTGCCGAATATGGTTTCCTCATCGTCATCGACCAGATCCGGATTGTCCGGCGCGCTGTGCCAGTAGCGCTTCGCGATGAACCGCTGGCGCTGGATTTTCAGCGCGCCGCTGGCATCCATCGTTACCATCAACGCGCCATCCAGATCGGTACGATAAATCCGGCTGCCGAGCGCACGATAACGGGCGACCACATCCTCCTTCGGGTGACCGAAACGATTACGGTAACCGGCGGCGATCAATGCAACCTCGGGCGCGACCTGCGCGAGAAATTCCGTGGATGACGAGGTGCGGCTGCCATGATGCGGCACCAACAACACACGCGCCGGCAGTTTGCCGGCTGCAGTCTGCAGCAACTCGGATTCGCTGCGCCGTTCAATATCTGCGGTCAATAAAACACTGTTGACGCCAGCACTCAGACGCAACACACAACTGCGATCGTTGCTACGCTGTTTGGCACGCGCATATTGCGCCGGCGACGGATGCAGGATTTCAAAATCAATGCCATCCCAGCGCCAGCGTTCGCCCGCCAAACAACGTGCGGCGCCGGGCCAGCCGGCGCTGGCCACCGCGGCATCCGGCAGCGAAGACAAGACGCGCGCCACTGGCACGGCCTGCAACACGGAGGCGGCGCCACCGGCGTGGTCCTTGTCGCCATGACTGACGATCATGGCGTCCAGATTACGGATGCCGCCGGCGCGCAAATACGGTACGATCACGCGGCTACCACTGTCGGACTGCGGGCCGTAGAGCGTACCGGTATCGTAGAGCAAAGCATGATTGCGCGTTTGCGCGACCACGCCCAGACCCTGACCGACATCCAATACGGCCAGACGCAGCACACCCTCCGGTAAACGTTCGGGCAGGATCAGAAACATCGGTAACAGCGCGTAGACGCCGATCCGGCGTGCTGGAAAGCCGCGCGGTAACAACAACCAAACAGTGCCGGCCAGTGCAACGCCAACCGTCCACAACGGCGGCGCGTGCTGCTGCCAGACCGCCGCCGGCAGTGCGCTCATCCATTCGAGCGCTGCACCGCAAGCCGCCATCAGTGCGTGCGCGAGTTGCAGCAAGAAGGTGCCGGGGATCACCACACCCAGCAGGATGAGCGGCACCACCACCAGACTGACCAGCGGGATCGCCAGCGCGTTGGCCAGCGGTGAGATGAGCGAGATCTGTTGAAACATCGCAATCAGCAGCGGCGTCAAACCGATCGTCACCGCCCACTGCACGCGCCCCCATGACTCCAGCCAGTGCGGCTCACCAATGCGATGACAGGACACCAGCAAAATGATCGCCACCGCACCGAACGACAACCAAAAGCCGGGCGACAACGCCGCCCACGGATCGAGCACCACCACCGGCAGCAAAGCCGCACACAACACCGCCCATGGTGAAATCAGGCGGCTACGCCAGAGTGCGAACGCCACCACGGCCAGCATATATACGGTGCGCTGTGCGGGGATCGCAAAGCCGGCCAGCCACGCATAACCCAGCGCCGCCAGCAAACCAGCGGCCGCCGCCGCCTTGCGCGCCGGCAGGCGTGCGAGCAGACGCGCGCTACGCGACCAGCCCCAATGCACCAGCCAGAAGATCAACCCCGATATCATCGTCACGTGCAAGCCGGAGATACTGATCAAATGATTGATACCGGTGCGCGTATAGACCTGCCATTGCGACGCCGGAATTCCGCGTTGATCGCCGATCGCCAGCGCCACCAAAACACCGGCGTAGGGTGCCTGTGGCAAGGCATCAACGATGCGCCTACGCACCGCCTCGCGCAGACGCTCCAACATATAGCCCGGCTGCATGACCAACGCTTTCAACCGCTTCGCCGTCGATGGTGCACGCACATAGCCGGTGGCGCGCAGATTACGTTCCAGCAACCACGCCTCGTAATCGAACCCATTCGGGTTCTGCAGACCGTGCGGACGCCGCAAGCGCACGGTCAATTGCCAGCGTTCGCCCGGATGTAACTCGGGAATGCTACCGGCCTGTCCGTCGCCCGTTGGTGTGCCCCACCACGCCAGCGCGATCCGCGCCGGCACCGTCGCCTGCGGCGTCAGCACCCGCTCGACGTCAAACTCAAAACGCAAACTGCGCTCATAGGGTTGCGGCAATTGCGCCACCACACCAATCACACGAATGTCGACCCCTTCGGCCGCCAGCGGCAACTCATCGGCGAGCCGTTGGCCGGCCAGCCACGCCGCCCACAAAAATCCACAGCTCACACACAGGCCTGCGCAAATCAGCTGGCGTAACAGGCGCGCCAGCACAGCGCGTGGCTGCAAACACGCGAACAACAGCAATAACACCGGCGGCGCAATCCATGCGGTCTGCGCCTCTGGCAGTACGGCCTGCAACTGCAACAGGGCCGTGCCGGCGGCGAAACACAGTATCCAAATATGCATACGACCCACGCCCGCAAGAACCCGACCTTGCCTCAACGTGCAAGTCGGAGGTTGGCTGACGGCAATTCTGTAGAATAGGCCGGCCAAGGACAAACCCGCATGCTCAGGAAGTTGCTCAAAAAGATTTTGCCCAGCCATGCGACCATCAACGCCAACCGTTATGTGGCGCGCTTCGGTCATTGGCTGCAGCACCATAACCTATGGCATCTGCATCGCCGCTCGGTGGCCGGCGGCGTGGCGGTGGGCCTGTTCGCCGGCCTGATCCCAGGCAGCAACCCGGTGCAATTCAGCGCGGCAGCACTGCTCGCGATCGGCTTTCGCGTGCATCTACCGATCGCGGTCATCGTCACCCTGTATTCAAATCCCTTGACCATCCTGCCGCTATATTGGCTCGCCTTCACAATCGGGCAGTGGGTGTTGCAAACAGCCGACGGCGGCCTGCCAGGCTTCGCGATCTCGGGGGATAGCGCCGGCGCCTGGCTGGCGGCGGCATTCGAATGGCTCACCACTGTGGGCAAGCCGCTGCTCGTCGGCATTCCGCTGCTGGCGCTGCTGCTCGCCGTCATCGGCTACGCGGTGGTGCGACTGGCATGGCGTTGTCATGTGATGTACTCGTGGCGTCAACGCGCCGCCCTGCGTCAGCGATGAAGGCGCCAGCGTATTGGGCGCAGGCGACGCAGGAACTGGCGTCACGTGATCCGGTGATCGCAAGCATCGCCGCTGGCTCCGCCGGATTAACGCTGCGCTCACGCGGCGATGCCTTTGCCACACTGGCGCGCTCAATCGTTGGCCAGCAGATTTCGGTCAAGGCCGCCGAGAGCGTCTGGCAAAAATTCGCAGCTGCCCTGCCGGTAGTGAATCCCGCCAGCGTTGCCGCGCATCCTGTCGAAGCGCTACGCGCCTGCGGGCTCTCCGGTAGCAAGGTGGTCTATCTGCAGGATCTCGCTGTGCACTTCGAGAAAGGCACGCTCAACCCTGCTCGGTGGCCGGATCTATCTGATGACGAACTGATCGAACAACTGACCCGGGTGCGCGGCATCGGCCGCTGGACGGCGGAGATGTTCCTGATTTTTTACATGATGCGTCCCGACATACTGCCGCTGGCCGACCTCGGCGTACAAAAAGCCATGCGCCTGCATTACAACCACGGCCGCCCACTGGGGTCACGCAAACTCGCCGCACTCAACAAGCTCTGGCAACCGTGGCGTTCGGTCGCGACCTGGTATCTGTGGCGCAGCCTCGATCCGATACCGGTAGAATATTAGCCCCTTACCGGATTGAACCGCGCCGTGCCACTGCCCGCACACGACTCCATCACCTCGCAGCGCCTCTACGCCGGCTTTCTCTGGTCGGTGGTGATTTTGCTGGCGATCCTCATCATCGGCACCGCCGGGTATCGCCTCATCGGCGGCGAAAAATATACGCTGCTCGATTGTTTTTACATGACCTTCATCACCATCGCCACCATCGGCTATGGCGAGATCGTCGATCTGTCGGAACATCCCGGCGGGCGCGTGTTCACCATGGTCATCGCCATGAGTGGGATCGCGGTCATGACGTATATGACTTCGATCGTCACCGCCTTTCTGGTCGAAGGCCATATTAGCGAAGCACTGGGGAGACGCCGCATGGAAAAACACATCCACAAACTAAGCAATCACTACATCATCTGCGGCATCGGTCGGGTCGGCCGCAACGTCGCCAATGAACTCAATGCCACGCACCGCCCCTATGTGGTGATTGACGAAGACATGGCCTCGATCAACGCGCATCTGGAAAAACACCCCGGCCAGATGTTCATCCACGGCGACGGCAGCGATGACGATATCCTGCAAAAAGCGCATATCGAAAACGCGCGCGGCGTATTTGCAGTGACTGGCGACGACAGCAAGAACCTCATGATCAGCCTGACCGCCAAACAACTCAATCCGGCGACCCGCGTGGTGTCGCGCTGCCATGAAATCCGCAACACTGAAAAATTACGCAAGGCGGGCGCCGACGCCATCGTCTCGCCAGACTTCACCGGCGGGTTGCGCATCGCCTCGGCAATGATCCGTCCGCATGTCGTTACCTTTCTCGACCAGATGCTCAAGTCGGACGACAACCTGCGCGTCGAAGAAGTGATCGTGCCCTCGGGCTTCACTGAAAAATCGCTGGCGGATCTCCTGCAACCGGACCGCAACCACATCATGCTCGCCCTGCGCGACGGCGCCCGCTGGGTATTTAACCCTGAGGGCGCACAAACGCTGAAGCCGGGCATGACGCTGGTCATCATGGCAACCCCGGAAGGACGACGCGCCGTCGAATCGGCGCTCGGTTGGGTCTGAACCCCATTTCATGACGCACGCCGAGTTTGTCGCCGCCTGCCGTGCCGGCAGTCTCACACCGCAAATCGACCCGGCCGCCGCCGCCCGCTATCTCAACGCCCGTCTGCTCCTGCCGCTGGTACGCCTGCCGGTGCTCGGCATCGGGGTCGCACTGGCGCTGATCGGCTGGTACCTAAGCGGGCTCGCGGTGATCGCGGTTGGCAGCCTGCTGCCACGCCTGGTGGCGCGTAGCGCGCCGCAGATCCTGCTCGACGAAGCGCTGGCCCATGAAGCGCGTTTCCACGAGTTCGTCGCCAGTGGTTTGTTGCGCGTTGATTAACAGAAGACCGCTCTAGGCCGTTTGCAAAACACCATCGATCAGCTTTAGCGCACGATCGGCATGCGCGGCGATGTCACCATCATGCGTGGCAATCACAAAGCTGCAACCCAGCGAGCGGTTGAGTTCCCGCATCAAAGCAAACACTTCGCCTGCGGTCTGCCGGTCGAGATTACCGGTCGGCTCGTCGGCCAGCACACAGGCCGGTTGCGTCACCAGCGCCCGCGCCACCGCCACGCGTTGACGCTCGCCGCCCGAGAGTTCCGAGGGGGCGTGCGTCAGCCGATGTCCAAGCCCGACGCGGCGTAGCATCTGCTCCGCCGCTGCCTGCGCCTCGGCCGGCGCGCAGCGCCGGATCAGCAGTGGCATGGCAACGTTTTCCAGCGCCGAGAATTCCGGCAGCAGATGATGAAACTGGTAGACAAAGCCAAGCTCACGGTTACGCAAGGCACCACGCCCGGCCTCATCAAGGCCGGCAATATCGCGCCCACCGATCAAGATCGAGCCGCTGGTCGCCGCATCCAGACCGCCAAGCAAATGCAAGAGCGTGCTCTTGCCAGAGCCGGAAACCCCGACCACCGCCACGCATTCACCGCGCGCCACCGCCAGATTCACGCCGTGGAGCACCGGCACGGCGGCCTGCCCCTGGCGGTATTGTTTGCACAGATCACGGCACTCGATGGCCGCACCCGCTGCGGCGACATCACTCATAGCGCAAGGCCTCCGCCGGATTGATTTTGGAAGCGCGCCAGCTCGGATAAACCGTCGCCAGCATGCTCACCACGAAAGAAAACACCGCCGTCACCACCACGTCAGCCGCACGCAACTCCGAGGGCAGATCGCTGATCTGGTAAACGTCCTTGGATAAAAACTTGAAGCCGACCAGCGATTCGATGAAGGGCACCACGACGTCCACATTGGCGGCCAGCGCCACGCCACCGATAACGCCGGCGAGCGTGCCGATCAGGCCGACCAGGGTGCCCTGGATCAAAAATATTTTCATCACGCTGGCAGGGCTGGCACCGAGCGTGCGCAGAATCGCAATGTCGGCCTGCTTGTCTTTCACCGCCATGAACAGACTCGAAACAATATTGAAGGCCGCCACCGCAATAATCAGAAAGACGATAAAAAACATCATGCGTTTTTCGATATCAACGGCGCGAAAGAAATTCGCATTGAGACGCGTCCAGTCGGTCATATAGACGTCGGAGCCAAGGGTGCGCGAGAGCTCCTGCGACACCGCGACGGCACGAAACAAATCGCCCAGCTTGAGGCGCACGCCACTCACCGTCTCGCCCATACGGTAGAGTTTTTGCGCATCCTCCATGTGCAGCAGCGCCAGCCCCGAGTCATATTCGTAATGATCGACTGCGAAGATACCGACCACGGTGAACTGGCGCAGGCGCGGCAACACACCGGCCGGCGTGACCTGGCCCTGCGGGGCGATCAGCACCACCTTGTCGCCAACACCCGCCCCCAACGCACGCGCCAGCTCGATGCCGAGCACCACACTGAATTCCCCCGGCTGCAAGGCCGCCAGCGTGCCGCTCTTCATGTGTCTGGCCAGATCGGCGACCTTTTCTTCAGCCTCAGGCAGGATGCCGCGGATATAAGCGCCGCGCACCGAGTTGCCGCTCGACAACAAACCCTGCGCCGACACATAGGGGGCGGCGGCGAGCACTTCGGGGTTTTGGATCGACTTGGCGGCAATGCCGCGCCAGTCGGCCAGCGTTCCATCGGCGCCCGAGACTTGTATATGCGAGGCGACGCCGAGGATGCGCGTGCGCACCTCGCGCTGAAAACCATTCATCACCGACAACACCGTAATTAACACGGTGATGCCCAACGCGATGCCAATCACTGACACCAGCGAGATGAACGAGATAAAGCCACTGCGCTGACGCGCGCGCGTGTAGCGCAGGCCGATGAACAGTTCGTAAGGTTGCAAGTTGAATCCCGCCGTGAAAGTCAGAGTGTGCCACAGCGCGCCGGCGGCGCAAAAACGCCGGGACTGCGAGCCGCGGATGTTACACTGCGCACCGATGATGCACTGCACGCTGTTTGTCCCCGACCTCCTGCCCGCCGCGCTGCGCGAATGGCCCGAACTACGGCCGCACGCGCCGCGTCTGGCCGCGCTGCTCGCCCGCGGCGACGCCACCACAACGAGCACTGGCGACACCGAGGCCTGGCTGTGCGCCAAGTTTGGCGTGGCGCGCCAGAACGACTGGCCCGTCGCGCCATTGACCCTGACGATCGATGATGGCGAACCCGCAGACCACTACTGGCTGCGCTGCGACCCCGTCCACTTGTTGATGCGCCAGCACCGCATGGTCCTAAGCCCCGCGGCAGGCCTGCCAACCGCGGATGAATCCGAAGCGTTAATCGCCTCTCTTAACGCCCACTTCGGTGGCGACGGCCTGCTGTTTGTCGCCGGCGGGGCCGGTCGCTGGTACGTGCGCAGCGACGCCCATCACAACCTCACGACGCATACCTTGTCGCAAGCGCTGAACCGCGACATCGACGCGCTGATGCCGGCCGGCACGGACAGCCGCTTCTGGCGCCGCCTCTTCAATGAAGCGCAAATGCTGCTGCATACGCATCCGGTGAACGCCGCACGGGAAAGCCGCGGACAGCACGCCTTCAATAGTCTCTGGCTGTGGGGCGGCGGCAAAATCGCCGGCAGCGCCACCACGCGCCACACGCAGCTGTGGGCAGACGACGCGCTGGCCCGCGCCCTCGCCGCGCGCGCCAACATCCCGTGCGCCGCGCTCCCTGAAAACGGTGGTGAACTGTTTACGGCCGGCGGAAATATGCTGGCGGTGATCACCACGCTGCGTGACAACACGCCCGACCTGCCGG
>CAIWNB010000098.1 GCA_903913965.1 uncultured beta proteobacterium
AAACTGTTGTATGCCTCCAGCGGCATCGGCACCGCCAATCATCTATCCGCCGAGTTGTTCAAATCGATGGCGGGCATCGAGCTGACCCACGTGCCTTACAAGGGTTCGGCGCCGGCGGTCAACGCGTTGCTGAGCGGCGAAGTACAGGCCTTGTTCAGCAGCCTCGGCGGGCTCATTCCGCATGTGAAAGCCGGCCGCCTGCGCACCCTCGGCGTCACCGGCCCGCGGCGCACCCCGACCGCGCCGGAGATTCCCACCATCGCCGAGGCCGGTGTGCCGGGCTTTGAAGTCAGCGGCTGGTACGGTCTGGCCGCCACGGCGAAAACACCGGCGGCAACCATCGAGCGCCTCAACGCCGCGGTCAATAAATCGCTGCCGGACTTACGCGAGCGTTATGCCGGCATCGGCGCCGATACCGCCGGCGGCACGGCAGCCGAATTCAACGCTTATCTGAAAAGTGAAACCGAGAAATGGGCGCGCGTCGTTAAACTGTCGGGTGCCAAGGTGGAATAAACCATCAGCCACAGAAAACAGTGAGAAAACCGGCGGCATACGCAAGCGCTGCGCACCGGGAACCTGCGGGGCACTACGACGATACGACAAGACGAATATCTCTCTGTAAGCTCTGTGGCTGAATAATTTTGTAATGCTCCAAGTTCATTCATGAGGAAAGAATATGATCGGTGACACCAGCGAAACAAAAAACCTTCCACTCTCGGGCCTGATCGTGCTCGACCTGACGCTGGCACGCGCGGGCCCCACCTGCGTGCGCCATCTCGCCGACTGGGGCGCCGAAATCATCCGCATCGAACCGCCGGTCGACGGTGGTGAAGACGTGATCGGCCGCCGTCACGGCTCCGACTTCCAGAACCTGCATCGCAACAAAAAAGCCATCCGCCTCGATCTGAAATCGAAAGAAGGCTACGCCGTGTTCGAGCGCCTGGTGGCGCGCGCCGACGTCGTCGTCGAAAACATGCGCGCACCGGTCAAAGACCGCCTTAAAGTGGCGTGGGACGACGTGCACAAGATGAACCCGCGCGTGGTCTACGGCAGCATCAGCGGCTTCGGCCAGACCGGCCCCTACCGCGAGCGCGGCGGCGTCGACCAGATCGCGCAGGGTGTGGCCGGCCTGATGTCGATCACCGGCTTTCAGGAATCGGGCCCGGTGCGCGTCGGCATTCCAATCAGCGACCTCACCGCCGGCAATCTGCTCGCCCTCGGCATCATGATGGCGTTGTTCGATCGCACCCGCACCGGTGTCGGCCGCTGGGTCCACACCAGCCTGCTCGAATCGCTGATTTTCATGCTCGACTTGCAGGGTTCGCGTTACCTCGTCAAAGGTGAAGTCGCCAAGCAGGCCGGCAACGATCATCCGACCCTCACGCCGACCGGCGTGTTCCCGACCAGCGACGGCTATATGAATATCGCCGCCAGCTCGGGCCGCCTGTGGGAGCGCCTCTGCGACACCCTCGGCCATTCAGAGTGGAAAACGAAACCCGAATGGAACACTGTGGTCGGTCGTACGAAAGACCGCGCCGGCGTCAACGGTGCCATCAGTGCGGTCACCAAGACGCAGACCGGCGAATACTGGACCGGGAAGTTTGATGCAGCCGGCATTCCCGCCGGCCCGATCAACACCATCGATCGCGTCTTCAATGATCCGCAGGTCAAGCACGTCGGCATGGCGGCGCCGGTGGACAGCCCGCTGTTCGGCAAAACCCACTACGTCGCCAACCCGCTCAACATGACCGGTTCGACGCGCGACATTCGCATGTGTGCGCCGGAACCCGGCCAGCACAGCGATGAAGTGCTCGCATGGCTCGGCATGTCGACCGAAGAAATCGCCACGCTGCGCAACAACAAAGTCATCTAGACACGATCAACATCGAATCATCGGAGAGCACCATGAGTGAAGAAGGCAAAATACTGTCGGCGAAAAAAGACGGCGTCGGCACGCTGACGTTCAGCAACCCGGAGCGCTTGAATGCAATGTCGCGTGAAATGACGCGTTCTGCGGCCGAGGTGATGGAAGATTTCACCGCCGATCCCGACGTGCGCGTCGTCATCATTACCGGTGCCGGCAAAAAAGCGTTTATCTCGGGCGGTGACATTTCGAAATTTGAAAAAGCCCGTGCCACCCCCGAGCAGCTCGTCGAATACAACAAAGACTCCGCGCGTTTTCGAGTCGCGCTGCGCGGCGTCGGCAAGCCGACCATCGCCATGATCCGCGGCTGGTGTCTGGGCGGCGGACTTGCGGTCGCGCTCAACTGCGACATGCGCATCTGCACCGAGGATTCGCAGTTCGGCGTGCCGGCGGCACGTCTGGGTATCGGCTACGGCGCTGAATCGCTCGGCCAGCTGGTCGAACTCTGCGGCCCCGCCGTGACCAAGGAACTGATGTTCACGGCGCGGCGCTATACCGCCGCCGAAGCGCTGCGCATCGGCCTCGTCAATCAAGTGGTGCAGGTCAATATGCTCGAAGACTTCATCCACAGTTATGCGCAGACCATGGTCAACAACGCCCCGTTGTCGATCATCGCCGCCAAGCGCATCATTGATGAGTACGTGAAAGATGAGAAGGACCGCGACACAGTGCTGATGGAAAAAGTCGTCGCCGATTGTTTCGGCAGCCAGGATTACGTCGAGGGCCGGCGTGCCTTCATGGAAAAGCGCAAGCCGGTGTTTCAAGGCAAGTAAAGCGGTGGCGGCGTGGCGGCCGGCGCGGGGTGCCGGTCCGCACCATCACAGCGCCGCCGCTGTTTAACGGTAAAGGGGGGATTGGGCTGTGCAGCAAGCGAATTCACTGCTATTGCGTCTGGTCAGCCGGGTCGGCCTGTTCCGCCAGATGGATATCGACTGTGTCGCCGCATTGTTGCAACACGCCTCGAGCGTGAAGTTCAACGCCGGCGATATCGTCTTCGAAGAAGGCCGCGAAGGCCATTCGATGTATATCGTCACCGAGGGCGCTTTCGAAGTGTTCCGGCAGACCGACGGCAAAATCATCACCATCGCCATTATCGAAGCGGGTCAGCATTTCGGTGAAATCGCACTCGTCGCCAACCGCCCGCGCAGCGCCTCGGTACGCGCGGTCAGAAACAGCACCGCCATCCGGCTGTCGAAACGTGCAGTGATGGGTGAAGAGAAAGCGGCGCTGCAGCTCTTTCGCAACATGGCCAATATGCTGGCCAAATCACTGGTCAGCCTGAACGACGAGGTGATTCTCTATCGCGCCAACGCACAGGCGATGGCCGAACCCGACGCCTCGCCTGGCGAGAGCGGGCACTCGCATTACAGCTCGGTCAACCGCTAGTCGCACGCAGCGGCCAAGATCGATCACGCCGGCGCGCCGTCACCGATGCCCCACAGCACACCCGCCGCCATCAGTGCCGAACTCGCGGCCTTCATGGTCGACAGCGAGTGGACCGCGCTACCCGCCAGCGTGCAAAACGAAGCGCGGCGCGCCACGCTCAACTGGCTCGGTTGCACGCTCGGCGGCTGCCGCGACGACACCACCGACAGACTGTGCGCCACGCTGGTGGATTTCGCCGGCCCGCCACGCGCCACGCTATTGGGCCGCGGCCAATCCTCCGACGCGCTGAGCGCCGCATTAATCAACGCCGTCAGCGGCAACGTGCTCGACTTCGACGACACGCATCTGGCCACCGTCGTACATCCGACTGCGGTGGTGGCGCCTGCGCTGCTGGCCCTGGCGGAACAGCAACGCAGCAGCGGCACCGAATTTCTGCATGCACTGGCGTTAGGCATCGAGTGCGCCTGCCGCATCGGTAACGCCGCCGGCGCCGCGCATTACGAAGGCGGCTGGCATATCAGCGCAACCTGCGGCGTATTCGGCGCGGCGGCGGCGGCCGGCCGCCTGCTTGGGCTGGATGCCACACAGATGAACCACGCGCTGGGCATCGCCGCCACTTCCGCCAGTGGACTGCGCATGATGTTGGGCAGCATGGCCAAGTGCTACAACATCGGCCACGCGGCGCGCAGCGGATTGCAGGCCGCGCTGCTGGCGGCACGCGGCTACACCAGCTCGGCGCGCGGGCTCGAAGCCCGACGCGGCTTTCTGCACGTGCTGGCCGCCGATGGTGCAGATGCCGGCGCGGTGACGCGCGAACTCGGCACACAGTGGGAAATCAACGCGCTCGCCTATAAACCCTATCCCTGCGGCGTGGTGATTCATCCGGTGATCGATGGCTGTCTCGATTTGCGCGCCGAGCATGCGACCGACGCGACGGCTGTGGCAAGCATCGAGATCGACGTCAACCCGCTGGCGATCAAACTCTGCGGCAACCCTGCGCCGCGCGACGGTCTTGAAGCCAAACTGAGCATCGCGCATTCGGTCGCCGCCGCTCTGCTCGATGGCGCAGCCGGCGTTGTGCAATATGCCGATGCGCGCGTGCGAGACCCCGCGCTGATTCGATTACGCGACCGCGTGCACTTGAACGCCGACCCGGTGATCGGCAAGGAACAGGCGCGTGTGCGCATCATCTCCGCCAGCGGCACCACGCATGAATTATTTGTGCCACATGCGCGCGGTAGCCGCGGCCGGCCGCTGAGTGAGGTCGAACTCGACACCAAATTTCGCGGGCTGGCCGGCGGCGTGTTGGCACCCGCGCAGATCGACACGACGCTGGGCGTATGTGCGGCCCTCGAATCGTGCGCCGATGTGGGTGAGCTGGCGCGCGCAGCGGCTGGGTTACCACAGGAGTTTTTTACTTCCTAACAGGGCAACTTAGCCTGGTAGAGCGCCACGTTTAAGGCGTAGAGTTGATCACTCTTCAAACCCAGCAAGTCCTGTTGCCTTGCTGGGTTTTCTTCTTCCAGGGTTCTTCTAATGGCTGTTGGCAGGGCATGCCAACCTTGGCCCCACTCACCACTCAGTATTTTGACCCCTTCTGTCGCAAAGTTTTCGGTGCGCTACTTTGGCTGGAGGGATTGTGGGTTTGTCGCTGGCTCAAGCATCAATTTACTTCACTCTTAAATTTGGCTGGCTAACAACTTGAGGTGAACGACCCCTGGGCCTGGTAGTTTCGCTGTAAGTCGGGACCTGTTTTCCGTCACTCCTTAGCCTTGAAACTACTGAGCTAATTAAAGGTTTATCAAAAACTCCTCTAGGTCAAGATCAGTGATTCGGTACTTTTCTAGCATTTGCTGGATCTGAGTTCGGTCAATGAGCTCTACATGATTGAAGGCAGCTTGCTCGGTTGCGGCTGCATTGAACCGCTGATTCGTCATCGCTACCTTCTTGAACTTCACGCCCGGCATTCTTGAATGGTAGCGCATCGCACCACCCACGACCTCTTTGATGGCGTCCCACCCGATAGAGGAAGACTGTGTGGACTTGCACTGAACCAGCAAGCCACTACCGCTGGAGATAGCGATAAGGTCAATGCCACCATCACCTTGACGCTTTGCGGTAACTTGCGTAATGAAACCCATCTTCGAAAAAAGCAGGGCCGAGAAAGTCTCAAAAGAGTTACCGTCGAGCTGATCCACGTCCTCAATATTCAAAATCCGGGCCGCATTCGGAATCAACGGCCCACCAGATGCAATAAATTCTGTGAAGCCGACATCACCTGCCGAGCCATTAAGCATTTGAGACAGGTCGTCTCCATCAATCGTAGTACTGGCGAGCGCCGCTTTCTCTTTAAGCAGCTGATCCAGTCGCTGCTCAAAGGTACTGTAAAGGCTGTCGGCCGTGTCCACGATCGTCGGAGAGTAGACGATCACGTCTCGCTCTTGGCCAATCCTATAAGCCCTGTCTGTGGCCTGTGCTTCTTTTGCAGGATTCCATGCCCGCGTGAAATGGAAGACATGGTTTGCAGCTACCACGTTCAGGCCTACACCTGCAGCCAACGGAGACAAAATGATCACATCGAAGCCATCTTTGGAAGAAAATTTGTCGATGTAGGACTGACGATTCTCAGAGGCCCCGTTGACGATTAATGGCTTGAGTTTGAAGCGCTCACGCAGGAAGTAGTGCAGGGCTGCCTGTACTTCCCGAATCTCCGTGAAAACAATGGCTTTCTCGCCCTTGGTCTTGATTTCCTCGAGTTCGCTGAGCAGCCACGCCAGCTTTGGCGAGTTCTTCAGATGGACCTCAACGCCAGATTGATCTAGGACGAACTTCTTGCCCGGCAGGCAATAGGGCTCGGCACATACCGCCTTCATAAAATGCAGGGCATCAAATGAAAGCCGTCCACGCCGCTTGCCATCTTTTTCCTTTCGTGCTTCCTGCAAGCGCTTAAGGCCACCCTTGTATAGAACCCGTTGGTGGTCTGTAATGTCGACCTTCAGAAGATCTTGGTCTTCCAGTACTAGCTTTAGCAGGCGCTGCGTCAAGGTCTCGCCGCTAACGGCAAAATATTTTTTAGGCAGATCTGCAGCGATATCCTTCTTAGTTCGGCGAAGTGTCTGTGGGCGAATGAGTGATTGGAGGCGACGAAGCGCATGCAGCTGCTCCTCAGACTTGCATTCAATGGGTTTGCGGTAGGTCTTGAAGAACTCTTCAAGTGAACCCAGAAGGCCGGGCTGGAAGAAGTCGAACAGGCACCAGAGGTCTACAAGCGAGTTCTCAACGGGCGTGCCCGTACATGCCACGCGAAACTTTGCCTTGAGCTTGCGCACTGCGATGGAGACATTAGCTGCCGGGTTCTTTATTCGCTGCGCCTCGTCACAGATTACGAAAGTGAAATCCTGCTTGGCGAAAGAGAATTCGAAGCCGGTAAGTACATCGTATGTCGTGATGATGAGCTTGTTCTGACCAACCCAATTAAGTACAAGAAGGTCCGCGATGCCCTTTGTCCTCAACTCTTCGTCGATCCGAAACCTTGGCTGTTTTTTACTCACCAGCTCGTTGCCGTAGAGAACTAGATGCTTAGGGTACGAAGGCGTAAAGAACTTTTCTACTTCACTGGCCCAGTTTTGAAGCAATGACTTGGGAACCAGAATTAGCGACGGCGGGGCGTCTGGCTCGTCCTCGTAAATCTTGCCAAGCACATTGAGCAGCTGAAGGGTTTTGCCTAGGCCCATGTCGTCTGCCAGAAGGCAGCCCCGCACCTCGCCAGGCGCCTTAGCGTATAAGTGCTGGAACCAAGCCACCCCGTACAGCTGGTGGGCCTTGAGTTTAATGTTTGGGCGAAGGGTGCTCGGCAGTCGAGGTTCTGCCCCCTCTGGCAGCGTCAGTGATACCTTTCGAGCCTCCGCATAGTCGATGATGTGGAAGTTGCTCTTGACCAGCAGCGTTTCTTTTTTCCCCCGGCCTGTGCCAGCTGCTTTCTCTTCTACGCTAGAGTCCCGCCCAATACCTGTGTTTGGCGCAGACTCCGATAGCGCATGGCCCTCCATGAGGGTCTTGAAACCATCAACAAGAACGCGGGCCTGAGCCGTTTCCAAGGTGGCGGGAATGGCAGGATCATCAACGCTCGTGGCTCCAGATCGCTCTGCCTGAACCACCTTCACTTCGTAGTTCTCAACCCACTCTTTTGTTAACGGAACCAAGACCGGATCGCCGACGCCCGGCAACATGACTTTAAGAATTGGCGTCAAATTATCCGGTAGCCACCCATTGCCCTGATCTCCTTCTTTTTTCTCTTTCTGAAGTACAGGCACATAGATAGGCTTGGCAATACCAATTCCTTCAATTCGCTCGCTGTAGTCGGATAGTTCGTAAATGTCCTCGAACTTGATGATCGCGTCGCCTTGATTTAGCCAAGTGCGCAGGGTGCCCAGCATCCTCTCGAATTCGACCTGGGCGTTTGCGTCCAGCATGAGGTCAAACTCATTGAAAGTCACTATCAACCGCTGGTCACTCAGAGCATCTCCAATTCTGGCCGTGAGTTTGGCAAGGGCTTCCGGGCTTTCAATGAACTCTTTGAAGCTGCCGCTGCGCCCATCAGAGTAAAACTCATTGATGATGAGTGTGGAGCTGACGATTGAACCTTTTTGAATAGCAGGCTCCAGATGGAACGACGTAGCCACCGTATCAACATCACCGTGCTCACTTGGCGGATCTTTGTCAGCCAAAACACCCTCAGCAAAGTCCCCAAGGTAAGCCTTGGGGTTGTGCACGAATCTCTCCGCCTTAGCACCGGCAACTTTGCGTGTGGGCATCTCGCGCTTGACCACCTCCAGTACCTTGCGCACAGGCTCTGAGAGGATGATGCGAACGCGGCCGCCATCACGAGTGATGTCGTAGTGATCCTGAACAGCGTGAAAACTGTCAAAAGCCCCCAGCCACCCGTCGGGAGCGCCGTCAAAAGTCGGCTCGACCGTGTAAACACTCCCGAAACTGGACTGTTGTTTCTTAGTCAGAATGCGAAGTGTTTGGGGCGTCAAAACGATCGTCGAAGCCAAGTAGCGGTTACCAAATAGTGCCCCCGCCTTGAGCGCTAGTGCGCGGATCAAGCCCCATGCAACCTCGTTTTCCTGTTGGCTTCGGGGTTGCGCCGGACTGCCAAAGCTTGAATTGAGAGCGCCGATGAGGTCATTGACCTCTCGAGTAACGATGGCTTTTTTGCCCTTGACGTGGACCTCAGGCGCACTGACGACTTGCAGATCCACCTTCTGGCCATCAAGAATCCAGTCTGTGATCTGGACTTGGAATATCTCATCGGAGACCGTTCCAATGTTCTCGAGAATCGGGACTGCTTTTGAGATGGTCGGCGGTGCGATCATACTCAAGAGCCCGGCGTGCTCTGTATCTCCTGCCAACGTATAGAAAATATCCCAAGGCAACAACACTCCCTCATTGGAGAGCATGCATTTTCCATCAATTAACAAGTCCGAGAGGTAGGCACGCAGTAGCTTTTCTTCGGTTGTTGCGTTCTCATCAACCTCAAGCAACGCGTCCAGATCTATGGCGACGATACCTGTATTAAAGTTCAGCAGAAGCCCCTGCTGAGTAATTTGTGTTCGTAGCGCCGGGGTGTTCTCATCGGATTGAATCCTGGAGCGGCGAAAGAAATCAAAAAGTCCCATTAGTCTTCTCGCCAATACCATTCTTCACGGCTAGCAGCCCATCGAAATCCTAGCTTCTTTAGCTCATTTTCCAGGGGAGCCCAACCCTTTGGGTTGGTTACCCAGATACATCGCGTAAGACCGCTGCCCTTTTCTGTGACTTGAGCCCCTTGGTATTTAGAAACGGCCTTGTGCACTTGGTCTATTGAAAGGGTCGGAGTCGATCGACTTTCCTTTGTGGGCGAGCGCAAGGATATTGTTGCTTGAGGGATTGTGTATTCGACCACCTCTGCAGTTAGGCTAGCGACTGCCGTAGTCGGTTTTGCAAATCCATATTCTGACAGGGGCTCTGCGGCAATCTGCGCAGCGCCTTGGGTAAGATTGCCGATTTTTCCGAGGGTAGCTGCCTGCTCACTGCTAAGCCTGCTTCGTGGAGGTTCCTCGCGCGTTGAGCTGCGGTCTGGATGAATTCCCATCTTGCCCAGCTCGATAGCTGTTCGCTCTTCCCAACCGGGAGTGTGAATGATCTTTGCCACTCCTCGACCATGCCTGTAATAGCCACACTTTAGGTCAGAGGTAGAGCCGGCGAACGAATCAGCGTAGAGGTTGAAGACGAGATCAGAAGCGCGGTAGGCGTAGGCGCCATTACCCGTCTTGCTGAACTCAACGAAGATGTATTCTCCAATCTGCATCAAAAAAGCATCCAGCTCTTTGTCTGGCGCACCCCGGAGTACTGCGTAGGTGCCCTCTTCAGATTCAAGTAATGCGCGAATACCTGCGTTATGTTTTTTTTGCCAGATAGTCTCTGAGCCAAATACCAGCCGGGTCCAAGAAATTTGCTTCATGTATCGGGACCAGAATTTCAGACGGCCATGGTCGGCATGACGGCGGGCGGCAAGAATGTGAAAAAAGTCTTCGAGGTTTCGCTCGTTCACCCAGCCCATCACCATACGCCAAACAGCCTCGGGCACTTGGGTCCAAGCAGTGGCGATGCCTGCGGCTTTGAGCTTGGGGTTCTTCCAAACGGATGCGCGGATTACAAAATCACGCAATTCCGGATGAACTGCCCTGCTCGAACACTTGTAGTACCGGTTGAGGATTTCCGCGATTGCTTTGTCCCGGTAGACGGGCGCAGACTTGACCAGCTCGATAAGCATCAGGATCTGACTTCGGAACTGCTCGTCATTGCCTTGGGTGACACGTTTCACGGCGCCAAGGACGAGCTCTTGCCAAAACCAGCTATTCGCCGGTATGCCAAGGTTTTCCGCCAGCGCTTTGATGTGATCCATATTGCCCGCCAAATAGTCACGAGCGTACTTCTCAACTGGGCTGTCCGAGAGCAGTTGGCTTTCCTCGCGCAGGATGCGTACCCAATCTGGAACGGCCAGCTGCCCAGACTGCTTATCTATATAGGGCCATGTGCGATTGAGCAGTCGGCGCAACTTGGTAAACCCGGCCATCCCAGATTCAGTCGCGGTCCGGACAAGGTCGTAAGTAAGGTACGAGTTGAACAGCGAGTACCAAGTCAGCCGCCATAGGTCACCCTTGTAAGCATCGATTTCGTAATTGCGCAGCAGTTCATCGCAGTATTCGCTCTCAAGAACCGTGCGGCCTCTTTGCTCCTGAATTGGGATAGAGACTGCTGCAGCCACAAGATCTGTCTCCCAGTCATCGAGCTTGCCCCCGCGCAGCAACGACAGCGCAGCTTTGTAGGCGTCTTGACTAGATGGCTTGGCTTTGGAGAAGTCCTTGAAAAGCGTCTCGGCCTTTTTGACCTCCTTGTTGACCATTTCGGGAAATCCAAACTGTACGCGGTTGAGCCCAATGCCTTCAATAGCGGCCTTCAGGCGGTTCAACAGCGTTTGGTCGATCATAGTCAGCAGACACCAAATTCACGGTTAAGTAAGAGCTTTTCCTGTCCCTTTTTTAGCTCATCGATCGTCCTGAATTCGACACGGATTTCGACTCTGCGGCTAAGCTTCTTGTCCTCCCGGATAGAGTACGAGGAAAAGCCGCCGAGTGAAAAGTATCGCTGAATGTCCAACAGCTGCTCGTTAGACAGGGTTGGCGAGGCGGGAACAGGCGAAACCAGTGCGCAAATGACGCTACGACTGCGGGCAGTACTCAAGGCCAGATTCAGGGTATAGCTACCGTCTTGGTCGGTAAATCCTTCAACGATGAATCGCTTGATCCATTTACCCTTGTTGGATTTTTTGACGTTGAGCAGGGTTGGGATGTACGCGCGCAGCTCAGCAGCGACCTCGGGCTTGATGGAGCTGGAGTTGCTCTCGAAATATACGACATCGCCCAGATCCAAGCGGAAATTTGCTTCATCCACCTTGACCCTTGAAAAGGGTGTGGACTCCGTCTTCAGCAAACCCATGACTATTCGTATGTCTTCTTGGCGCGCGGCTTCTTGGGCGATGGACTCTGGGATGCTCTTTTGAATAGAAATGAGCGTCACGGCCATAACGATTAAAAAAAGTGTCATGAGTGCAGTCATCAAATCTGAAAACGAGATCCAGAACGGACTCTCGCCTTCAGACTTGTTAGACCGCTTTTTATATATCTGGGAAAACATTTAAGGCTTACTGTTTTCGCATGCGCTGCATGAACTGGGCGAGCTCTTGGACTACCCCAGTGAGTTGGTTGGACAAAACAGAGATATTCTTGTCTGTTTCGCCTACTACTCGTTGCACTTGGCTGACGAGTGAGTTACCGAAAATTTCGAAGGCCGAGACCAGTTGATCATTGACTGCACTAAGATTGCGCCGACTGTCTTCCTCGGCTGTGCGCAGAGCTTTGACACTGCTCTCCACACCCTCAATGAGCTGCTGAGAGACGCCCGCCTCGCGCTTGGCCGAATCAATGAGGCCTGCGAGTGCCAAGACCTGCGAGTCGACCGTCTTGCGGGTGGCATCGTATTTTTCGAAGCCGTTGTTCACTGCGAGAGAAGCCGCTTGCAACGCATTAGAAGAAGCCTTCACTTGTTCAATAAATGCAGCGGAGTCATCTAGCGCGCGAGTGACGGAGCTGCCAGCGGTCTCGAACCGCTGTGCTGCAGAGCCTATGGTCAGCGCACCTTGGTTCATGCCATCGACAGCGCGAATGGATACATCGCGGATTGCATCGATGCTTTCCTGGGTCTTGAGCACCTGTTCGCTAACGACTCGGAGTAGCTCTTCGACGTTCGCCGACAGCCCAGAGACCATCTGGCCTGTTTGGTCTGTGAGCCCTTTGGTACGGCTTGCATCTTCCTCCGAAGCACTCTTACGAGAAGCTTCCATGCTAGCAATCGATTTGCCGACTTCGCTCAGGAGGCCTACGATAGTTTCGTTCATCGCATCTTTGGACTTTCGCTGCTCTTCTGCTACCAGAGACCTAAAATCGGTGACGAATTGCGTCATTTGCTGGGTAAGCTGCTGCTGGTTGTCGGATGCTGTCCGCATAGCGGCAGCAAGCTTGTCGGACATCTGGGTAGTGGCGTTGTCGTTAGCCTTCTGGATGTCTTGAACCAGCGCCTGCAAAGAGGTTTGCACCGAGCCCATGGCGGCCATGGAACGTTGCATTTGTTCATTGATCCCGTTCATCTGGCCGCCGAAAGTGTCTTCCAGCTTGTCCATGAACCCTGTGAGTAGGGTCTCGAGCATCGTACTGACCTGCGCCGCATTCCCGGCCACATTGTTTTCCATGACCTCGCGCACGCGCTGCATGGGCTCGGCAATCGCCTCGGCAATGCTGCGGCTAACCGTCTCGCCAATGTGCTGGCCAGCATTGATTTGGGCCTGGATTTGACGCTCTGTCAGGTTTGTCATCAGGCGGGTCAGGTCTTCAACGAGCGCGTCTTTGAGCTGGGCTGTATGCACCTCCGATTTCTCAGACGACTCAACAAGCCGCTGCAAATACTCTTCACCGGCACCCGATTTGTATAGAGAGTCGATCAGGTCGCACAGCTTCTCCACCTTCGAGTTCAGACGTGCAACAAGAAGTCGGCTAATAAAGACTACCAACATAGCGCAACCGATAGCGGCGGCTGAAACCATGAAGGCATGCATAACGGCCTCAAGGAGAGGACCCAGCCCCATAACAGCATCTGAGGTATTGGTTGCAATTCTGCCCTTGAAATCGCCCAAACCGTGCAGAAGGCCTCCAAACGTTCCAATGATGCCTAAGCCGGTTAAGATCCCTGGTAAGTGTCGCCAGAAGTCGTCAAAGAGTGGACCGTCGACTAATGACTCCTTAGTGAACATCATCTCTGCGGGCATGCTCGAGCGGTACTCTACTAAACGTTGATCACCAGCAAGTGCAATACGCATTGGGTGAAGCGTGTCGGAGTATTCATTCCAAATATGAAGTAACGGCTGTTTGGAAAACATCGCATCTAATGCACGTGGATAGCAACCATTCTGTACGCCAACTATTGGCTCTAGACCCTTGATAGACGAATCCAGTCCCGCTTGGCACCCAATAAACTTATGAATAAAAAGCGCAAAAAATGAAAGAGTAAGTAAAGCCACCAACACAAGAATAAAGTACGGTATCGCTGGGAGAATCGATGCAAAGAAATTCACGAGTCAATCCTAATTATCTGTTTATCCGTTGAGTGGCTAGGTGTTAGAAGTCATCATCTTTTTTGTAATTCTGCACTTATTACCGCCCGCTTCTGCAGTAATGGAATTGAGTGTCAATTTTTGATACTCAATCCGCATTCTTTCGTTTCGGCACACGACTACCTACGGGGCGACCGACCTTTCACTGGTATTGCTACAGCATATTTTTAGGGAATGACTTATTGCAGGGAAATCGTCCTCTTATTGCGTTTTTCCCGGCCAAAATGGCACATCGGATTAACCACTTTACTG
The DNA here is from genome assembly GCA_903913965.1 of uncultured beta proteobacterium. Taxonomy (GTDB): domain Bacteria; phylum Pseudomonadota; class Gammaproteobacteria; order Burkholderiales; family SG8-41; genus PALSA-1004. The sequence continues at coordinate 13,833 of CAIWNB010000098.1, forward strand.
CAATCCTTAATACTATCTTGTTCTTGTTGTAGTTTCGAGGGTTCAGGGTAGCTTCTTTCTCATCAATGCATCGAACAAGACCAACTCGCAACCCTCGCTCGGGAAATAGATAAATACAAACGATCAAAAGCTGTATTTGATTAAGTCAATAAATTCTTCTGTAAACACAGCCACTTCCCTGCGGGGTCACATGTGATTGGTGTAAGCCTGAAATTTCAATTTCCTGAGGGTTAATCATTTTCGCTTTCCCTTAAAAAGAGAATGTCCGTCTGGTTGCTCGGGATACAGGGCTAAAATTACGGTCGAGGATATGGACTTCTGCGGGCGAATAACCACAAACGACAGCCTTTACAAGCACTAACGGCATCGCACCCTGCCCATTTGGGGCCAATCACGCCCATCGCCAACTACCCAAACAAACTGTGCATTCGCAAGACCAATGCCAGCAGATATTGGCAAGTGCGTTGTTTCCTCAAAGGCAAGGCCTCCGCTGAGAGGCGCACGTGTACGGCCTTGCTGCTGCGCGGTGCGCACCCTACGCGCCCATTCAGAGGGAAACCGTGGCCGGTTCCAGCAATGTGCAAGCGATCATCCGCATGCAAGGTGACCCGCGCCCCCGGAATACGCGGCGCTTCTTCCACGCGACGAACTTCTGCCAGCCATCGAAACTCTGCTTTACCGATCACCCCGTCGGCGCCAGCCGGTGCCGGGTGCGGGCATAATCACGCTTCAAACTTTCGCCGGGGGAACACGCCATGCCATACGCCGATGCAAACGGAATCAAACTCTATTACGAAGAAGCCGGCCGCGGCACACCCATCATCTTCGTGCATGAGTTCGCCGACGATCTGCATTCATGGGAAGCGCAGCTGCGTTATTTCAGTCGCCGCTATCGCTGCATCGCTTTCAACGCGCGCGGCTACGCGCCCTCCGATGTGCCCAAGGCGCTGTCGAAATATTCGCAGGCCATCGCCACCGATGACATTGCAGCGGTCATGCGACATTTGAAAATCCCCAAGGCGCACATCGTCGGCTGCTCGATGGGCGGCTATGCGACTATTCATTTTGGTTTGCGCTACGCACGCATGGCGCTGTCGCTCACCGCGGTGGGTGCCGGTTACGGCTCCGACCCGGACAAGCGCGCGCAGTTCCTGCATGACACCGAGGTCATGGCGCGACGCTTCGAAGAGCTCGGCACGCCCGCGGCGATCAAGCCGTATCAAATCGGCCCCGCACGCGTGCAGTTTCAAAACAAAGACCCGCGCGGCTTCGCTGATTTCTGCGCCGAATTCGCCAAACACTCGGCGCAGGGTTCGGCCAACACGCTGCGCGGCGTGCAGGCAAAACGCCCGACGATTTATAGCCTTGAACGCGGACTGCGCACGCTCAAAGTGCCGCTGCATGTGGTGAGCGGCGATGAAGACAATCTCTGCCTCGAACCGGCGCTGTTCATCAAGCGCGTCTGCGCGGCCGCCTCCCTCACCGTGGTGGCGAACAGCGGACATGCGGTTAATCGCGAAGAACCCGATCTCTTCAACCGCATCACCGCTGAATTTCTCGCCAGCGTGGATGGCAAACGCTGGCGCCCGCGCGATCCACGTGCGCTGAATGCTTCGACGATGGAGAAGAAATAATCACATGTCAGCGCTTTCTCTCGACGCAACAGCGGCCATCCGCACCAGCAAACAATGCGGCGGAGTGCTCGGACTGATCATGCTGTTTGCCTGCACCGTTGCCACCGGCCAGGTCTGCGAACCTTCCGCACAAGCGCCGTATACCGGACCGCTCTACGATGCGATGGCGCAGATCGAGTCGACAGAAAGCCCGGACAAAATTCTCGAACGCATGCGCAACGCCCCGGTGGATCGCATGGCATTGTTCGCACGCCAGCATCGCAAACGCAACGGCGAAAACGCCGTATTGTCAGCAGCGCGGCTCGCCCCGGAGAAAATACTCGCAGGGGCTCCAAAAGCGTTTGATCAACGCGGAGATCTCGATACCGGTTTTGTCGATCGCACCCTGGCCTCCATTCGCGCGAACAACTTTCGGTTTGTCGGCGAAATCATGTTTACACACGGCGACAAAACGCACGGCGAACGCACCGATGAAGGCGAACGTTATGTCGATCCACTGGGCAGCGGCATGAAACGCTTGCTGAACGGTCTTGCCGATCAGCGCATCCCTTTGATGACTCACTGGGAGGTCTACGATTGGGAGCGGGACTGGCCGCGCGTCAGCGCTTTATATCAACAATATCCGGCGCAGCTATTTATCTGGCCGCATGTCGGTTTTGCCGACGTTAATCAGGTTGATGCCGTGTTAACACGGCACACAAACGTCATGGCTACCCTCTCCAAGAAAGAACAAGATCAGCGCGCCCTCAGCGACAACGAAAAGGCAGCGCGCCTCGGGCCGGCACTGGTCGACGGATGCGGCGCGCTCAAACCCGAATGGCGCGCACTGCTCATCAGCCACGCCTCGCGCCTAATGTTCGCGACTGATGCCCATAAAGATTTTCGTTGGCAAAAATACGAGCAGGTCGTCGCGACGTGGCGAAAGATACTCGGGCAACTTCCGGCGGAAGTTGCGGAAGCTATCGCCTACCGAAATGCACGGCGGGTCTACGAAAACCTGCCGTAAGAGCGCAAATGGAGGCGGCCCACCGGGCATCCTATGAATCGGTGGTTGATTAGCGACTGATCTTTCGCCCGATTTTTTAAAATTATTCTTGCGCCGGGCTAACTTCTTCTACGGTCTCAATTTTAGAAGTGCGCCAGCATTTTTTGCAGGTAGGCAGCACATCCCGGCTCACCTTCGGCCGGCGCCCAAGGGGCTTTTTCCCCGGCAGCAACCGGCACATAGGGGCCGGCCTTGGCCTCGAAAAATACAGACCCCGGTGCCAATGCAACCATGCTGTGAAAGACCCCGACCGGAATGGTGATGCCAAAGTGTTCTGCGTCTGGCGAGAGCACTATGCTTTCC
>CAIWNB010000099.1 GCA_903913965.1 uncultured beta proteobacterium
CACGCCGGCTGAATTCGCCGCCACCATCAAAGCCGACATGACCAAGTGGGGCCGTCTGATCAAAGACAGCGGCATGCGCGAATGAAAGCGCAGCAGCACCCGCGCACAAGGGCTGACGCCGGCCGGACGTTGTAAAATCACGCCTCGCGCGCGCAGGATGGCGCGCCTTTTTTATCGCCAACCCAGCTGCAGGAGAACGCGCCGTGACGCATGACATCGAAAAGCTCAAAGAATGGATCGGTCAGAAAGAAACCGACATTGACTACGTCACCATTCCGGCGGTCAACCGGCTGGCCGCAACGCTCGACCGCGATGACCCCATGCCCAAATTTGGCGACCTGTTGCCGATCGGCTGGCACAGCATTCTCTTCCCGCGCGTCGTCCGTCATTCGCAGATCGGTAAAGACGGCCACCCCGAGCGCGGCGATTTTCTGCCGCCGGTGCCGCTGCCGCGCCGCATGTTTGCCGGCAAGCGCATCACCATCCATCAACAGTTGCAGGTCGGCGATGAAGTGCGGCGCGAATCGACCATCCAAAGCGTGACACCCAAAACGGGACGCACCGGGCAAATGGTGTTCGTCACCGTGAAGACCGACATGATCGGCCCGCGCGGCGTGGCGATCACCGAAGAGCAGGATATTGTCTACCGTGAAGAGCCTGCCAAGGGCGCGCCGCCACCCGAGCCCCAACCGGCGCCGGGCACCGCGGTGTGGCAAAAAATCATCACGCCCGATCCGGTCATGCTGTTCCGTTATTCGGCGCTGACCTTCAACGGCCACCGCATTCATTACGATCATCCCTATGTCACTGGCGTCGAGGGTTACCCCGAGCGCGTGATGAACGGCGGCCTGACCACGCTGCTGGTGTTTGAACTGGCGCGTGCGCATGCGAAGACACCGCTGAAGTTTATCGCTTCGCGCAACGTGCGGCCGATGTTCGTCAACCGGCCGATCAGCGTCTGCGGCGAACCCTCGGCCGATGGCAAATCCGCCAAGCTGTGGACGATGGACGATCAAGGCGCGCTGTCGCTGACCGCCACTGCGGAGTTTCAATAATGTCCGGAGGCCCGCTCGAAGGTGTGCGCGTGGTCGACCTCACCTCGGTGGTGGTCGGCCCGCTGTGCACGCAAATCCTCGCTGATCACGGCGCGGAAATCATCAAGGTTGAAAACAAGACCGGCGACCTGATCCGTTTCATGAACGGCAAGTCGGTCACCACCGGCATGGGGGCGAAGTTCCTGCATCTGAATCGCAACAAGCGTTCGGTCGTGCTCGATCTGAAACAGGCCAGCGGCATGCAGGCACTGCACCGTCTGCTGGAAAAAGCCGATGTCATGGTCTGGAACGTGCGCCCGGCGGCGATGGCGCGGCTTGGGCTGGCGTATGAAGACGTCTGCAAGATCAACCCGAAGATCATTTACTGCGGCCTCTACGGCTTTGGCCAGGATGGCCGCTACCGCGACAAGCCCGCCTACGACACCATCATTCAGGGCGCATGCGGCCTGGCTGCCCTGCATCAGCGCGCCAGCGGCGAGCCGCGCTACGTGCCGATGGTGGTGGCCGACAAGGTGGTTGGCATGACGGCAGTGCAAATGATTACGATGGCGCTCTATCGCCGCACCCAAACCGGCGAGGGCAGTTCAATCGGCATTCCGATGTTCGAGAACCTGGTCAAGTTCGTGCTCGAAGAACATATGTATCTGCAAACCTTTCAACCGCCGCTGGGCGGCACCGGTGATCCGCGTTTGCTCGACCCGCAAACCAAACCGATACCGACCAAAGACGGCCATATCTGCATTTCTGCCAACACCAATGGCCAGGCCTTCGGTTTATTCGATGCGATCGGCCGTCCGGAGTTGAAGGAAGATCCGCGGCTGTCGAACGTGCAGGCGCGCTTTGCCAACGTTTCGTATTACCTTGAAGTGCGCAACGCCGCCTTTCATGCGAAAACCACCGCTGAGTGGCTGGAGTTGCTCGAACGCCATGACGTGCCGGCGATGCCCTATCACACGCTGGAGAGCGTGATGGAAGACCCGCATCTGGTCGACGCCGGTTTTTTCAAAACGAAGACGCATCAAAGCGAAGGCGAAATCCGCGAAATGCGTCTGCCGAACGTCTGGTCATGCGGCACCCGCAAGGAATGGAGCGGCGCGCCCAAACTCGGCCAGCATTCGGTGGAAATACTGCGCGAGTATGGTTTCGACGACGCGGCAATCGAGCAGATGGTCGCCGCCGGCGCCACCATCGACGGCCAGCTCAAGTAACAGCACGCAACACGCCGGGCCATCGTCATCAAGACTGGTGCGGTGACGATGGCAATGCACGCAGCAGCCGCGCGCCGCGTGTAACGGCATCCGCCACGATTCGTGACAACGTTTTCGCTCAAACTTTGGAAACCGGACCATGAAAATCGCAACATTCACCACCGTGTTACTCGCCGCCACGCTATTGGCGCTGCCGACGATCACTGCCGCCGCCGAATACCAGCCGCAGCCCTTTCAGCAGGGCAAGGACGTGATCTGGCTGCCAACCCCCGACGGACTCGTCACCAAAATGCTGGATCTGGCGAAGGTCACGACGCGCGACGTCATCATCGACCTCGGCTCGGGTGACGGCCGCACCGTGATTGCCGCGGGCAAGCGCGGCATTCGCGCACTGGGCATTGAATACAACCCCGAGATGGTCGAGTTCGCCAGCCGCGCCGCGCAGAAAGAAGGGGTTGCCGACAAGGTAAAGTTTGTGAAGGCCGATCTCTTTGAGACCGATTTCAGCGAAGCCACGGTGATCACCATGTATCTGCTCTCGTCACTGAATCTGAAGCTGCGGCCGAAGATCCTCGGCCTTAAAGCCGGCACACGGATCGTCTCCCACGCCTTTGATATGAACGACTGGAAAGCCGACGACACCACAACCTTCGACGGCCGCCATGCTTACCTGTGGATCGTCCCGGCGCAAACGGAAGGCCGCTGGCGCAGCACGCTGGGCGAGCTGGTGATCAAACAGAATTTCCAGTTTTTCGAGGGCACACTGCAAGTCGGTGGCAAACCGGTTGAAATCACCAACGGCCGCATCAATGGCGACCGTTTGAGCTTCACGGCAGGGCTGTCGCAATACAGCGGGCGCGTCAGCGGCAATCGCATCGAAGGCGCTGTCAGCGGTGCGGCCAGCGGCACCTGGAGCGCCACCCTGCATAGCGACAATCCGGTATCATCACCGCAGAACCACTGAACACCTTTAGCCCCCTACCGATTACCGCCCGACACCCCGTACGGAGACCCCGCATGTCCACCTTGCATACCCTGCAACGTTTGCTGTTGGTGCTGCTGCTCGCGGCAGCCGCGCCAGCCATGAGCGCCGCCCCCTTCGAACCGCAAATCGGACAGGAAGGCAAAGATGTCATCTGGGTACCGACACCAACGGCCCTGATCGAGAAAATGCTCGACGCCGCCAAGGTCACCGCCAATGACTATGTGATCGACCTCGGCTCGGGCGATGGCCGCACCGTGATCGCCGCAGCCAAACGCGGCGCGCGGGCGCTGGGCATTGAATACAACCCCGACATGGTCGAGCTGTCGAAGAAAAATGCCGCCACTGCCGGCGTCGAGGCCAAAGCGACGTTCGTCAAAGCCGATATCTTTGAGAGCGATTTCTCGCAGGCGACAGTGATCACCATGTACCTGCTGCCGCAGCTCAACCTCAGGCTGCGGCCCAAGCTGCTGGATCTGAAACCGGGCACCCACATCGTTTCACACGCCTTCACGATGGACGACTGGCGTGCCGACGAAACCATTACCGCGCAAGACAACCCTTCCTACAGCCGCACCGCCTACCATTGGATCGTGCCGGCCAAAGTCGAAGGTAGCTGGCAGCTCGGTGACGGCGAAATATCGCTCAAGCAAACCTTCCAAATGCTCAGCGGCACTTTAAAATCGGGCAACGCAATGCTCAAGATTGAAAACGGCCGCCTGCGCGGCGACCAGATCAGTTTTTCCGCCGGCAACATCGAATACAGCGGACGCGTCAGCGGCGGCACGATGAGCGGCAGCATGCGCGGTGGTAACAGCGGCAACTGGAGCGCCACACGCGCCGGCGGCCGCTAGCCCACCGGATAACATTTTTCGATTAACGCCAAGCAAGGGAGCCCTGATGAATAAACAATTACTGCGTGCAATCACCGCCCTGCTCGCCTGCGCTTTTGTCGCTGGCGGCGCCGCGCAAGCCGCTGACAAACCGTTCGAGCCCTACTCCGGCCAACCCGGCAAAGACGTGGTGTGGGTGCCGACCGCACAGCCAATGGTCGACAAAATGCTGGAGATCGCCAAACTCACCGCCGGCGACGTGCACTTCGACCTCGGTTCGGGCGACGGCCGCACGGTGATCACCGCCACCAAGCGCGGCGCCAAATCGACCGGCATCGAATACAACCCGGACATGGTGGAACTCTCGAAGAAAAACGCGGCCAAAGAAGGCGTCACTAATGCCACCTTCATGAAGGCCGACTTGTTCGAAACCGATTTCTCGCACGCCACGGTGGTCACGCTGTTCCTGCTGCCGGACATCAACCTCAAACTGCGGCCGAAGATCCTCGACATGAAGCCCGGCACGCGCATCGTCTCGAACACCTTCTCGATGGGCGAATGGAAAGATGATGAGACCGCCACCGTCGAGGAGTCGCAAGGATGCAGCTATTACTGCACGGCCCATCTGTGGATCGTACCGGCCAAAGTCGCCGGCAGCTGGCAACTGCCACAGGGCGAACTGACGCTCACACAAGAATTCCAGATGCTCGGCGGCACACTCAAAACCGGCGACAAATCAGTGCCGATCGCGAACGGGCGCATGCGCGGTGACCTCATCAGCTTTAGCGCCAACAATGTCGAATACGCAGGTCGCGTAAGCGGCGGCACGATGACCGGCAAACTGGGTGGCAGCGGTGCGGCCTGGACGGCGACCCGCGGCGGCAAACCGGCGGCAAAATAATTTAAGCAGCGAACAACACTAACGGCGCGAGAGCGTGGAGAAATCATGGCGGCAAAACAATCGGGCATCGTAATCATCGGCGGCGGCATCATGGGTGGCGACATCGCCACCATCTTCGCGGCTGGCAACTGGGCCGTGCATGTGATGAGCCCTTCGCAAAAAACGCGCGACGCACTCCCCGGGCGGGTTAGCGCCGGGCTGGGCAAAATCGGCGCCGATGCCAGCATGCTGAAAAACCTGAAGATGTACGACAACCTTGAGGCGATTGCCTGGGCCGACATCGACCTCGTACTCGAGGCGGCGACCGAAAACATCGACTTGAAACGCAAACTCTTCTCGCAGCTCGAAACACTGGCGCGCCCGGAAATTCCGTTGGTCAGCAACACCTCAAACTTCCAGATCGGCGAAATCGGCAAACACCTGAAGACGCGTTCGCGCGTGGCCGGCATGCATTACTTCATGCCGGCGCACCTGGTGCCGCTGGTTGAAATCATCAAGGCCGACTTCACCGACGTCAAAATCTGCGACTGGCTGGAACAAAACCAGCGCGATCTGGGCAAGATGCCGGTGCGCGTGAACAAGGACATCCCGGGCTTCATCGGCAACCGTCTGCAACACGCCATGATGCGCGAGGCGCTTTATCTGATCAGCGAGGGTGTGGTCTCGCCGGAAGGTGTGGACGCTGCGGTGCGCTACGGCTTCGGTTTCCGTTTCCTCGCCTGCGGCCCGATGATGCAAAAGGAAATGTCGGGCTGGGACACCAATTACTATGCCGCCACTTCCCTCTACCCCGATCTGCACGCCGAGCACAAAGCCGCACCGGTGGTGCAGGCGATGATCGACAAGGGCCATCTGGGCATGAAAACCAAACATGGCATGTGGGAGTGGGACGACGACGGCATTAAGAAAGAAAAAGGCCGTATCGAGAAGGTCTTGCAACAGGCGCTGGAGATTCTCAACGCCGACATGAAGAAATAGGAGGGCCGCCATGCGCGATGCGATGATGATACGGTCGGCCGCGGCGATCTTCGCGCTGGCGGCGGCCGGTGCGACGGCGCAAAGCTACCCGAGCAAACCGGTACGCGTGATCGTGCCTTTCCCGGCCGGCGGCGGCATCGATTTCATTGCACGCGCACTAACGCCCAAGCTCAGCGAATATTTGGGCCACGGTTTCGTCGTCGACAACCGTTCCGGGGCCAGCGGCACCATCGGCACCGAAGCGGTCGCCAAGGCCGCGCCCGATGGCTACACCTTGCTGGCAACCTTCTCCAGCCATACACAAAACGCCTCGCTGTATTCGAAACTCGGCTACGACACCGTGCGCGACTTCGCACCGGTGACGCAAATCGCCACCGTGCCGACCATCCTCGTCGCCAACCCGGCGTTACCAGTCAAAACGGTCAAGGATCTCGTTGCGTTGGGTAAAAAACGCCCCGGCGAAATTCTCTACGCGTCGATCGGCAACGGCACGCCGCCGCATTTGTCGGCGGAACTCTTCAACAACATGGCCGGCATCAAGATGACGCATGTGCCTTACAAGGGTGCGGCGCCGTCGATGATTTCGCTGCTCGCCGGTGAAACACAGCTGACCTTCACCACCGTGCTGGTGGCCCTGCCGCATGTCAAAACCGGACGCCTGCGCGCGCTCGGTGTGGCGTCGCTCAAACGTGCCGCCGTCATGCCCGATGTACCGACCATCGATGAAGCTGGTGTGCGCGGTTATGAATCGCTCGCCTGGTACGGACTATTGGCTCCGGCAAAGACGCCGCCGGCGATTGTCGAACAATTACATCGCGAGACGGTGCGCGCACTGCAAGCTCCGGATCTGCGCGACATGCTGAAGAATCAGGGCGCCGAACCAGTCGGCAACACGGGCGACCAGTTCAACGTGATCATCAAAGAAGAAATCGAAAAGTGGCGCAAACTGGTGCAGGCACTGGGACTCAAGGCCGACTAGTTCTTTGACCCGATAAACGAAGCGCAAGGCACCGTAAGTTTTGTCGGGTGCGATAGGCGAAGCGCATGGCACGGTAAGTTTTGTAAGGGTGCAATAAGCGAAGCGCATTGCACCGGACGCTATGCTCGTCCAATGCAGGACGGCGGATTACGGCGCTGCGCGCCTAACCCACCCTACGAGCTGCGGTGCCGGCAAGCCGCACCATCTGAAACGTGACCAGTAATTTTTTGCAGTATTGGACGACGGGTTGAGCCACTCGATACCCGCCGCTCCTGCGGACCGGCATGATGGGAGCCGAGCCGCACGACCAAACCCATCCCGCGTCGGATGCAAAGACGCAGCGACATCATCAATCATTACCTTTGTTAGGAGCACGACTTGAGTTACATGACACCGCTTGAGGTCATTTCGCTGTATCCCGCGCACAACCACACGCTGCAAAGCCTGTTTGAGACGCGCTGCCAGGCCAACCCGACAAAACCCTTCATCGTCTTCAAGGATAAAACCTGGACCTGGGGTGAGTTTGCCGACGCGATCGAACGCACGGCGCGCGTGCTGGCCGGCCGCGGCGTCAAAAAAGGCGACCGCGTGGCGATCATGGCGACCAACACCTACGCCCACGTCATGCTGATGTTCGCGCTGGCGCGCATCCGCGCCATCATGGTGCCGGTGAATCCGGAGTTCGGTGTGACCGAGGCGAATTACGTCATGTCG
>CAIWNB010000100.1 GCA_903913965.1 uncultured beta proteobacterium
CAAGAGCAAGGTAACTGATACTCAGTCCTGGAGCGATATTCACACCTGTAGTGAGGCGGGCGTGCCGACGGACTACGTGATGTTGCGTGGTATTTTCATGGCTGGTGGCGTAACGCCTGAACAGGTGGCGTTTTATGTCGACTTGATGAAAAAGGTACGCGATACGCCGGAGTGGAAAAAATTCATGGAAGATGGTGCGTTTAACCAGACTTTCATGAGTGGCAAGGAGTTTGCTGCGTGGGTTGAGAAAAACGAAACCCTGCACCGTGATCTCATGAAAGAAGCCGGTTTCCTGGCAAAACCCTAACCTTTAGAAAAGCCTGCGCGGGGTGGTTATGCCACCCCGCGGCGCTGTACACCTATGTCGACACAACAGAATGAACCCGCAGTTCAAAACAGGACGATGGAAATCGTTGTTGCTGTATTTTTGCTTTGCATTGGTCTTGTGGTGGCATGGGACAGTGCACGCCTAGGGGCCCGTTGGGGGGATGATGGTCCTCAGTCGGGTTATTTTCCTTTTTATGTGGGTCTGATTATCGCGTGTTCTGCGGCCGTGATCTTGTGGCAGGCGTTACGAGGTTTGACGCCGGATGGCCGCGGCACCTTTGTTGAGCGCGGTCAGTTGAGGCTAGTACTGTCGGTGTTGCTGCCTGCACTTGTTTATGTGATTGTGATTCAGTGCTTTGGCATTTATCTCGCGTCTACAATTTATATTGCCGGCTTCATGGTCTGGCTAGGCAAATATTCGTGGTGGAAATCAATCGCGCTTGGCCTGGGGACCAGCGTTGCCGTATTCATGTTGTTTGAGGTCTGGTTCCAGGTTGCCCTGTTTAAGGGAAGTCTTTTCAATCCGTTGGCGGCCTTCGGCTATTGACCTCGCAGGGAGATTCGATTGGAAGAAATTAATGCCCTGATGCATGGGTTTTCGGTAGTTCTGACGCCGGTCAACCTTGTATTGATGTTAGTCGGCGTGACGCTGGGTATCATCATCGGCGTACTGCCGGGGCTGGGTGGCGCCAACGGCATTGCTATTTTGTTGCCGCTTACTTTCACCATGCAGCCCACCTCGGCAATCATAATGTTGTCCTGTATTTACTGGGGCGCGTTGTTTGGCGGGGCAATCACCAGCGTACTTTTTAATATTCCCGGCGAGCCGTGGTCGGTGGCGACGACTTTCGACGGCTATCCGATGGCGCAGCAGGGGCGCGCAGGAGAGGCATTGACCGCTGCGTTCACCTCGTCCTTTGTGGGCGCATTTGTCGCTGTGGTCATGATTACCTTTCTTGCGCCTATGGTCGCCCGCTTCGCCCTGAAGTTCGGGCCACCCGAATTTTTCTCGGTTTATTTCCTGACTTTCTGCAGTTTCATTGGCATGGGCAAAGGGCAGGCCTTCAAGACCCTGGCGGCCATGATGCTCGGTTTTGCGCTCGCGGCGGTAGGTATGGACACCGTCACCGGCCAGCTTCGCTTAATTTTTGGCTGGCATGAGTTGTTGCGTGGATTTGATTTTCTCGTCGCAGTGATCGGACTTTTTGGGATAGGCGAGATTCTGTTGTCGATGGAAGAGGGGTTGTCGTTCCAGGGCAATAACGCAAAAATCAATTTCAAGGTGGTGTTGGAAACCTGGCGGAAATTACCCCGTTACTGGATGACTTCACTACGTAGCTGCGTGATTGGTTGCTGGATGGGTATTACGCCCGGGGGGGCGACACCGGCGTCATTCATGAGTTATGGCGTCGCCAAGCGGATGTCGCCACAAGGTGACAAATTTGGCACTGGCCAACTGGAGGGGGTGGTGGCGCCGGAGACGGCGGCTCATGCAGCAGGCACCTCGGCTTTGCTGCCCATGCTTGCACTCGGAATACCTGGCTCTCCGACAGCAGCCGTATTGCTCGGCGGTTTACTGATTTGGGGATTGCAGCCCGGGCCTCTGTTATTTATTGAAAAGAAGGATTTCGTCTGGGGTCTGATTGCGAGTATGTATCTGGGTAATCTCGCCGGCTTGATCATCGTGCTGACCTGCGTACCGTTTTTTGCGGCAATACTGCGTATACCTTTCTCGATCATCGCGCCCATCATCGTAGTGATTTGTGCCATCGGTGCGTTTACGGTGCATAACGCAATGCTGGATATCTGGTTCATGATGATGTTCGGCGTCATCGGTTACGTCTTCAAAAAGCTTGATTACCCGATGGCACCCATGGTGCTCGCACTCGTCCTTGGGGATCGAGCGGAGGATTCTTTCCGTCAGTCGATGCTGATGTCCCAGGGTAGCGTCGACGTGTTTTTCTCGAACGGGCTGGTCGGCGGCATCATGACGCTTGCGCTGCTGCTCTTGTTCTGGCCCCTGTTCTCGAGGCTGCTTGCATTGACGGGACGCAACAAATAGCGATTCGAATCCGCCGTCCTAATCGAACTTGATTTTGCCTCGCCTTTTCAAGCGGGAGAGTGTTTCGGGCGAGAGGTTCAGGTAGGAAGCCAGTTCCTTTTTCGGCAAACGCTCGATGAGCTCTGAATGCTTGCGCACGAAGCGGGCGACGCGCCCCGGTGCATCGAGCAGATGTAGCGTGATCGTGTGGGCCATGACCTCGCTCATTAATTTCATCACGGCCAATTCGAACTGATTTTTGACGCCGGGATGGCGGTCGATAAACGTGACCCAATCCTCCATGTTGAGGCGCGCTATGCGTACCCGCGTCACCGCGCGGATCGCATAAGGCATGGGTGTCTTCAAACGCCAGGCCGCGTAGCTTGTGTCGATTTCGGTTTCTGCGGCAAAGCGCAGAATCATTTCCTTGCCGGCCGGGCTGGAGACAACGCGTTTGAGGATGCCATCCAGAATGAAATATTGTTGCATCGACTCGTCGCCCTGGTTTTCAAGCGGCGCGTTTTTGGCGTAATCACTGACTTCGAGCATCGGCTCAAGTTCTGACCATTGTGCAGCAGTCATGGATTTGAGCACCCTGTTCTGGCGCAGTTGCAGCTTGATGATCCTGGCTTCGGGATGGAGGCTGAGTAAAGGCATAACGGCACTCGAACGGCGGTTTTCCGCGAGCGCTGAGTATAGCGAAATACGCTATGTGCACGTTGCCAGGAACCTGTGCGCCACGCCGCCTGTTGCTGCTAGTCGTAATCTTGATCGCGGTCAAGAGCGTCTGGTGAGGGTATCGCCTATGATAGAGTCTTGGCAAATCAAAGTCACATAGAGGCGGCACGGGTGGCTATAAATGGTGGACCCACGCCCCGTTTGCCCCTCACGGTATGCCCTTTTGAAACCACTTGATTAATTGACGGCGAGAACGCGAGGTATCTCAGCATGACGAACGAGACGCAACCCCAGGAAATGACCGATGGTTTTCATCTCATCATCGACGGCCTGAAACTCAACGGCATTGACACCATATTTGGGCTGCCTGGCATTCCCATCACCGATTTCGCGCGGAAGGCGCAGGCTGCAGGGATGCGAGTCATCTCGTTCCGTCACGAACAGAATGCAGGCAATGCTGCGGCGATCGCCGGGTTCATGACGCAGAAGCCTGGCGTTTGTTTGACGGTGTCGGCGCCCGGTTTTCTGAACGGGTTGACCGCCTTGACGAACGCCACCACCAACTGTTTTCCGATGATCCTCATGAGCGGTTCGAGCGAGCGTGAGATCGTCGATTTGCAACAGGGCGATTATGAGGAGATGGATCAGCTTGCCATTGCCAAGCCACTGTGCAAGGCAGCCTTCAGGGTTCTGCACGCAGAGGATATTGGCGTGGGCATTGCGCGTGCAATTCGCGCTGCGGTTTCCGGCCGCCCAGGCGGCGTTTATCTGGATCTTCCGGCGAAATTATTTGCGCAGACCATGGACGCGGTTGTGGGCAAGAATTCGCTAATTAAAGTGGTGGATCCTGCGCCGCGCCAGATCCCGGCAGCTGATGCGGTGCAACGCGCACTTGACCTGTTGAAGAGTGCAAAGCGGCCGTTGATCCTCCTCGGCAAAGGTGCGGCGTATGCGCAGGCGGATGCCGATATCAAGACTCTTGTCGAGAAAACGGGCATTCCGTATTTGCCGATGTCGATGGCCAAGGGCCTGTTGCCGGATACGCACGAGCAGTCTGCTTCCGCAGCGCGTTCCTATGTATTGCCGAGCGCTGACGTCGTGTTGATCATCGGTGCCCGTCTCAACTGGCTCTTGTCCCATGGCAAGGGCAAGACGTGGGGGGGCAAAACGCATAAAGACTGGGGCGGCCAAAAGTTTATTCAGATCGACATCTCGCCGCAGGAGGCTGATAGCAACGTCCGCATCGACGCGCCATTGGTTGGGGATATCGGTTCCTGTGTTTCAGCGTTGCTCGCCGCCATCGGCTCATCGTGGACGCAGCCGCCGGCAGAGTGGTTGGGTGAGATCGCACAACGCAAAAACAAGAACATTGCCAAGATGGCTGAAACTCTGGCCAAGAATCCGGTGCCGATGAACTTCCATAGCGCACTGAATGTTGTGCGTGACATCATCAAGGCCAACCCTGATGCCATATTGGTCAACGAAGGCGCCAATGCGCTGGACTTCACGCGCAGCATTGTCGATATGTACAAGCCACGCAAGCGCCTCGATGTGGGTACTTGGGGCATCATGGGGATCGGCATGGGCTTTGCCGTCGCCGCGGCCGTGGTCAGCGGGCAGCCTGTAATCGCCGTAGAGGGAGACAGTGCATTTGGTTTCTCAGGAATGGAGGTGGAGACTATCTGCCGTTATAACCTTCCCGTTTGTGTTGTTATTTTCAATAACAACGGCGTTTACGGTGGGACCGATGTCAATCCGACCGGTGGCGCAGATATGGCGCCAACAGTGTTCGTTAAGGGGGCACGTTACGACAAGCTGATGGAAGCATTCGGTGGTGTGGGTATCCATGCGACGACGCCTGAAGAATTGCGAAAGGCTATGGAAGAAGCCGTACGCTCGCGCAAACCAACTCTCATCAATGCTGTTATTGACGAAACCGCGGGTACTGAAAGTGGTCGCATTACCAGCCTTAATCCGCAAAGCGCGAAAAAGAATTAAGTCAAACCGTTGATTGGTGGCAGCCCGCATCCGGGCTTCCGCAGAATTTTTGGAGAGCAGAATGGAAGCATTAAAAGACGTTCGTATCCTTGATATGACCCACGTGCAGGCCGGTCCGACTTGTTCGCAACTGCTCGCCTGGATGGGAGCTGATGTAATCAAATTTGAGCCGCCACAAGGTGATGCGACACGCGGCCAGTTACGCGATGTGCCGAATGCCGACAGCCTTTACTTCACCATGCTCAATAGCAACAAGCGCGCGATCACGGTGAACATGAAGACTCCGGAAGGCAAGGAAATATTTGTCGCGCTGCTGAAAAAATGCGACATCATTATGGAGAATTTCGGACCGGGCGTTCTCGACCGTTTTGGTTTTACGTGGGAAAAGATACACGAGATCAATCCGCGTATCGTAATGGGCTCGATCAAGGGTTTTGGTTCCAGTGGGCCTTACTCAGATTTCAAGGCCTACGAAAACGTCGCGCAGGCGATGGGGGGAGCCATGAGTACGACGGGCACGCCGGAGGGGGTGCCTTTCGTTACTGGTGCGCAAATTGGTGATTCCGGTACTGGTCTTCATCTGGCGATTGGTTTGCTGGCTGCCCTACACCAGCGTGATCGCACGGGATTGGGGCAATATGTTGAAGTCGCAATGATGGATGCCGTCATGAATCTGTGTCGTGTGAAATGGCGCGATCATCAACGATTGGCTCACGGCGGACTCTCTGAATACTCGCGTCCCACAGAAGGCTTGCCGGCAACGCCGCGTGCGGGTAACGATTCGGGTGGAGGCCAGCTTGGCAATGCGATCAAATGCAAGCCGGGCGGCGTTGATGACTATATCTACGTGGTGGTTCAGGAGGCGGTGTGGGATGCGCTGGCCAAACGTATAGGTCCGGATGTCGGGCAGTCCAATCTGGCAGAAGATCCACGTTTTGCAAAAATCGCCGATCGTCGCAAGAACCAGGGCGATATGTGGAAATACATCGAGCAGTTCGCCGCCAACTATACCAAGCGTGAATTCATGGCGATTCTCAATCCGATCGATGTGCCCTGCGGCCCGATCATGTCGACCGCCGATCTGGCTAATGACGAACATGTGCGCGGTCGTGAGATGTATGTCGAGCTTGACCATCCGCAACGCGGCAAATGGTTCAACGTAGGCATGCCGATCAAACTTTCGGCTTCTCCTGCTGTCGTCAAGCGTTCTCCTACGCTCGGCGAGCACACGGATGAAATTTTGCGCGAAGTGCTTGGTATGAGTGAAGATGACATTACGGCAAAAAAAGCTGCAGGCGCGTTTTCCATGCCACCGAAGAAAAAGTAGGAGTTACTCATGAAAATTACGATTATCGGACAGCAGGATTTCGGCAAAGCCGTGTTGGAGGCTTTTTTAGCGCGTGGCGATGAGGTTGCGGCGGTATTCTGTGCACCCGAAAAAGAGGGCGCGCGGCCCGACGTATTGCGCGTGGCGGCGCAGGAAAAAGGGCTTGTGGTGCACCAGTTCAAGTCCTTGCGTGCGCCTGAGGCGGTCGAAGCGATGCGTGCCGCCGACGCCGATATTGGCATCATGGCGTTTGTCTTGCAATTTGCGCCACAAGAGTTCGTTAATATCCCGCGCTGTGGAACCATACAGTATCACCCTTCGTTATTGCCGAAGTATCGTGGCCCGAGCTCGATTAACTGGCCTATTATCAAGGGGGAGATCGAGACGGGCTTAACCATATTCCGTCCGACCGACGGGCTGGATGAGGGGGCTGTGATTTTGCAAAAAACTACCCCGGTTAGCCCCGACGACACTCTTGGGAGCGTTTATTTTGACCGGCTATTTCCGATGGGAGTGCAGGCCATGGTCGAGGCTGCAGATCTGGTCGTGAGTGGGAAATGTCAGGAAGTCGTACAGGATGAGTCGCTTGCCAGCTATGAAGGATGGTGTCGCAGCGCAGAGGCAAAGATCGATTGGGCAAAACCGGTTGATCACGTTTATAACCTGATTCGAGGCTGCAATCCGGCACCGGGGGCATGGACGACACTCAATGGTAAGAAGTTGCAGATTTTTGACGTGCGTAAGGTACTTTTTCGTCGTTTTGCCGACGTCCCTGGGAAGATCGGCGAAGTTACTGGCGTCACACCCCTGAGCTTTAAGATTACTGTGCAGGGGGGGGCGATCGAGGTTCTAAAGGCGAAGTTCGAGGACGGGAAAAAGTTGAGCGGAGGAGAATTGGTTCAAGCTGGCAGTATTGTGGCCGGATCCATACTTGGGGGTTGATTTAAGGCGGTTTCCGTCTGAAAAAACCACGCGATGCGTGGTTTTTTTTCGTACCAAAAGCGCAAATAAGGCCGGCGATCTAGGTCTTTTTTGTGGCCAAATTTCTTTGCGAAGACCTTAAAAAAATCATATACTTGTCTTACATTAGCTAAAAATATTTGAATCATCTGCGTTAACCCTACAGAATAAAAATACAAATTTGCGGGATTGGGGATGAAAAATTGATTTTTTGGAAATCTGACTGGTTTCTCGGGGTAATGGTTGCGCTGGCACTGTTGATTGCTTCCAATGGTGACTTGATGCAGAGCCTCGAACGTAAAGCTTATGACTTGGGCGTGCGCGCCACCTCAAGAACTCCCTCCGACCGCATCGCGGTTATTGCCATTGACGATCAAAGTATCGCCAACATTGGTCGTTGGCCATGGTCCCGCGATGTACACGCGAAAATGACCGACATTCTCTCGAATGCCAAAGCAAAGACCATAGGCTATACCGCGTTTTTTTCAGAACCGCAGGTGGATGCTGGCCTTGAATACATTCAAAAGATGGATGCAGTGTTTGGTGCATCGCGCTTCAAGGGCTCAAAAGAACCTGATCTTGAAAAGCTTGAAATGTTGCTTGCTGAAGCAAGTGCAGCGCTCAATACCGATCAAAAGCTTGCCGCCAGTTTCAAGCAGGCTAACAACGTTCTTCTGCCGTTAGTTTTTCAGCAGTTTCCGTTTGAGCCACAGGGTAATCCGGATAAGGCACTTCCTGAAAACATTGCAATAAACAGTATCCCTATCAAGGGGGGCGTTGCCGATGACCTCCCGCCGCCTGGAACGAATATCGGTTACCCGATTGCGGAGTTGGCGGCCAATGCAGTTGGATTTGGGCACTTGAATGTCCAGCAGGACGTTGACGGTGCTAATCGCGTAGAGCCCTTGATCGTCCGTTATTATGATCGGCTGTTCCCCTCGTTGTCGTTGATGCTCGCCGCAAAAACACTCAATCTTAACGTTACGGATATTCAGCTGACACTGGGGCAATCAGTCAAGCTGGGAAAATTGCGCATACGCACTGATTCTGAGCTGCGCATGCATACATATTTCTACGGTGATCGTGAAGGCAAGCCGGCATTCCCGGTTGATTCATTTTTCGATGTGTATAGCGGCAAGATTCCTGCATCGAAATACCAGGACAAGATCGTCTTAATCGGTGCGACCGCAGCAGGGGTGGGAATTACTTTTCCGACTCCCGTCTCGTCCCGCATGTCGCCCGTAGAAACACTGGCGCATTCGGTTTCGAGTATTTTGAAAGAGGATTTTTTTGTTCGCCCTTCATGGGCGCCCTGGGTTGAGGGTCTGCTGTTTCTGCTTGTTGCGGCTTATCTGATTGCGGTCCTGCCAAGGATGACGGCCGCTGTGGCCGCTATTTCTACCTCGGCTGCATTTGTCGTTTTGTTGTGCGCGCATTTCGGAATGATGGCTACCCAATTAATCTGGATACAGCTGATGGTTCCAGTGGCATTGTTATTGATTGGGCATTTAGCTTTGACCACTAAGCGCTTCCTTGTTACCGAGAGCGGGAAGGCTAGGTCGGATGTCGATCTGGCGCAGAGCCATCGTATGCTTGGTCTTGGTTATCAGGGTCAGGGCCAGCTGGATACAGCGTTCGACTATTTTCGCAAACTGCCGCCTGATGATTCAGTGCTCGATCTAATCTATAACCTCGCGCTGGATTTCGAGCGCAAGCGCCAATTCAATAAAGCCGAGAACGCTTTTCGCTATATCGCCGAAAAAAATCCAAAGTTTAAAGATATTGCAGATCGAGTTGGCCGTGCCAAGGCGATGTCTGAAACCATTATTCTTGGTGGGGGTGGACACCCTGGCGGTGCCATGATGCTGTCGGGCGGCGGTGTTGAAAAGCCCATGCTCGGTCGATATCAAGTCGAAAAGGAACTCGGCAAAGGTGCCATGGGTGTCGTCTATCTCGGCAAGGATCCGAAGATAGGCCGTGTTGTCGCCATTAAAACGATGGCGCTCTCGCAGGAATTCGAAGCGGACGAGCTGCAGGATGTCAAAGACCGATTCTTTCGTGAGGCAGAGACCGCTGGGCGTTTGAACCATCCGAATATCGTGACTATCTTTGATGCTGGCGAAGAGCATGACCTCGCATTCATTGCCATGGAGTTTCTAAAAGGCAGGGATCTCGCCCCGTATATAAAGCCGGACAATTTGCTTCCGCAGCCCAAGGTTCTTAGTATCGTCGCACGTGTTGCTGAGGCACTATCGTATGCGCATGTAAACAATGTTGTGCATCGCGATATAAAGCCGGCCAATATCATGTACGATCTTGAAAGTGATACGGTCAAGGTTACTGATTTTGGCATTGCCCGTATTACGGACTCATCAAAGACCAAAACCGGTATGGTTCTTGGAACCCCGAGTTATATGTCACCAGAGCAACTCGCTGGCAAAAAAATTGAGGGGCGCTCTGATTTGTTTTCACTCGGCGCTACCCTGTATCAACTCCTTAGCGGTCAGTTGCCTTTTCGTGGCGACTCGATGGCCCAATTAATGTTCAAGATCGCAAACGAGCCTCATGCCGATATTTTGAATTACATTCCGGATTTGGCGCCAGGCTTGGTCGCCATCGTTGACCGTTCGTTGGCGAAAAACCCTGACGACCGGTTTCAGACAGGCGAAGAATTAGCCCGTGCAATCAGAGCTTGCATGGCAGGGGGAGGCGATCCTGCCGCCCAGTCAGATATCGTCGATATTGGATTGTGACTCTTATGGCAGAAAAATTGGCAACTTCACTTGAGTTCGCAACCGCCACTGATCCCGGTATGGTGCGTTCGCATAACGAAGACAGTATTGCGACCGAGGCGGAAATCGGTCTGGCTGTACTTGCGGATGGTATGGGCGGCTATAACGCTGGCGAAGTGGCCAGCGGCATTGCGGTTGCCATGCTGACGACGGAAATGAAGCAGGCCTTGCAATCGCATGAGCCACATAGGCTAGCTGCGAGTGGTGGCGAGCCTATGGCCGCAGTCTTAGTCAGGGAGAATTCTGGCAAGGCAAATGCTGCGATCTATCAGACCGCCCAAAGTCAGCCGCAGTATGCCGGTATGGGGACTACGCTGGTTGTTGCGCTTTTCTTTGATAATAGGGTTACCGTCGGCCATATCGGCGATTCGAGGCTTTACAGGTTGAGAAAGCAGGAGCTGTCACAGGTAACGCGCGATCACTCCCTGTTGCAGGAGCAGATCGATAGTGGAATGCTCACCAAAGAGCAGGCGCGTTATTCACAAAACAAAAATCTGGTGACGCGTGCTGTCGGTATTGACCCAAATGTGGAAACCGAAGTGCATACCTACGACGTAGAGAAGGGAGATCTCTATCTGTTGTGTTCCGACGGCCTAAGCGACATGGTGACGGATGAAGATATACAGGAAACACTCGATGCAATGCGCGGGAATCTGCCGCTGGCAGCACAGCAATTGGTGCAGTTGGCCAATGACTGCGGGGGGCGCGATAACATTTCGGTGATTCTTGTTAGGGTACTCGACGATTTTGCGGCGCCGAGAAGCTGGTTGGCGAAGTTAACGGCGTGGTTTAGATAAGAAGGTTATAGGGAAATTGCCATGGCAAAGTTGATCATGAGTCTGGACAACGCGTTAATCCGCGAAGTACCCTTAGACAAGGAGCGGATAACGATCGGTCGAAAATCACGTAACGATATTCAGATCGATAACTTAGCCGTGAGCGGTGAGCATGCGCTAATTGTGACGATATTGAATGACTCATTCCTTGAGGATCTGGGTAGCACCAATGGAACACTCGTAAACGGGAATCCAATAAAAAAACACATATTGCAAAGCAATGACGTTGTTGAGATCGGAAAATACAAGCTGAAGTATTTGAACGAAGCGGGGGCAGGCCAAGCGACCGTTCAGGATTTTGAAAAAACCATGGTGCTGCGGGCGCCTTTGTCTAAAATGCCAGTCACCGCGACCGCCGACAATTTCGGTGATACCCAGATTAATCCGGTAGGCGCTACAACGACTACCCAGAGCAGGCCGCAGCCAACCGTGGTGGATCTGGCCAAGCCGGCTGTTGGCAAACTCGCGGCCATCCAGATTTTGACAGGAACCTCCGCTGGCAAAGAGCTCGAATTAACAAAGAACCTTACCACCCTCGGTAAACCAGGCGTCCAGATAGCGGTTATAACCCGACGGCCCCACGGCTATTTTCTCACCCATGTGGAAGGTGTGAACTACCCTGTATTGAATGGCAAGACGCTGGACGCGCAGGCGCAGCAGTTGAATGATCATGACGTGATTGAACTTGCCGGCGTCAAAATGGAATTCTTCCTGAAGGTTACCTAGAGCCTGCCGTTGGATTGCCCCGCTGCCATCGCAAGCCTGCTATTAGCGGGTGTGAATTTAAAAAATATCAAGTAAGTAGTGACAATCAATTGATCGATCATGCTGCTGCGTAGGTGCGCTATCAATTTGATGAAACCCACATCACCGGTTAGATGGTGTCGAATTTGACAACCTTGCGTAAAACAGGCTGATATTATTAGGCAAGACGGGACTCGAATTGAAAAAGCAATTTGTCAGAACGGGCATAGGGATCGCCTTGGTTGCGGTTTTCCTTTTGCACGCTGCAAAGTGGATTGAGCTACCGCTCTTGCGGCGGCTTGAAGCCATTGTCTATGACACGCGTCTTGTTCTTACGATGCCCCGCACAATTGACCCGCGGATTGTCATAGTCGACATAGACGAAAAGAGTCTAGCTGAAAAGGAAAACGGCGGGGAAGGCCGTTGGCCCTGGCCGCGTGACAGGCTGGCAAAAATCCTTGACCAATTGTTTGACCATTACCAGATAGCAATCCTGGGGCTGGACGTTGTATTTGCCGAGCGAGACGAGAGTTCAGGCCTGCGTGTTCTGGAGGAACTCGCTAAGAAAGAGCTTCGCGACGTAAGTGTCTTTCAAACGACATTGCAGAAAATTCAGCCCCAACTCGACTACGATGCGATATTTGCAGCCAAGATAAAGAATAGGCCGGTTATCCTTGGCTATACATTTACGCGAGAGAAGGACAGAGAGGGCGGGTCCAAAGGCCAGCTGCCATCACCGGTACTTCCTAAGGGAACCTTTACCGGCAAAACAATCAATTTCCCAACATACCCATCATTTACGGCAAACCTTCCTGATTTACAGGACGTTTCAGCGAATGGCGGGCATTTCACCTTAGACCCGGACACCGACGGGATCCTGCGACGTATTCCCATGCTGACCGAATATGCCGGTGCATATTACGAGCCGCTTTCCCTGGCGATAGTCCGCCTGTTACTCGGAAACGTGCAAGTAGTTCCCGGGTATCCAAACGAGAAAATTTGGAGCAAAAACTATCCTGGACTTGAATGGCTTGAGGCCGGTCCAGTCAAGGTGCCGGTTGACGAGTCTGCTGCTGCCTTGATCCCGTACCGCGGCAAAGGCGGGGGTGAAGGTGGCAGCTTCAAATATTTATCAGCGATTGACGTTATTCAGGCGCGTGTACCCCAATCCGAGCTGAAAGGAAAGATAGTTCTAATTGGAACAACCGCCCCGGGTTTACTGGACTTGCGCGCAACTCCGGTAGAGGCTGTATATCCAGGGGTTGAGGTGCATGCCAATATGATAAGCGGAATGCTTGATCAGAACATTAAGCAAAAACCTCCTTATGTAATAGGCGCGGAATTTATCCTGCTGCTAACCGCTGGTTTAGGCATGGCGATACTTCTGCCCAGACTCAATCCGCTAAAGTCTCTAGTGGCAACGGTCGCTGTGCTCTCACTTGTACTCGCTGCAAATTTAGCCATATTCCACGTTGGAAATCTGGTCTTGCCGCTCGCATCGGGTCTGACGCTCATTTCTTTATTGTTCGCACTGAATATGTCTTACGGTTATTTTGTAGAGGCACGAGGAAAGCGCCAGATCACGGGCTTGTTCGGACAATATATACCTCCAGAACTGGTCGATGAGATGGCAAAAAACCCAGACGGTTTCTCGATGGAAGGTGAATCCCGCGAGATGACTGTATTGTTTACCGACGTCCGTGGCTTTACAACAATATCGGAAGGCCTTGACCCCAAACAATTGTCGAAACTTATGAATGAGTTTCTGACGCCACTAACAGAAGTTATTTACAAGCACCGCGGAACAGTCGATAAATTCATGGGGGATTGCATCATGGCATTTTGGGGCGCCCCGCTGGCAGACCCAAACCACGCTCGTAACGCGATCATGGCAGGTCTCGAAATGCATGATGCTTTGGAAAAACTCAAAACCGAATTTGATGCGCGTGGCTGGCCGGAAATTCGGATTGGCGTCGGCCTTAATACAGGCCGCATGAGTGTGGGCAACATGGGGTCCAAACTCCGTACTGCGTATACTGTAATGGGAGATGCGGTCAATCTCGCCTCACGGCTGGAGGGAATCACAAAGGAATACGGCGCCGACATGATCGTCGGAGAGGCTACACGAGCCGCGGTACCGGATGTCGTTTTTCGCGAACTTGATCGGGTTAGGGTAAAGGGAAAAGACGAGGCGGTGGCAATTTACGAACCTATTGGGTTGCAAGGCAAGGTAACGAAACCAAAGCTGGAGGAAATCAGACTATATGCCCAATTTCTGCGGTTATATCGTGCACAGGATTGGGATCAAGCAGAGCTTCAACTGTTAAATTTGCAAAATATGTTGCCGAATAACAAGCTCTATAACGAAACTTTCGTAGGACGTATCGCCTTTCTGAGATCGAACCCACCCGGGAACGGGTGGGATGGCGCCTTCACCTTTACAACGAAATAGCGATTGCTCGGATGAAACTTAGGATACTTGGTTGTAGTGGTGGCATCGGTGGAAATCACCGTACTACGTCTATGCTGATCGATGAGGATATCCTTATCGATGCTGGAACCGGGGTCGGAGATTTGAGTATTTCAGAGCTTGCAAAAATAGATCACGTATTTCTGACCCACTCTCATCTCGATCATGTCACTTCGATACCATTTATCCTTGATACAGTCGGGTGGACAAGGGATAAAGCGCTGGCAATCCATGCGCTCCCACCAACGATCGAAGTGCTCCAGCAGCATCTATTTAACTGGAAAATATGGCCTGATTTCACACAGATTCCAGATCCGGGACAACCATATTTATGTTACCTCCCGATTGATATCGGCCGGACTGAAATTATTGGAGGCCGAAAAATCACACCGCTTCCTGCTAATCATGTCGTGCCTGCTGTTGGCTTTCAAATTGATTCCGGTGATGCCAGTCTGGTGTACAGCGGCGACACAACAACCAATGACGCTCTTTGGAGTGCGGTGAATCAGATAGAGAATTTGCGTTACCTAATTATCGAAACAGCATTTTGTAATCGCGAGATGGATCTCGCCATAGCATCCAAGCACCTGTGCCCGAACTTGCTGGTTGGGGAACTGCAAAAGTTGCAAAAACACATCGAGATTTTTATCACTCACCTCAAGCCGGGCGAGGTTGAGGCTACTATGCGTGAAATTCATGACTGTGCGGGTCGGTGGAATCCTCGCATGCTAGAAACTAACATGATTTTCCAATTGTAATTCGTACCGGTTTATCTGTAACCAATAAACCGAGCGCTGACTGAGGGAAAAGCCACGATGAGTAGTGTATTGGAGGGCAAGCAGGTGGCGCACGACAGTCTCGCGGAGAAGTTAAATTTCTCCAAAAGCTTGCAGGCCGTCACCAATAAAATCCACGCCACGAATAATATCGACGAGATTATGCTCGAATTGAGCCAGGATCTCTGCGGCCTCTTTAATGCGGACCGGCTTACCCTCTATCTCGTTAGCGACGATAAGACCTCAATCATATCCAAGGTCAAGACCGGATTAAATTCGTTCAAGGATTTGAAGCTTCCGATTGCGGAGCAGAGCATTGCCGGTTTCGTAGCGGTGCATAAAAAAATGATCAACATACGTGACGTATACGATGAGAAAGAGTTGAAATCGTATAGTCCACACCTTAATTTTCTCAAGCAGGTTGATACCAAGACAGGTTACCGAACAAAGCAAATGCTGGTGGCGCCTGTAGTCGATGCGCAAAGCAAAGACCTTATCGGCGTGGTGCAGATAATCAACTCCAAAGCCAGTGCGCCCTTTCCGCCTCTCATGGAGGAAGGCGCAGTGCATGTGTGCGAAACGCTGGCGATTGCTTACAAGCAAAGATCCAAGCCTGCCCTAACGGTTAAGGGTAAATATGACAGCCTTGTTACGAATGCGGTGATCTCGGCAGAGGAGCTCGAGCTCGCTACCCGTTCGTCACGGCGCAAAAATCTCGACATCGAAACCGTTCTCATCGACGAATTTCAGGTCAAGGTTCAGGCAATCGGCGAGGCCCTCGCGGCTTATTTCGGGGTGCCCTATGAGCCCTATAGGGCGGATCGAATAAAGCCGCTTGACCTCCTGAAAAATCTGAGCCGCGAATTTATTGAAGCCAGCATGTGGGCACCAATAGACGAAGTCGTCGAAGGAATCGTCGTATTGACCACAGATCCTGAAAAAATCCGTGGATCCAAAATTGTAAATAACGTGTACCCCAAAAGCAAAATAGCTTATCGCGTATGTTGCCAGCGTGAGTTCATTGCGACCCTCGACGGACTCTTCGGAGCATCAGGTATTTCTGGCGCCGCGGTGCAAGTCGAAGACAATACTGACATTGGTGATCTATTGTCTGGCATGGCCGACGAGCAGGCTGACGAGAGTCCGGAGGACGTTGCTTCCGCCGCCTCAGACAATGAAGTTGTAAAGCTGGTCAACAAGATTATTGTCGACGCATACAAGCAGGGTGCATCAGATATTCATATCGAGCCATATCCGGGCAAGGGTAAAACAGAAGTGCGTTTTCGCAAAGACGGCTCATTGATGCCGTATATTTCCGTGCCCGCAGCATACCGTAACGCCATTGCGGCGCGACTAAAGATTATGTGTGACCTCGATATTTCAGAGCGGCGAAAACCCCAGGATGGAAAGATAAAATTCAAGAAATTCGGCCCGCTAGATATCGAACTGCGCGTCGCAACTATTCCGTCCCAAGGGGGCGTCGAAGATATCGTCATGCGTATTCTCGCTGCAGGCGAGCCTATTCCCCTCGATAAATTGGGGCTCTCGAAATACAACCTTAAAATGTGCAAGGAAACCATCGAGAAACCCTATGGTCTGTTTTTTGTCTGCGGCCCGACTGGTTCTGGAAAAACAACTACCCTGCATTCTGTACTAGGCTATCTGAACACGCCAGAAACCAAAATATGGACCGCAGAAGACCCGGTGGAGATTACGCAGCGGGGGCTTCGTCAGGTGCAAATGAATCCGAAGGCTGGTCTGACATTTGCTGTCGCAATGAAGGCATTTTTGCGCGCAGATCCTGACATCATTATGGTCGGTGAGATGCGGGATAAAGAAACAGTCGGCACAGGAATTGAGGCATCGTTAACGGGCCATTTGGTCTTTGCGACACTACACACCAACAGTGCTCCGGAGTCCATCATCCGCCTGCTCGACATGGGCATGGATCCCTTCAATTTTGCAGATGCGTTGCTGGGTATCCTTGCGCAGCGGTTGGCTAAACGCCTATGTGCGAAATGCAAGAAACCGCATGCGGCGACTCCAGATGAGTTAAATCTTTTCCTTGATGAGTACTCAACCGAACTGTTGAACACTGAAAGTTGGAAAAAAGATCCAACGCGGGAGCGTGAGAAAGTACTTGAGGGGTGGGTCAAGGAATTCGGTAATGAAAAAGGCGAAATCATTTTTCACGGCCCCGGCGGTTGTGATACATGTGGCAACACTGGCTACAAGGGCCGTGTTGGTTTGCATGAACTATTGATTGGTACAGACCCCATCAAGAAAAATATACAGGAACACGCGCGTGTTGCGGAAATGTTCGCTACTGCTCTTGAGCACGGCATGCGAACCCTGAAACAGGACGGTATGGAAAAAGTTTTGATGGGGGTTACTGATATGGCACAGGTTCGTGCGGTTTGTATCAAATAAATAAAACCATATGAAAAATCCGAAATATTTGCATGACACTGAGAGCATCCTTGCGCGCCTTGACCAGCTAAATGAGATCGGCGTTGCACTCTCAAAAGAAACGGACACCAACCGCTTGCTTGAAGCCATTCTTGTGGCGGCACAAAAAATCACCAACGCAGATGGAGGCACGCTCTATCGGATGACCGAAGAGCGGACGCTCAAGTTCGAGATCATGCGTAACGATACGCTTCAAATCGCAATGGGTGGAACGACCGGGGTGGAGATACCGTTCTATCCGGTTCATTTGTTTGACAAGGACGCAGTACCGATAAAAAGCATGGTGGCGGCTTATGCTGTGCATCATGACCAATCGGTGAATATTGCCGATGCCTATACAGAGGAGGGTTTTGACTTTTCGGGTACCAAGAATTTCGACAAGAAAACCGGTTATCGCTCAAAGTCCTTCCTTACGGTACCGATGAAGAACCACGAGAATGAAATCATCGGTGTTTTGCAGTTGCTCAATGCTAAGAACCCCGCGTCGGGCGTTGTAACGGCCTTCTCCAAGGAGGCTCAACAACTCGCTGAGTCCCTGGCTTCGCAGGCGGCAATTGCATTGACCAACCGAGCACTGATCAGTCATCTCGAAAATCTGTTTGAGTCGTTCATCAGCCTGATCAACGCTGCAATCGATGACAAGTCGCCCTATACGGCCGGCCATTGTGCGCGGGTGCCGCAGTTGACGATGTTGTTGGCAGAGGCGGTTGATGCCACACGGGTGGGGCCGTTACGCGATTTCAGCATGAGCGAAAAAGACCGTTATGAATTGAAAATCGCAGGCTTATTACACGATTGCGGTAAGGTAACCACGCCGGTTCATGTGGTCGACAAAGCGACGAAACTCGAAACCATTTTCGACCGTATTCACTTGCTGGATACGCGCTTTGAAGTTATCAAGCGAGACGCTGAGATCCAGCTACTAAAGGCAGGTCAGAGCAGAGAAGCGCCTGCAACAGTCGCAGTTGAGTTGAGTCAACGCCTGCTTGAAATTGAGGCGGATCGCGCTTTTCTGCGTGTTTGCAACATCGGCGGAGAAATGATGAGCGATGCTGATCGAGAGCGTGTCGTTCAGATATCGACTAAGTACCGCTGGCAGGATGTTTCGGGAAAGATGGTTGATTTTTTATCGGTTGATGAGCTTGAGAATCTAACCATACGTGCCGGCACTCTCACCGCGGCGGAACGCGCTATTATTAACCACCACATTGATGTGACGATTCAAATGCTGGAATCGTTACCATGGCCGAAACATCTTAAGCGGGTGCCGGAATACGCGGGGGGGCATCATGAGCGCATGGATGGCAAGGGCTACCCACGTGGACTTACCCGGGATCAAATGTCGTTGCAGGCTCGCTGCATGGGGATTGCGGATATTTTTGAGGCGCTGACAGCTAAAGATCGCCCCTACAAAAAAGGCAAGACGCTGACGGAATCGCTCACCATACTTGGAAAATTCAAGCTTGGCGGGCATATCGATCCCGACCTTTTCGATGTCTTCATGTGGGAGGAGGTTTACCTGAAATATGCAGAACAATTCATGGACAAGTCCCAGATCGACTCGGTCGACCTGGCGAAAATCCCGGGCTATGTTGCGCCGCCCCAATAAAACCCTTGTAAGCCTTCCTGGGAGTGGCTACTCGCCAGTTTTTCGCGTGATATATACGATCAAGCCTTCGGTAGCAAGTTCCACAAATTTCTCGCTATAACCCATATCCTGCAGCTCCCAGCGGAACGTATTGCCCAAGCGTGCCTTCTTGTAAACGCCAAGTTTATGTTCCGTCTTATAGGTGACTGCCCGGGTATACGTGTCTTCCAAAATCGTTGTCAGACGCTTCTGTGAAATCTTGCGCTCATTGCCCTTGTCGAGCGCTGGTGGATAACGTTTGGCCAAATCCTGCGCCAGTGTTTTCGCGAACATATCGACATCCTTGCCCGATGTTGAACCAAACAAACCCATGGTCTTGCTCCAGTAACAAAGTATATTATTGGCGTCTGCCGAACAGCTGTTTCAGTATTCTCAATCCTATCCCGGCCCCCGCCGAGGGGGGCACAGCGGGCGTTGCTGTAGCCTGCTGTACGCGGATATCGTAGAGTAGCACGTCCCGCCCAACCGCCTGGCTGCCGATGGGGTCGACACCGTGAAATGAATAATCATTCTTGATAAATGCAAACATTGAATTGCGCCGGTATTCCATTGTTCTGACTTTAGTAAATTTATGATGCGGATAATGCGGTCCGCCCGCGCAGCGAAAGTCCGGATCGTTTGGCACGTAAATCGATGTCCCAAGATGGGCACGGCTGTCGTCATCTGGGCAATAAAACAAAACCGAGAGCAGGCGGTGCGGCGCATCGGTGTGCGGTCCGATGGAATAATTCGTCATGTCGCGAACGATCAGCGACTCCGCGCTGTAATCATTTTTTAGCATGGCGGGGCCGAAACGTTCTTCCACAGCCGATTCAAATTTGCCAATCACGGAATTCATGAAGCGAAAGCCGAGAAGCCAGTTGCCAAACTCCAGCCAGAACGCTCTGCGTTTCTCATCAAGCTTCGCCACCTCGCTTTGCGAGAATGGCATGATGAAACGCTCTGGGTAGGCCCCCTTGGGCACGCGTCCGGTATCCCCTAGGCAAACTAACGAAGAGTCCGCAGGCCAGTTTTCTCGTAAATGCGAATAAAAATCCTCGGGGAAGATATTATCAACGTAGATATGCGCATAGGGATGTTCGCGCATCGGCGCATTGTTAATCTGGTAGAGAGCGTGCTCTTCAGCGAT
Organism: uncultured beta proteobacterium; assembly: GCA_903913965.1. Lineage (GTDB taxonomy): Bacteria > Pseudomonadota > Gammaproteobacteria > Burkholderiales > SG8-41 > PALSA-1004. The sequence continues at coordinate 20,196 of CAIWNB010000100.1, forward strand.
GGAAGATATGATTGCCGACTCCTGCAAAAGCACCCTCGGTGCGCAATGCGCTGGCCACCTGAGCGTCGGAAAACCCAAAGCCCAGCGCCTGCATTTCCAGAATAATATTGCGATGCAACTCCAGATTGGTATTGATTTCGACCAGGACTGATTTGACCAGCGGATTTTTCAAGGTTTCTGCGCAGCCATGCAACACTTTGTGCTCGAGACCGTCGACATCGATTTTTATATGGTTTGGCACCGGCACCACGCCATCGGCAACCAACCGATCCAGGGGGCAGGAAATGCTCCCCTGCGAATATCGGCTGTGCCGTTGCTCCAGCCTGTGATCAACCTGTTCGCCAAAAGTATGGCAGGAACCACCGGCGTAAAAATCACTCAGATAGAGACGCGCAAAGGCGGATTCGTCGCTCAGTGCGAGGCAGTAAGCAGTGACCTGCTCGGAGAGTCCATTGCGGATAATATTTCGGTAGAGGAGTGCGTAATTTTGCGACTCCGGTTCAAAGGCAAATACGCGCACGCCCCTGGTTTTAGCCGCCCAGATTGTGTACATGCCAACATTGGCGCCGATATCGATGAGCACCTCACCGGGTGAGAAGCCACGTATCCAATCGATGGTGTCCGGTTCTTTGCTACGCAGTGTGTCGACACGAAATTGTGCCGGCAGATTTGGTGTGCAAAAAACAACCTCTATGTCTCCTTCACGCACATTCATATGCGGATCAAGAGACTGATACTCTTCCAGCGTGAGCGACGCCCCCCGGGGGCTCTCTAGCGGGGCCGGATGCGGACGTCGGAACGCATCGAATAGCATGCGAAATGGGTTCATCAGATCCTTGTATGCCAGCTGCTGAAACAACGACGAAAAGCAGAAATTTTGGCTTTTAAAATATACCTTTACATTATGTGTTTCATTCAATTCCGGCGTCAATAGCACCTCGCCTATAATGATGCAAACTTCCTGCATCGTATTCAATTGATCCTCAGAAAATTATTTGCACGGATATTCCGACGCCAAAGTCATGAATTAGCAATTGATGGGGAATTGCTGCGGCGGGGATTCCGCCTTCAGTCGGCTGGTGATGTGGCGGGGGCGGAAGCCGACTATAGAAATGCGCTAGCGGTTGATCCTGCAAACGCAGACGCCGGTTTTTTGCTGGGATCCTTATTGGGTGAAACGGGACGCCTGACCGAGGCGCAACAGTATTTGCGGCAGGCACTCGCCACCCGTCCCAGTTTTGTTGATGCCCACTCAGCGTTGGGTAATGTTTTTCTGTTGGGCGGTAACAGCGATGCCGCAAAGGCCTGTTATGGTGCGGCCATTATTCTTGATCCGGTCAATGCACTTGCCCATTCAAATCTCGGATTGGCCTATCAGGCGCTCGGTGACCATGCCGGTGCACTTGCTGCGTTTGAACGTGCACACGAGCTCGCGCCGGGGCTGTCGGGCCTTATCCGCAATCTGACTATCGAACGTTTGATCCTCGAGCGATACGCGCAATCTGAATCCCATTTGCGCCAACTGCTGACAGTTCAGCCAGACGATTTTGATGTGTTGTTGAGTCTGGCTTTCACCTTGCAGAAAATGCATCGTCCTGAGGAAGCGCTTGGTTACTATCAGCGCGCACGCCTGCAAAAAAGTGCCGATCCTGAACTGTTGAACAATCTGGGTATCGTTCTTCAAGACCTCGGTCGTCTTGATGAGGCAATGGATTGCTATGATTTGGCAATCGCGGCGAAACCCGGCTTTGAGCTCGCACGCTGGCATCGAACTCTTTGCCGCTTGCTGCAACATGATTTTTCGAGCGGGTGGCTGGATTACGATGTGCGTCTTCAGTCGAAGGATCGAATCCACCGTCCCGCGGCATATCCGGTTTGGGCAGGCAGCGATGTCAGCGCATTGCGTCTGCTGGTGTACGGCGAGCAGGGGCTGGGTGACGAAATCATGTTTGCATCCTGTCTGCCTGAACTGATTGCTTCATGCAGACGCTGCGTTATTGAATGCTCTGAGAAGTTGTTACCGCTGTTCCGGCGTTCGTTTCCCGCGGCCGAAGTACACGCTACAACGCCCGCCGAGGAGCTGCCGGTTGATGCGCAGATCGCGATGGGCAGCCTGCCCCAATATCTGCGCGGAAAACTTGGTGATTTTCCGCATCATGAAGGTTATCTGCTGGCGGATCCAGCGCGTAGGGCAGCCTGGCGCAAGCGCCTCGATGCTCTTGGGGCTGGGCCCAAAATCGGCGTTTCATGGCAGGGCGGAACCCACAAGACCAGGGCGGCCTTACGGTCAATTCCGCTTGCGCAGTGGACGCCTTTGCTGGAATTGGAGGGCCTTCATTTTGTTGATTTGCAATATACCGATTGTGAGGGGGAGATTGCCGCGCTTGCAGAAAAAACCGGGGTCAGAATTTACCGCTGGTGCGAGGTGCGAGATGACTTTGAAGAGACCGCGGCGCTGGTTGCTGAACTCGATCTTGTCATCAGTGTTTGCACAACCGTGATACATCTGGCCGGCGCCCTCGGAAAACCGGTCTGGATCATGACACCGTTTAGTCCGGAATGGCGTTATGGCTTTCAGGGCGAGACCATGCCTTGGTATCCCTCCTCACATCTATTCCGGCAGCCTGCTTACGGGCAATGGCAGCCGGTCATTTCAGATGTGGCACAATCCTTATCCGCGTGGCGCGAGCGCTATACGAATACACCTAAACCGTGAACATTGAATTGACCGACACCATGAGTTTCAGCCGCAGCAGACCCAGCCCTCGCTATATCGAATTGCAGGCGATGTATCGCCAAATGCATCAAAAGGGCGAGGAATTTCTCGGCGTGCCCGCCGAAAAGACCTTTCCTGGCTTCAGTTTGGACGCACAGTTGTCGCGTATCAAGGCACTGATTACCCGCACCGGCGCAGACACCCTGCTTGACTATGGTTGCGGCAAAGGTCAGCAATATTTGCCACGACCGATCAAAGACGAATCCGGCACGATTTGGCCTGCAGTGATTGATTACCTCGATATCGGGGAACTGGTCTGCTATGACCCCTGCTATGAACCTCATAACATCTTGCCTGAAGGCAAGTTCGACGGAGTCATCTGCACGGATGTGCTGGAGCATTGTCCTGAGCAGGATATGCCATGGATTATTGGCGAGCTGTTCGGTTACGCAGACAAGTTCGTCTTCGCGAATGTGGCCTGTTACCCGGCGCATAAACGCCTGCCCAACGGTGAGAATGCGCATTGCACCATCCAACCGGCCTCATGGTGGGTGGGGCTGGTACGGGATATTGCACGCAACCATCCGGCAATAACCTGGGAGTTCTGGGTGCAATCGCATGAAGAAACCAGCGATGGTGTGCGGCTGGTTGAGCAAAAAATTTCCGGCTGAATCCGCCGTTTGTATTGATCACGAAATTCCTCTGCAGGACGGAGAACTATGATCCAGGTCTTTATCGGCTATGACCCGCGCGAGGCCATCGCGTTTAGCGTGCTGGCCTACAGCATACAGGCGCGTTCGAGCGTGCCGGTGGCGATCACGCCTATCATGTTGTCGCAATTAAAGGGCTTGATGACCCGCGAGCGGCATCCCCTGCAATCGACGGATTTTTCGTTCTCACGCTTTCTGACGCCCTATCTATCGGGTTTTACCGGTTGGTCCATTTTCATGGATGGCGACATGCTGGTCCTTGACGATATCGCCAAGCTCCATGCGTTACGCGACGATCGTTATGCGGTGATGGTGGTCAAGCATGAACATATTCCTCGCGAGAGCCGCAAGTTTCTAAACGAGCCGCAAACCGCCTACCAGAAAAAAAACTGGTCGAGCCTGATGATGTTCAATAACGCTCGATGCCGTGCCTTAACCCCGGATTTCGTAAATACCGCGTCCGGTCTTGATTTGCACCAGTTCAAATGGCTCGGCGACGATACCCTGATCGGCGAGATTCCTGATCGCTGGAACCATCTGGTCGGCTGTCATTCGCCGCGCAAGGATGTTTCGCTGGTACATCACACTCTTGGCGGCCCCTACTTCAACGAGTGTCACAACGCCGAGTATGGTGACGAGTGGCGGCTGGAATTCAAGGCCATGTGTCGTGTTGACCAGCGCGAAAAGTCCTGAACCATCAATCGCTTCTGGGCTGTTCGTCCCCGGACTTGGATGTTGCCTGGCATGACGACAAATGCTTGTGCGGGGGCGTCGTGGCGTTAGCGTCTGAAGGTGCAGCCTGCGCCGCAATATTGGCGGCACAACCGAACGATATCAACGCGCTGTGCGGTCTCGGCACGGCGTTGTTAAAGCAGGGCGAGTTTGCCGCTGCGTTGAAACTCTTTCGGCGCGCTGTTGATCTCGTGCCTGACTGCGTTGAGGCTCTTACGGGGCAGGGTGAATGCAGTCTTGAGCTCGGTGATGTCGAGGATGCGCGCGATTGTTTTGAACTTGCTAGGGCGCATGCGCCCGAATCGCTGCCAGCCTTGCGCGGCTGTGGCAGATTGTCGCGACTCTCGGGTGATTTCAATGGCGCCGCCGCATTATTTACCGAGGCGCTAGCTATTGCAGGTCCGCAGTCCGATCTCTTGTTTGAGCTTGGGCTCGCGCTAAACGGGGCCGGTGACACGGCCGGGGCCATGGCAGCCTATGAAAAAGCAACCGCCATTGATCCATCTCATCTGGGGGCCTTGGTCAACCTCGGGCTGATTTTTCTCTCGCAGGCTGCCGATCCTGTGCGCGCACAGAAGATGTTCGGGCGCGCCTGTCATTTGCATCCCGAGGCGGTTGCGGCTCAGGCCAATTACGGACTTGCGCTGCAGGAGCAGGGGTATTTCACGCAGGCCATCGCACACTATGATGCTTTGTTGGAGAAGCAGCCGGAAGTGGTCGAATATCGCTGGAACCGCGCGCTGGCGTATTTGTATCTGGGCGATTATCAGCGCGGCTGGCCGGATTACGAACTACGGCATCTGCGCGGCGGGCGGGATATCAGGCGTCAGTTCGGTTTGCCGGAATGGAACGGAGTTGACGCGGGTGATCGCCGCTTTCTGGTTTATGCCGAACAGGGAGTTGGCGACGAAATCATGTTTGCATCCTGTTTGCCGCAACTCATCGCCAGCGCCGCCTCGGTCACCATCGATTGTGATCCGCGGCTTGCCACGTTTTTTGCGCGCTCTTTTCCGCGGGCCATCATTTACGGTCGGGCGCGAGGTGGGGATCTTGAGTGGATGCGGCAGCAGCCTGAGTTTGATGCGCAAATCGCCATCGGTAGCCTGCCGCGATGGCTGCGTACCAGTGTGGATGAATTTCCGCGTGGCGCCGGCTATCTCCTACCGGATGCCCGCCGCGTGCAGGCGTGGCGGCAACGCCTTGCTGGGGCCAGCACTACGCCGACTGTGGGCTTGAGCTGGCGCGGTGGTACGCGCAAGACGCGCGGGGGCTTGCGTTCGTTGGAGTTGGTCGATTTGCTGCCGCTTGCTGCGAGCGGACCGCGACGGTTTGTTTGTTTGCAGCGTGGGGATTGCAGTGCAGAAATCGGGATGGCGCGTGCGGCCGGCATGAGCATCGATTATTGGCCCGGGGTGCTCGATGACATGGAAGACACCGCAGCCTTGATCGCAGCCCTGGATCTGGTGGTGAGCGTTGATAACACCATAGTGCATCTTGCCGGTGCCATCGGTCAGCCCTGTTGGGCGCTGCTCGCGCATTTGCCGGACTGGCGCTATGGTTTGGCCAGAGAGACGATGCCGTGGTATCCATCGTTGCGATTGTTCCGTCAGACTGACGATCGGACATGGCCTCCGGTTGTTACCGCAGTGGCCGCTGCACTGTCGCAGTTGCCGGTGGGCTGAGTGTTGATCCGATGCTTGATATGCTGACCGGATGGTTGCGATGCGCAGTGCATCGCTTGCGGGTCGCCGTGATTACCCCCGTAGGGCCGGGTCATGAGTCACTGTATTCAGAATGCAGGGCTTCGGTGGAGCGTGCCTGGCGCAGTGGTCGCGGACCTTTTGCAACACTCAGCCTGATTGACGTCGATGACAGCGGTGGCAGGCTGGGCCGCAGCAGGGCGCGCAATATCGGCATAGAACGTGCGGTTGCAGAGCGCGCCGACTGGATATTTTTTCTCGATGCCGACGATCTTATGGTGGCCTCGGCATTTGAAACGATGAGTGACTGGGTGGATGGTCATGATGCGGTATGGGGCTTGATTCTTGGTTTGTCTCCCGCCGCGGCCGCGCCGCATCTACGCGTACCGCAGATCATTGGCATGGATGGCTTGAACGACCTTTTGTTGTTCGAGCCGTTCTTGACTTTGCAGATGGGACATTTTGTGCGCACGCCGGTTGCAGCTGCGGTACGTTTTGACGAGTCTTTGGATGCCGGTGAGGATTTCGATTATTACCTGCGCCTGTGGACTACTTATCGTTGTCGTAAGATTGCCGGCGAGTTTTTCATCAATCGCCACGCGCTCCATTCGACTGGTCCGCGCGCAGCCAGCGCCAGTGACTGGGTGACTGCGGTGCATGACCGCCTGCGTAGCGAGCGCATAAACCATCATTTCGATATTCATTCAGACGCGGCGCTTGCACTGCGAAACCAACGTATTGCCGAGTTGCACCGCTTTTGCCGCCTACAGGCCTTGGTTAGTGCGGATGAGTGCATGGCGTTGTCACGCAAAATGCCGTTTTTCGGTGAAATCGAAATCGACGAATATCAGGGCGGTATGTTTGTTCTGTGTGACGACGGCGCTGATCCCGTCTGCGCTCGTTTGGCGTGGATTGGCGAATATCAGTCCTTCGCGAGCTCATTGTGGCAGTCCTTGTTAGGCGATGGCGGGACGGTTCTCGATATTGGCGCTGGCGACGGTTTTTATGCCTTGCTGGCGGCGCGGGCGTTGGCGCCAACGCGTGTCGTATGCATAGAACACGATGATGTAAACGAGGCACGTCTGCGCAGGAACGTCGCTCGCAATGCAGCAGATAACATCGATTTCCTGCGGGCATTGCCAGAGGATATTAATGGCTGTCTGTCAGAAGCGGATGTGACGGGTCTTACCGCTATCAGGATCAGTGCGGGTTATGCCGTACCGGCAACTATGTCGGGTCTCAAGAAAACCGTGGGTGATTATCAACCCGATTTTTTGCTTGAAATGCCAGCACCGCTGGTCGTTGATTTATATGGCTGGCTAAAGCCCCTTCATTACCAATGTTATGTGATCGCTGAGAATGAACGCGAGTTACGCCGGTGCGATCCGGCAGATGCGGCGGGTGCTTGCGCTGACGGTTATTGGCTGCTGACTGTACGCCTGCCCCAGGCTCTCATGGAAAAGGCCGGATTCGCACTTGGGCGCTATGTCCAAACCTGAATCCAGCTTCATCGCGCTTGCCGCTACGGGTGTGCTGTGCAAACATCGCCATTCTGCTTGGCAGAATCGCCGCTCACCGTCTCAGGCTTGATGAGCGGGTCGCCGGCAAGAGCATTTTTCGGGATCAATGGTTACCTCTTACAAGCCAGCCGGCATGAATGCCGCGTTTACCCCTAGCGCTGAAGATCATGAGGCAGCGCGTTTGCTTGCGCAAAGCGCAGACTTGCGGCGGGCGGGGGAGCACATGCAGGCGGAGTCCTGTTTGCAGCAGGCGATTGAACTCAAATACGATTTTGCCGAGGCGCATCTGGCCCTGGGTGATCTCTATGCGGCTGCGGGGGCGGATGAGGACGCACTCGATTGCTATCAGCTTGCTGTACATTTTTCGCCGGATTTATACAACGCACAGCTTGCGCTCGCCGCCGCTCTTACGCGCCAGCAACGTCATGATGAGGCGGCAGCGGCCTGCCATGCAGCGATTGCGCTTGACGAGGTAGCGCCGTCCGCCTGGTTCATGCTGGGCAACGTACGCAAGGCGGCGGGCGATCTTCCCTCTGCGGCTGACGCTTATCGTGCGGCCGTTCGCGCCGATCCGTCCGATCTTGATGCCCTGCATCAGCTCGCCTTTGTTGAATCGAGGCTGGGGCGTTATGACGCGGCTTATCAAAATTTCCAACGCTTGCTGGATGCAGTGCCTGATTCGCCACGGGCGCATCACAATTTTGGTCTGTGGCAGCTCGAATGCGGCTACGCCGAGGAGGCATTGGCCAGTTTTCGTCGTGCACATGCATTGCAACCAGAGGAGCACGCGTCGCTGGCCTGTATCGGGCATGCATTGCGGGATCTGGCGCGCCTGGATGAGGCCATCGCGACCTATGACAAAGTTCTTGCGACACAAGCGGATTTTCCGGATGTGGTGGGAAACCGGAGTCAGGCATTATTGATGCGTGCTGACTGGCCTGCAGGCTGGGATGCTTATGAACAACGTTTTGGTCCGGGCGGGGCACAGGCACGGACACGCAGCCTTCCGCGGTGGCGGGGCATGCCGCTCAGCGGGAAAAAGATAGTTGTGCTGCCTGAGCAGGGGATCGGTGACGAAATTCTGTTTGCTTCCTGCTTGCCTGATCTAATTGCCACGGCCGGGGCATGCGTTGTCGAGTGCAACGCACGTCTCGTCAAACTGTTTGCCCGTTCTTTCCCGAAAGCACAGGTCTGTGCTGCGGATACGAAGGCAACGACGGCTAGCACTATGACGGATTTCGAGATCTCGGCGGGTTCACTGCCGCAACAGTTTCGACGCGATACTGCGGCGTTTGCAAAGCATGCGGGTTATCTCAAGGTTGATACGGTAAGGCAGATTTTTTGGCGCGATAGCGGGCTGCTCGCTGATGCAAGGATACGCATCGGTATGGCGTGGCGAGGTGGCACTTTGCGTAACAGGCAATATCTGCGCTCGTTGAATTTGCCGGATTTGTTGCCGGTTCTGCAGGTGCCAGACTGCGCCTTTATCAGTCTCCAGCATGGTGATTATGCGGAAGAAATTCATACCTTGCGTGAGCGGCAGGGGATTGATCTGCGGATGCCGCAATTTAATATTGCCACTGATCTTGATGAGTTGGCTGCGATGATTTCGGCTCTCGATCTGGTGATCACGGTTGATAACACAATCGCGAATCTGGCGGGTGCACTCGGCGTTCCCGTATGGGTGCTGCTGCCGTTTAGTGCCGAATGGCGTTACGGTCTTAATGCCGAGATTATGCCGTGGTATCCCTCGGCACGTTTATTCCGTCAGATCCGGCCGCGGGACTGGACGCCCGTGATCGACCGCGTTGCTGTGGGATTGAGAAATTTTTCGCCACAGGCATCCGCATGATCAGTCTATTCAAACGCTGGTTTGGGCGGGAGCGAGTGGATGCCGTGGCCCCGGTCAGCGCACTGGCTGCTGGTGACGGATTAGAATCCTGCCGCGCCGGTATTGCGCGCTACATTACTGGCGATTATGTGGGTGCGGAAGTCTGCTTGCGACAGGCCTTGGACGAGCAGCATGATTTGGCGGAGGCGCATTGTTATCTGGGTCGGATTCATCATCAGTGCGGCGAATTTGATGATGCTGCTGACTGCTTTCATCTGGCTGTCCACTTTCAGCCCGACTATGCGGAGCCATATTATTTTCTTGCACTATTGGCGCAGCAAAAAGGAGATGATCAGTCGGCGATTGATCATGCCACGCGTGCCTGCGCGCTAAGACCGAACTATGGGGATGCACACAATCTGCTGGGCGCTCTCGCATTGTCACGTTCTGATATCGAAGGGGCGGTGGCGTTTTTCAAGAGGGCGGTGGAGTGCGATCCTGATCATCCGAGATTCTTGAGTAATCTGGGTTACGTGTTGATTCGTGATTGCGGGCAGCATGTGTCCGGTACCGCTTATCTGGAAAAAGCGTTGGCGCTGAGCCCTGCAGACCCGGCGATACTGGTTAACTATTGCTTTGTGTTGTCGAATGAGGGTCGTCTTGACGAGATGATTCAAATTTGTGACCGCTTGCTTAGTGTTAAACCGGATTGTCATGAGGCGAGATTGAATCGTGCACTGGCGTTGCTTAAGAAGGCGCGTTTTGCTGAAGCATGGCCAGACTATGAGGCGCGCCGCCACACGCGCAGCAATTTTATCAGCCGTCCCTATCGTTTTCCGCAGTGGCAGGGTCAGCCTTTGGCGGGCAGGACGATACTGGTTTACGGGGAGCAGGGATTGGGTGATGAAATCATGTTTGCCTCCTGTTTTGGCGAAGTTATCGCGCAGGCTGGTCGTTGCATCATCGAGTGTTCGCCAAGGCTGGAAGCGCTGTTTCGCCGTTCCTTTCCGTCGGCCGTGGTGCGTGGTGGGTTGCAGACCGCCAAGGATGAACAATGGATAGAAGTCCTGGGTCCGGTCGATTTTCAAATGGCCGCCGGCAGTCTGCCTGGCCTGTTGCGTCTGCAATGGTCTGATTTTCCATCTCATGGCAGTTATCTGCGTCCGGACTCGGGGCGGGTTGATTATTGGTCTGCACGATTGCGCGCACTCGGTGATGGTCCAAAAATCGGGATCAACTGGCGTGGTGGCTCGTTGTCGACACGCGGCGGCCTGCGTTCACTGCAACTCGACATGCTCAAGCCCCTGTTACAGAGACCAGGCGTGCATTTCGTTAGCCTGCAATACGATGCCTCGGTGGAAGAACTCTCTGATTTCGCTGATACGCTCGGTGTGGTGCTCCCACATTGGTCGGAGGCGATCGACAACCTTGATGAAACCGCAGCGTTGATGCAAGGACTTGATCTGGTGATCACGGTTTGTAGCGCAAGCCTGCATCTGGCAGGGGCACTTGGGCGACCCGTATGGGGGATGGTGCCTGCGGTGCCGGAATGGCGTTACCTTGAAGCCGGTGAGTGCATGCCGTGGTACCCCTCGGTGCGCATGTATCGGCAACATAACTCCGGTCAATGGCAGGGCCTGATTGATCAAATTTCGCAGGCGTTGTCGCAGCGCTATTCTGTGTGATGTTATCCCGTTTCTTGAAAATCCTGCGCAAGCCTTTGGGAACACCTAAGTGCTCCCAGGATCTGCAATCCATCGACGCATGGGCTGAAAAAAGACGCGATGCGGATGTATTGTTCGCGGCGCAACGTCATGCTGAGGCGTTGCTGATATACGAAGCCATTTATGCGCGGGATGCTTGTGCGCCGGGCCTCCTGTTACGCTTAGGTCTCGTTTATGGCGCGATCGGACGACTCGATGAAGCCGAGAGTTTTCTTGCGCGCGCCAAACGGGAGGAGCCACACTCGATTGATTTGTTGAATGCGCAGGCGAATCTGGCGTGGTTGCGCGCGCAGTGGCTGCTGGCCGAACAGCGATTTCGCGAGGCGCTCGCAATGGCACCCGATAATCCCACTGTGTGGGCGAATTTTGGCTTGTGTTTGCATGATGCAGGTCGTCTGGAGGATGCGGCGTCGGCGCTGGAGCGTGCCATTGAGCTGGATCCGGCGCATGCCGATGCACGCGTCAATGCAGCGCTCGTGTGTATGGATCGCGGTGATGTTACGGCTGCTGGCGCACATTTACAGTATGTATTGAACGTGGCGCCGGACTTTCCAGAGGCGCATTCGCTACGTGCGCAGTGGTTGTTAATGCAGGCTGATTATGCCGGGGGCTGGAACGAATACGAATGGCGTCTTCGTTGTGGCGATTCGTGCTATCGCGAGGATATCGTGTTGCCGCGCTGGAACGGCGCGGCGCAGGACAGACTGATGATTTATGCCGAGCAGGGCTTAGGCGATCAAATCATGTTTGCGTCTTGTTTGTCTGATGTATTGAAGCGCGTGCCGCATGTTGAGATCGAATGTGATCCCAGGCTGACCGCTTTGTTCGCGCGCTCTTTCCCTTCGGTGCGTGTGCATGCGCAAACGCCCGGTCTTGAGCGTAACTGGGCCATGGCACCAATCGGGCGGGCGAGCCAGATTCTTTGTGGTAGCTTGCCGCAGTTATTCCGTAGCACGCAGGCGTCATTTACAGCACATACCGGTTATCTCTGTGCAGATGCCGCCAAAATCGCGCATTGGGAGCAGCAGCTGGCTGGTCTGGGTGAAGGGCTCAAGGTTGGTATCGCGTGGCGCGGCGGTGTGCCGCGCACGCGTCAGGCCATGCGATCCATTCCGCTGACACAATGGCTGCCAATACTGCACACCCCTGGGGTTCGTTTTGTTAGTTTGCAGCACGGTGTGTGCGATGACGAGTTGGGGCATATCAATGCGATTGGGAAGGTCCATCTCACACACTGGTCGCAGGCGATTAATGACTGTGAAGAAACCGCCGCCTTGATCGCAGCGCTTGATGTCGTGATCACAGTTTGCAGTTCAGTGGTTCATTTGGCCGGAGCTCTAGGGAAGCCCACTTGGGTTTTGGTGCCAACCTGCCCAGAATGGCGTTATCTTCAAAGCGGTGAGACTATGCCGTGGTACCCATCCGTGCGCTTGTTCAGGCAGTCGTTGCCCGGTGACTGGCTGAGGCCGCTCGCCGCCATCAAGAAAACACTGGTAGCGTATTTGCCTATAGCCGGTGCGTAAGGCGATACCCTGCCGGTGAATTGCAAAAAAGAA
>CAIWNB010000101.1 GCA_903913965.1 uncultured beta proteobacterium
CCCGCCAAAACACCGCGCGATATCGTCAACAAGCTTTCAGCTGAAACCGCACGGATTCTGAAATTGCCCGAGGTTAATTCACGGCTCTCTGATCTGGGTGCCGAACCGGTTGGCAGTACGGCCGCGGAATTCGACGCGCATATCAAAGCAGAAATCGTCAAGTGGGCAAAAGTCATCAAGGACGCCAACGTCGAGTTGCAATAAGCGTCGCCCGTTTAACAAAATACAACACCGGAGATTGCATCATGGCATTTGAAGAACCCTTAAAACAATTGCATGAACGTAAAGCGCGCGCGCTCGCCATGGGCGGGCCGGAAAAACTCGCCAAGCGTAAGGCGGAGGGCAATTTAAACGCACGTGAACGCATCGACTATCTGGTCGATCAGGACAGCTTCTTCGAATCAGGCCTCTTCGCTGCGGCCATCAGGCCTGAGGTACGTGCGAAGGCACCCGCAGACGGCAAGGTCGCCGGGTTTGCCCGCATCAACGGGCGTGAAGTGGCGATCGTCTCCAACGACTTTACCGTGCTCGGCGCTTCATCGTCGGTGATCAACATGAAGAAGATCCGGCATACCAAGGAGACCGCCACCAAACGCGGCCTGCCACTGATCATGCTCGGTGAATCGAGTGGCGCACGTATGCCCGACCGCATGGGTGCAGCAGGCCGCTCGATCATCGCGCAGGACCCGGTCGAATATCAGCGTCTGCGTGAAACACCCTGGGTCTCTGCGCTGCTCGGGCCCTGCTATGGTTCGTCGACGTGGTATTCGGCGATGTCCGACTTCGTGGTGATGCGCAAAGGCGCCATCATGGCCATCGCCAGCCCCAACGTCACTTCCATCGCAATTAATAAAACGATCGAGCCGGAAGATCTCGGCGGTTGGAAGCTGCTGACCGGCGTCTCCGGCCTCGTCGATATGGCGGTGGATACCGACGAGGAGGCGCTAAGCGCCGTCCAGCGTTTTCTGTCATATCTGCCCAGCCATCGCAATGAAGCGCCGCCGGTGCATCCGGTCCCGCCCGGTTCGGACGACGCTTGCGCCGGTATGCTGGAGATCGTTCCCGAATCACGCAATCAGGTCTATGACGTGCGCAAGGTGATCAAGGCGGTGGCCGATAAGGACAGCTGTTTTGAAATCAAGGAACGCTTCGGCAAATCCCTGTGCACGATGCTGACCCGCATCGACGGCCGCAGTGTCGGCTTCATTGCCAACAACCCGTTGTTCAAGGGCGGCGCACTGGACGCCGACGCTTGCCAGAAGGTCATCAGCTTTATGGTCCTTTGCGACTCTTACAACATTCCGCTGGTTTACCTTGTCGACGTGCCGGGTTTTCTGATCGGCGTCGAGGGCGAAATGCGCGGCATGCCCGGCAAGGTGATCAACTGGATGAACGCGATGACGCAGGTGACGGTACCGAAGATCACCATCATCACGCGCAAGAGTTACGGTCAGGCCTATATCAACATGGCGGGCAACAAAAATGCCGATGAAGTCGCGGTGTGGCCGACAGCCGATCTTGGCTTCATGGACCCGGCGGTCAGCGTCAACATTCTCTATGGCATCAAGAAAGAGGATGACCCGGAACGCTTCGCCGAACTCATCAAGGAAGTGCAGCGCGACACCTCAGGCTGGGGGCTGGCCGAACTCTATGACGCGCAGAACGTGATCGACCCGCGCGAGACGCGGAGTTTTCTCAAACGCGCGCTTGAAGTGCACCGCCTGCGCATGAGTAACGGCGTCGGTCAGCACAAGCTTGGCAATTGGCCAACGAGTTACTAAGCAGAAACGCCGCTATTCACCGACTTCAAGACCGATCAAACGCCAACCGACCTCGCGCCTGACAAAACAGGCGCGATATTCAAACGGGCTGCGCACTTGTTCTTCCGGCAGATAAGCGGTGCCAGCGGGCGTTTTTACCGCCACCCATACTTGCTTCACTTCCTTGCTCTCATCGGCGACCTCCCAGTCGCTGACTGTGATCAGGTCATAGGAGAGTGTTTGCCGTGTAGCCGAGCTGAACGAGGGCCGGCTTTGCAGCAGCGCTTCTTTGGCGATCACTGCCGCGTTTGCCGCATCGGGCGCATTGGCCGGCCACTTGAAGTAGACATAGGGCGCGCAGACTTCGCTGACCTTGTCCGCCTTGACCTGTGCGCTGCCGAGAAACAGCACCTTGGGCAACTCGCTCCACAGCGGACTGGCGGTGTTTTCAAGCTCCCAGAGTTTGCGAAATTCGGCAATGCCGTCAGTGCCGGAAATATTCCGCACGTTGCGATCAATCACGCTCTCGATAAATTTTCGATCGCGTTTGAGCAAAGCCTC
>CAIWNB010000102.1 GCA_903913965.1 uncultured beta proteobacterium
AAAGCTCAATAGATAAAGCTGCCCCATGCGCGGCACCGCCAGCAATTCGCGCAAACTGCCCATCCATTCAAGGCGCCACTGGCCGGGTGCAAGTTGCTTGATCTCGTGCACAAAGAACAACACCAGCATACCGCCGCAAAATAACAAACCGCTGCTGAACCAGAACAAGGTGTGATGCTGCACCAGTAGCGCCGCCAGCATCGCACCGAGTGCCGGACCCAGCGTTTGTCCGAGCAGACCGCCGGTTTGCGCGTAAGACAACGCAGTGCCGATTTTATGCGGTGGCGTATTCGCCACCAGCAGCGCCATGCCCGCCGGCGTGAAGCCGTTGCACAAACCGATCAGACAGAACAATCCGGCGAACCACAATGGCGAGGGGGCAAACGGCACCAGCGACATCGCCAAGCCCATGCCGAGCATCGCGCGCAGCACCATGATCTTGCGTCCATAGTGATCGGCGATACCGCCCCACACCGGATTAGCGGCAAAACTCACGATATAAAAGACCAGCATCATGGTGCCGATCCAGGTCTCGAGATTGTCGTGCACACCGAGACCGCGCACCATCAGCGGCAGGAAAGGAAAGGAAATCGTGAAGCCCACCGCACACAACACATTGGCAAACGGCAGTACATAGAGATTGCGCCGCCAATAGGGAAACTTCTTCTCCTCTTCGGCCTCGTCCGACGCCGGCGCCGTCATGCCGGCAAAGCGATGCCCGCCTTCAGCAGCGTGCGCAAACGTTGCGGCGTCACCGGCAACTGGCGCACCGCACCGGGCGTGGCCAGCGCGTCGTCAATGGCCGCGGCAATAACCGCCCCCACCGCGGTGATCGCACTCTCGCCGCCGCCCTTGATGCCCAATGGGTTGAGCGGGCTTGGTGCGTCTTCGGTCAGCAGAATTTCCAGATCGGGCACCACGCTCATCGTCGGCAGCATGTAATCGGCGAAGGTCACCGCCAGCGGCTGGCCGTCGGCATCGTAGATGAACTCCTCGAACAGCGCGCCGCCCAGCCCCTGTACCATGCTGCCGGCGATCTGCCCCTTGACCAGCATCGGATTGATGGCAACACCAATATCAAACGAGGCGAGGTAGCGTTCAACGCACACGCCGCCGGTGGCGCGATCAATGTTGACCACCGCAACATGCGCACCAAATGGAAACGCTGATTGCGTGCATTCGAACACGCCCTCGGTGGTCAGCCCCGGCGCGCGCCCCTTGGCGGCGGCTTTTGCCGGTGCGAGCGCCTGCGCAATCTGTGCCAGCGTCACCGTCGGCGCATCAGCGCGGTCGGTACGCGTGATACGGCCGTCGATGATATCGAGCATGTCGGCTGTGGCTTCGAGAAAATCCTCGGCGGCGATAGCCAGCGCCTTCTCGCGTAACTTGAGTGCGGCGATATGCGTCGCCGAACCGACCATGATGGTGACGCGCGCTGCGTTCGCACCAAAACCGTAATCGATGACATCGGTGCGGCCGTGAATGACGCGCACCGTGCGGTAATCAACGCCGAGGCCGTCGGCGCAGATCTGTGCGAGCGAAGTTTCAACACCCTGCCCGAGCGACGCGGCGGCAGTCACCAGTTCGACAGCGCCGCTGGCGTCGACGGTCAGGCGCACGCCTTCGAGCGGGCCCTGGCCGCTTTTCTCCAGAAAATAGGCCAGCCCCAAACCAACAGCTTCGCCGGCCTCGCGGCGGCGCGTCACCTTGGCGCGCAATTCATCCCAACCGACCCGCGCCAGCACCTTGTCGAGATGGGCGGCATAGTCACCCGAATCGAGCACCACCGGCGAACCGAGACCAGTCATCGGCCGCTGATACGGCATTTGCGCATGCGGGATCAGATTGCGTCGTCGCACTTCAACCGGATCGAGGCCGAGTTTGGCCGCGATGGCATCCATCACGCGCTCGTGCACGAAGGTGGATTCAAAGCGGCCCGGCGAACGATAGGTTGCCGCCGGTGTTTTGTTGGTCAGGCGGTAATGACCGACGGCGCGAAACGCCGGAACCAGATACGGCCCCAACAAAGTGCTCGCGGTGCCATCGGCCACCCGCGTGCCATGGGTGCGCACGTAAGCGCCCTGATCGTGAAAAAATTCGTCGTCAAAACCCAGCACCCGGCCGTCGGCATCGATGGCGGCGCGCACGCGATGAATCTGCTCGCGCGAATGATTACAGGCCATCAGATTTTCACGGCGGTCTTCGATCCATTTCACCGGGCGGCCCAGTTTGAGCGCCGCCGCACAGACGAGAATATCTTCCGGATAGAGCTCGCCGCGCACGCCAAAACCGCCACCAATATGGCATTCATAGCAATGCACCGACGACGGGCTGCGCCCCAACAAACGCGCAATCATGTCGCGATTTGGATGCGGGCGTTTGGTCGCGCCATGCAGCTCCAGCACGTCGCGTAGCGCGTCATAGCGCGCGATGGCGCCGCGTGTTTCCATCGGTACGCCCGAATGGCGGCCGATTTTCAGTTCGAGTTCAAGCACCGCATGCGCGTCGCGAAAGGCGGCACGCAGATCGCCGAATTCCTTGCGCACAATCGTCGGTTCGCTCGGCAGCCCGGGGGCAAACTCACCGGGCGTCTCCAGCGCCGACATGATCACCGGTAACGGTTCAATCTCGACTTCGACCAGATCAGCAATATCCTCGGCCTGATACGCATCACGCGCAAACACCACCGCGACGGGCTCGCCGACATAGCGCACCACGCCCTGTGCCAGCACATGCTGGCGGTAGGGCTCGAGGCCCTGCACCTTGGTCGGCCGAAATTCAATCGGCGGAATATGCGCCACATCGACGCCCGTCCACACGGCGACACAACCCGGCGCAGCACGCGCGGCGGTAGCGTCGATCGCCACGAGGCGCCCGTGCGCATAATTCGAGCGCACCACGCGCATATAAAGCTGGTGCGGAAAGGAGACCGCCGCGGCATAACGCCCGCGCCCGGTGACCAGCGGCAGATCTTCAAGACGCGTGACCGACTGACCGATCCAGCGTTTTTTCGGTGGCGGAGTCGGCGCGTTCATGCCGGCTTCGCCGCGGGCGCACGCATGTGTTCAGCCGCCGCACGCACCGCCTTCAGGATATTTTGATAACCGGTGCAACGACACAGGTTGGACGACAGCACTTCACGCAACTCGTCGTCGCCGATCTGCGGATTGCGTTCAAGCGCACTTACCGCCAGCATCAGAAAACCCGGCGTGCAAAAGCCGCACTGCAAGGCATGGTGATCAATGAAGGCCTGTTGCAAGGGATGCAGCTGGCCATCCGCTTGGGCCAAGCCCTCGACCGTGCGTAGCTGGCGGCCCTGCGCCTGCACTGCAAACATCAGACAGGCGCGCACCGGCTCATTGTCGATCAATACCGTGCACGAGCCGCAGACGCCGTGCTCGCAACCGGAGTTAGTGCCCGTCAGCCCGCATTCTTCGCGCAGCGTGTCGGCCAGCGTGCGCCGCGCTTCGACGCGCAGCGGATATTGCGCGCCGTTGATCTCCAGGGTGATATCGATTTCGTTACTCATGACTGCCTTCCGCACCCGCCAGCGCACGCGCCACCACGGCGCGCACCACGTCACGTTTGTAATCCGCCGTTTCGGCGTTCTGATCGAGCGGCTCGACTGCTTGCGCAGCTAACGCCGCAGCCTCTGCAAACAATTGCGGTGTCGGCGGCTGACCGTCGAGCACCGCCTCGGCAGCGGTGATACGTCGCGGCTGCGCTTCAACCGCACCAACACCCAGACGCGGCTCGACGATCACACCGTCCTGCAGCCGATAAACCGCCAGCGCCATGGCAATGGCAAAGTCACCAGGGCGACGGTTAAATTCATTAAAGCCGGCGCACGTATCCGCACTCAGCAGCGGCAGGCGCGTTTCAAGCAGCAATTCGTCCGGCGCCAGCGCCGTGGCCATCATGCCCTCGAAAAAACCGGGCTCAGTCAGCAGGCGCTCGCCGCGCACGCTGCGCGCCCGCAAACGCGCCCCCAGGGTGGCGGCCAGCAAACACCACTCCGATGCCGGATCGGCGTGTGCGATGCTGCCGCAAAAGGTACCGCGCGTGCGGATCGGATAATGCGCAATGTGATGCACGACCTGTTTAAGCAACACGCCGAGCGGCCCGTCGACGACCGCACGCTCGAAGGCGCTGTGTCGCACACAGGCACCGATGACGAGTTCGCCATCAATGACTTCGATGCGGTCAAGACCGGCGACGCCGTTGATATCGACAAGATGCGCAGGCTGCGCCAGACGCAAGGCCATCGTCGGCACCAGACTCTGGCCACCGGCAATGATGCGACCGTCGCTGCCGGCATGCTCGCCGAGCAGGGCAACGGCTTCCTCCACCGTGCGCGGTGCGTGATAGGTAAATTGACCGGGCTTCATGGTTCGCGGCTAGGACTCGCGCGTTAATTTCTGCACCACCATGCTGGCGATCATGTCGTCTTCGACATTCACCGCCGTACGCACGGTGTCGAGCAGCCGATCGATCGGCAGCAGAATGGCGATCGCCTCGACCGGCAGGCCGACCGATTGCAACACGACGATCATCGTCACCATACCGGCACTTGGTATCCCCGGTGCGCCAATCGCGCCCAGCATGGCGGTAAAGAACACCACCAACTGCTGGCCAAAGCTCAAATCAATGCCGGCAAGATTGGCAACGAACAAGGCGGCGACCGCCTCATACAGCGCCGTACCGTCCATATTGACGGTAGCCCCCAGCGGCACCACAAAACCGGCGATGTCGCGCTTCACATGCAAATGCTGCTCGACGCAGCGCAAGGTCACCGGCAGCGTAGCGGAGCTCGAACTGGTGGCAAACGCGGTGATCAGCGCTTCGCGCGCACCGCGCCAGAATTGCAGCGGCGTTACACCGGTCACCAGATAGAGGATCAGCGGCAGCGCAATCACGCCATGTACAAGCGTGGTGCCAATCACCACCAGCACGAAATATCCCAGCGTTTTGATCAGCGCCATGTCCTGCGTGGCGGCCAGATTAATCAGCAGGGCCATGATGCCCAAGGGCGCCAGCCGCATGATCCAGCCGACGATCATCAGCGAAATTTCGAGCAATTCCTGCAGCAATGCCAGCAGATTTTTATAGCGCTCGCCGCCAATCACCAGCGCAATACCGAGGATCAGCGCGAACACCACCACGGCCAGTACATTGCCCTGGGCGAGCGCGCTTACCGGGTTGACAAAAATCGCATGCAGAAACTGCGCGAAAAACTGCGACATCGACAGCTGTTTGGCCTGAAACGCCGCGGTTGCGTCGGCAAACATCGACAGTTGCATACCCTTGCCCGGCTCGAACAGGTTCGACGCCGACAAACCGAGGACGATGGCAATCGCCATCGACAGCACGAAAAAACCGAGCGTGGCGACCCAGACGCGATGCATCTGGCGATGCGCGCGCAAACTCGCGACACCGACCGCGATCGAGGTAAACACCAGCGGGATCAACACCATCTTCAGCAAATCGACGAAGAGAGTGCCGACCAGACCGGCGGCATAAAGCCCGTTCTGGGTGAGCGGAGAGGTCTTGCCGAGCGCGGCAAAGCCGGCACCGATGGCAATCCCCAGCACAACGCCGGCGAAAATCTGTGTATTCAGTGAAGGAAGTTTCATGATGGCCTGACAAGGAAGGCCGTATGTTACCCCGCCGTCGCGCAGGCTGTTTATCCCGCATGCCAGGCGGCGACACCGCAAACCGAAACATTTGCTGACAATTGCTTGCACAGCGTAACGCTGCGGCAGTCAACACCCGCTCCCCGCGGACGTTGATGGAAGCGTGGACCTCAACAAGGAGAACACCATGAACACCACGAAAAACATCATCTGCATGCTCGCCACCGCTGCCTCGCTCTGTGCCGCCGCCCCGGTTTTTGCCGATAGCTGGCACGGACGCGGTTATGAAAGCCATGATCGTTATCGCAGTTACAACACACATGAAATGCGTGGACACGAGCGCTTTGGCTACCGGCACGAGGTCGGCCGTCGCGTAGTGGTGATCGAACGGCCTTACGTCGTGCAACAACGCGCTTATGTGGTGCAGCCGCCGGTGTATTACAACAATCCGCCATTGATGAATTACGGACCGGCAGCAGTACTCGGCGCAGCGATCGGCGGTTATATCGATCAGCAGCATTAACGGGTGCGCCACGCCACTGGCGCAACAGGCTCACCGCGAACGATTAGCTTAGATCTTCCTCGCGGTGAACCTGCCGAATCGTAGCAAGCGTTTGGGAAACCCCGCGTGGCGCCTTAACGCCGTCGCGATTTCAAGCGTAGCGCGCCGCGGCGGCGGTGAGTTGATCACGCACACGCTGGCGTAACTCCTTCGGCGCGAGGACCTCGACTTCCGTGCCGTGGCGCAGAATGTCACCGATCAATTCGCGGTCGTCGGCATACGGAAACTCCAGCACATACGAGCCGTCACGGGCGACGGTCGCACGCTGCTTGGGATGCCATTGCTCGGCGGCGACCCAGCGCGCACGCTCGGGCGTGAAGCGCAGTTTGGCGCGTGCTTTGGCGCGCCCGGAAAAAATGCCATAGCCGTCAGCCAGCACTTCGTCGAGACGGCGCTCTGGGATTTCTTTCGCCGGCGACTCGAGGATCACCGCCTCGCGCACGCCATCAAGCGCGAAGCTGCGCAGATCTTCGCGCAGATGACACCAGGCATCGAGATACCAGCTCTCGCGATAGCACACCAGACGCTGCGGCGAGAGCACGCGCTCGCTGCTGCTGTTGCTGCCGCGCGCGTAATAACCAATACCGATCTGGCGGCGGTTGAGCAGCGCGTTGGCGATGGTCTCGAAGAACTTGTTGAGCGGCGCGCGTCGTCCCTGGTGCAGGATGCGCACGCGGCGCTGGATCTCGTCGTGGGAATGATCGGTGCTCTCGAGCAAGGCCTTCAAGCGCTCTTTCAGAGGCTCGATATGACGCTTGAGCAGACCGGGTTGCAACTCTTCGAGCAGATGTTCCATCGTCAACAGGGCGGCAGCCTCAGACGCGTTGAACCAAAGACCGGGGAACTCGACGCGCTCGACCGCACGACCCTCGCTGCTGAAGCAATAACCGTTGGCATCGCGATCGTAGACGATAGGCGCTTTCATGCGGCTGCGCAGGTATTCAAGATCGCGCTTGAGGGTGGCCGGCGAGACTTCCGTTTCATCGAGCAACTGCTGGAACGACAACAAACGGCGCGCGCTGATCAGTTGTTCGATTTTGAAAATGCGTTCTGTTTTGTTCATGCCGGCTCCGTCCGCCCTGGGCTTGTGTTTGGTATGCATCGCTACAGTGGAAGGTGATCACTGTAGCACGGCCTGTCGCTCACCGGATGAGCCAGCAGCAGACCGCGAGCCCGCGAATTTATTTTGTCGAAGGTGTTGCCCCCTGAGGCGCAACAGGCTTGTCATCTTGATGGCAATCGAACAAGTCATCGGAAAGCGGTTTTCAAACCAAGCCAAAACCGTGCGCACATCGAAATGCGATTCGGGGCGGCATCAAAGGCCGCTTTAAGCTTCAGTCGATCTGCACAAGCACAAAGGCCGGCGCCAGCATCGCTGCTTCGCAGAAATGCAACTCAGTATTTCATCCCGGTCTTTTTGACCAGCGCGCGCCACTTCTCGTATTCAGCCTTGACCTCGGCGCCGAACTCACGCGCTTCATTGCCGACGATATCGGTGCCTTCGACT
>CAIWNB010000103.1 GCA_903913965.1 uncultured beta proteobacterium
AGGTGCCCGCCCGCCCGCCGGTGATGGATTTGCCGGTGTATTTCCGCGATGCGCCGGCGGAATATCGCTGAGGTTCTTGCGTGCCGGTGGCAAGCTTCAACGGACAGGGCTGATTTCTTTGGCACCGTCAGGTGAGCGTCACTGCAGCGCTTGCGCTGAAATTTCGAAAGAAGTTTATTGCGCGGACAGCGGCGGCGCGTCCGCCGTGTTTTTGTCCTGCCTGAGGCAGATCACCGCCATCAGCGCCGGTGCGGCGATCAGCGCATAGGCGATGCCATAGCTGTGGGTCAACGCGTAGGTCGCAGCGAACACCGCAGGCCCGGCGAGTTTGCCGAGGTTGATGTAAACAAGGGCACCACCAACGACCGGACCGACGTGTCCCGCAGGTGCGAGCTGTCCGACTTCGGCAAGCAGAATGCCGGCCCACGCGCCGGAGGTGATGCCAAGTGCCGCGAACATCAAATAGGTCAGCGGCAGCGGCCACTCTGGTGAGAGCCAGAAGAAGCCGATGCTGACGAAGAGCATGGCCCAACCCATCCAGGCGAGTACGGCGGCGGCACCGCCCATGCGATCGGCGATCCAGCCGGCGACGACGCGGCCTGATGCGTTCGAGACCTGCACTACCAGCAGCACAGTGCCCGCGGCAATCAGGCTCATGTCGAGTGCCTGCACGCAGGCGACCACCGTGAAGGCCGAGGCGCAAAACTGCGCCCAGCAAAATGAAAAGCCGGCCAATGACAGGCGTCGCAATTGTGGATTGCGCCAGTTCGAGAGAAAGCCAGCGAACGGATGCGTGGCCAGTGCGCGGGTGGAAGCGTCGCGGTCGTCATCCCAGCCTTTGCGTCCGACTTGCATCAGCGCCACCGCGCAGACCACCAGAATAAATGCGCAGGCGAAGGCGAAGCGCCAGCCAAAGTTGATGGCCACCACGGGTGCGCCGAGGGCGGCAACCATGCCGCCGAGCGGGATGCTGGTCTGGTGTATCGAGAACAGCACGTTGCGCCGCGCCGGTGGCGCGAAGCGGATCAGCAGCGCCGACGCCGAGGGCGCAAGCAGACCGAAGCCGATGCCAATCACCAGTGAACCCGGCAGCAAAAAATAAATCGAAGGCATCAACATCAGCAGCACCCCGATCGCAACGAAGCTGTGGCCAATCTGGTTGGTGCGGCAAGCGCCCAGTTTGCGGCTGAGATTGCCGACGCTCAAGAGGGAAATCAGCAGGCCGCAACTCACAATGCTGATCTGGTAGCCGACCAGCGAGGAATCGACGCCGTATTCGCGCGCGACCAGCGGTGCCACCGCGGGCAGCACCATCATCGCCATCGCTGCCATGGCATGACTGAAGGTCAGGGCAACGACAAGGAAGGCGAGTGAGGGGAGGGCCGGAGCTGCGGCGGTTTTCATGAGACGGACTTTAACAGACGATGCGCAGTGCACACGGCGTTTGTAAGTGCCGTCTGATCAATCGATCAACCGGCACACACGGTGCGGACGATGCAGGAGCTTGCGCTACAATCGCCGCTCAAGCCGGTATCGTCCGGAAAAATACCAGTTCAAGAGGAGAACACTTTGAGCGCTGCCGCAGGCAAGAACCCGCAACACTTCCAGTATTTCCCCGGCGATTATCGCTGGTCGGCTGAAATGCTCGTGGTATTGAGCACCGCGAATTACGGCGGTTCCGATATGTCGGAGGTGGATCGCATCGGCCGTACTCTGAAGAACAAAGTCGGCGACGATGAGGCGTGGTTCGAAGAGTGGTGTAAGGCTGCCGATATTTTGCGCGGTCGCGCCGAGCATGCCGCGGCGAACAATCATGCGGTGACGGCGGCCTCGAATTATTTGCGCGCCTGTTTTTATTATCAGATCGGTGATCATTCGCGCCAGCCAAAGGACCAGATTGCGCTGGATGTGTATAAACAGTCACTCGACTGTTTTGCCGGTTTCATCAAACACAACGACCGCCCGCGCATCGAGCGCGTCGAGCTGCCGTTTGCCGGCGGTTCATTCCCTGCTTACTTTGTGCATGCTGAAAACACCAGCGCTGCGCGCAATCCCTGTGTGGTGCGCTTTGGCGGCTTCGATACGCAAAAAGAAATTCAGTATTTGCGCGGTATTCCCGATTTGACGCGTCGCGGTTTCTCCTGTCTGCTGGTAGATGGTCCGGGCCAGGGCGAGTCGATCCGTTTCCGTGGACATTATTTGCGGCATGATTTCGAAGTGGCCGGCAGTGCCGCGCTCGATTATCTCGAGACGCGCAGCGACGTTGACATGAACCGTGTTGGTATCCAGGCGATGAGTCTGGGCGGTTATTACGCGCCGCGTTGTGCGGCGATGGACCCGCGCTACAAGGCCTGCATTGCGTGGGGCGCGATCTGGGATTACCACAACACCTGGGTCAAACGTCTGGAGAAAATCAAGGAGGCCGCGTTGCCGGTGCCCGCCGACCACCTGTTGTGGGCCTGCGGCGTCGAAACCTATGATGAAGCGCTGGTCAAACTCGAGGGCTTCCGCCTTGAAGGCGTGGCGCAGAAAGTGCAATGCCCCTTCCTGCTCATGCACGGCGAAAAAGACGCACAGGTGTCGGTGCCGGAAGCCGAGATGCTGATGGAAAAAATCGGCTCGAAGGACAAGACGCTGCGCATCTTCACGGAAGCCGAGGGGGGCGCGCAGCATTGCCAGCGCGATTACCTCACACTCGCCTGTGATGTGGCGGGTGATTGGCTGGAAGATAAGCTGAAGTAGCTTAACTAACGATGGCGTTATTACTGCCGACCGCTTGCCCCCACCCTAACCCTCCCCCGCGCTGCGCGCAGGGGAGGGGATTTGCTGCTTCCCCCCGCTTGCGCAGCAAGGTTGCGATGGGGGCGCAGCGACCTTGCTGCAGCCACATTACGGTGAGGTTATGAGCGATCGCATTGCGCCGGCAACACCCGCGCACTTTGAACAGATCGCCGATCACATGGCGCGCTGGAAGAAGAGCAAGGGTTACCCGCCCAACACCTGGCATACCATGGCGAGAAAACCCGCGGTGTTTCGCGCTTATCGTGAGCTACATGCTGCGGTGATGATGGCCGCTGGCGAAGTGCCGCAGGGTTTGAAGTTCATGCTTGCCGCAGTGACCAGCACAGCGGCGGGTGACGGCTACTGCGCCGCACACAACGCTGAAAATGCACATCACATTGCCGGCGTAGCGCTGGAAAAAATTCGTGCGTTATCGGCCTTCCGCGGTGATGCACAGTTCACGCCGGCCGAACGCGCCGCGCTGGAACTCGGGGTCGCCGCAGGTGCGCATCCGCCGTGCGTGACTGATGCGCACTTTGAAGCGCTGAAGAAATATTTTTCTGACGATGCCATGGCGGAACTGGTCGCCGTGATTTCGCTGTTGGGCTGGCTGAATCGCTGGGCACAAACGGTGGCGCCGGAGTTCGAGCCCGCAGCGCGGGCGTTTGCGCAGGAAAATCTTGCGCCGTCAGGGTGGAAGCAACCCTGACTTTGTGTGGCGTGATAAGTCTGTTCATTGCGCCGATCGATTACCCGCCTGTTGCTATTTGGTGCAATGCGCTGGGCTTATTGCACCCTACGCGCTATCTGGTGCAATGCGCTGCGCTTATTGCACCCTACGTGGATTACGGGGGGCTCCGTTTGGGTAGGGCGCAATAAGCAAAGCGCATTGCGCCGAATGACGAT
>CAIWNB010000104.1 GCA_903913965.1 uncultured beta proteobacterium
GATGTGGCTCGCCGTGCCGATGCCGGCAGAGGCGTAATTCATTTTGCCGGGTTTGGCTTTCGCCATCGCGATCAACTCCGGTACGCTTTTCGCCGCTGAGTTCGTGGGTACTACCACCGCTTGTCCAAAGTTTTGCGCCAATAGCGATATATGCGAAAAATCTTTAACCGGGTCGAAGGGGCTGTTCTTGCTGAATGGCGGCGTATTGGTATGCGACGCGGTGGTGACGAGCCAGGTGTAGCCATCAGGCGTGCCCTTCGCCACCGTGGCGCTGCCGACCACACCGCCGGCACCGGCGCGGTTGTCGAGCACCAGGGGCTGGCCGAGCGACTGGCTGTAATACGGCAGCAGCATGCGCATGACGAGATCAGGCGGTCCGCCTGCAGGCGACGGCACGATCACGCGAATCGGTTTGTTCGGGTAATCCTTCTCGACTTTTTGCGCGGCAGTGGCGGCAGCGCTCCAGCTCAGTACGCCCACCGCACAAAGTGTGGCGGTGGCGAGGATTACGGGTCTGTTCATCATCAACGGTTCTCCATCGGGTTCGGTAAGGCTAGCGTTCTGCTGTTTGTCTCTATAAGCACGCCTTGTGCCAAGCGGCAGGCCTGCCTCGGTGCGCTGGCGTTTGCGTGGCCGCCCTGTAATCGTGGCGAGGGCGGCGTCGTGACGGTGCATGGTTGCAGTGGTTCGCGCCGGATCGGTGCGGCGCATACCATACACCTCCACTGATGTTGATGTGCCGGCGCTCGCGGTGGTCGGGCAGTCAGGACACGCGAAGAGGTCGTTGCACGATCAGTGCGGCGCGATGACCGCACCGATCGCACATTCGTTCAGTCGAATTTCAGGTTGGCAGCTTTGACGATGCCAATGTTCATTTCGATTTCCTTGCGGATCATCGCGTCGAACTCAGCCGGCGTTACCGCCAATGGTTCGACGCCGATTTGCGTCAGCCGGTCCTTGGTGCTTTGCATGGCGAGTACCTTGGCGACTTCACGCGACAGGCGGTCGACGATTTCGCGCGGCGTTTTCGAGGGCGCGAGCATGCCGTTCCAATACGTGTAGTCGGCATCAACGAGGCCCGCTTCCAGGGTGGTCGGCACATCGGGCATGGCGGCCGAGCGTTTGCGCGAGCCGACCGCCAGCGCGATCAGCCGGCCTTCTTTGATGAAGGGGGCGGCACTCGAAACGCCGGTGGCGAGGAAATCGACGCGTGCGGTGGCCACTTCAAGGATGGCTTCCGGGCCGCCCTTGAACGGGACATGCACGGCACGCACGCCGCCGGCGATCAACACGCGTTCGACCGCCCAGTGACTGGCACTGGCGACACCGGCCGAGGCGAAACTCAGCTCGCGCGATTTGGCCGCGGCGATGAGTTCTTTGAGTGTCTTGATGTTCTTTTTCGGCGAGATGGCCACCACGTTCGGGACCACGCCGTAGATCGCAACACCGGAGAGATCCCGCGCCGTGTCGTATGCCAGATTCGGATAGCTGGCGGGAGCTACGGTGAGCGCCGAGGCGGTCGACAGCAGTGTGTAGCCGTCGGCATCCGATTTGGCGGCGAGGCCCGCGCCGATAGTGCCGCCGGCGCCGCCACGGTTCTCGACGATGACCGGCTGCCCGAGCAGGGGCGAGAGCTGGTCGGTCACGATACGGCAGATGATGTCGGCCGAGCTGCCGACGGTGAAGGGCACGATGACGCGAATCGGACGCTGGGGCCAGCTCTGTTCGGCTGCGAGTGCGGGCATCGCGGTGGCGGCCAGGACGGCGGCGAAGACGGTGAAGAAGCGATAGCTTGCCTGCATGGTGATCTCCTTGTTGAGCTGGGTCAGCGTAAAAGTTGGTGTAAAAAGTTGCGTCATTATCGCATTGCGTCTACTGCCGCGCTTTGATCCAGGTGGTAGGGGCGGACGGTTGTGCCGGCTGACTCGTCACACTTTTGATGGTGGTCAGGCGCGGTGTATGGCGGGTTCTGTCCGAAGCGCCCCGTCGAAGCGGCAACCGCCGATCCACCGTGCGGTGAAAAGGACGCGGTTGCCGGCGGCCAACGGTGGTGTCTGTGACTAAACCTTGGGCTTGGGCGAAGTCTTGTCCGGATGATCGGCGCTCATCAGGGCGCGGAAGATCAACACCGGAATCGAGGCGCGATGCAGCACGCGGCTGGCTTCGCTGCCCATCAACAGCGCGGCGAGTCCCTTGCGGTAGCGTGAGGTCATGACGATCAGATCGCAGCCGCGTTCATTCGCCGTGTTGATGATGGCGTCGAAGGGCTGCGAGTTGGTCGCCATCACCGTTTCGCAGGGCACGCCGGCGGCGGCCGCGGCGTTGCTCACCGAGGCGAGAAAGCTCTCCGCGCGTGTGCGTGCTTCGGCGTCCATCTTGCCGTGCAGGCCGGGGTCGAACGAACCCTCGTCGGAAATCGCCAGCCGGTAATCCGGCATGACGTGTATGCCGGTGACTTTTGCACCGCACAGTTTGGCCAGTTCGATCCCGCGTGTGATGGAGCGTGCGGAATGGTCGGTACCGTCGGTGGGCATCAGGATATGAGTGAACATGGTTTTCTCCTTTTGTTCGCAAACCGCATTAAACGCCAAGTTTGTCCGTCTGGCTATGGGTACTCGTACTACGCGTGATGGCGCTGCCGCCGCCCAGCATCAGGCCGTTGATCCAGAACACCGCGGGCAGCCCGAACGACGAGCCGATGACGCCAAAAAGCACCGGTCCGACCACCCGCGTGAGGTGGTTGACGGTCATGCGCAGGCCCAGCGCCTCGCCCGAGCGGCCCTCGGCCGAATTGGTGAACATTTGCATGGTGACGATGGGTTGGCCGCAGCCCATGCCGAGGCCAAAGGCAAAGGCGATCACCGCCAGCGTCACCGCACTCGTGAAAAACGGCAGCAGCATGAAGGCCGCGGCGCCGCCGAGAAAGGCGCCCGCCAGTACGCGCTCTTCGTTGAACCGCGCGATCAGGCGCGGCAGGGTCAGGCGCACCACAAAAGCGGCTGCCGAATTCATCGCCAGCACCACGCCGATCGCCGAGGCCGACAGGCCGATGCCGTGGGCGTAGACCGGCAGATAAAACTGGAACAGATCCTGGCCCGATTGCAGCAGGCTGCTGGTGGCCAGCGTGCGGCCCACACCGCGCGCGCGCAGCATGCCGCGGATGCTGGTGTCGCTGCGCGGTTTGCGCCCGCTACCGTGCGGCATGCGCCGGCCAAGGATCGCCAGCGCCACCAGCGGCAGCAGTGACATCACCGCCAGCGCGAGACAGGTGGCGGCGTGACCGCCGTGCTGGATGCCGAAGCCGGCGATCAGCGGGCCGACAAAACTGCCGATCGAATTGGTCAGGCTGTAATTGCTGAAACTTTGCGTGCGGTTTTGCGGTGTGCTGAGCAGGCCGACGAGGTTTTGCAGCGAGACGTTGTAGATCGCCAGCGACAGGCCGTTGGCGGCGGCGGCAAAAAATATCGCCGTGAGGCCGGGCACGAAAAACGGGATCAACATGCCCAGACCGCCGCCCAGCGCGCCAATGGTGAGCACCCAGCGCGAACCAAAGCGGTCGACCAGCCGGCCCGCCGGCCACGACAACAGGGCGGGGAACACGGAAAAGGTCGCTGCCAGCAGTCCGACCGTCAGCGGCGCGGCCCCCAGATCCAGCGCATAGAGTGCGAGCACCACGCGGCCGGCGCGCATCGTGCTCATGTTGAGCAGGCTGAGGGCGAGGGCGAAGTTGATCGACATGGGCCGGAGTCTATCGAAGAATCGGCGCGTTGGTGTGGCGCTGCGGGCCGGTTTGTGCGTTTTGTTATCGAGGTGTGCGCGGGGCTTGATGCGCGCCGCCTCACACGTTATTGTCGGCCGCTATGTCGTGTCTTCAACTTCCCCGGGTTCGTCGTATTTGTAACGCTGTGCGCGTCTGCTTGCAGGCGGCGTTGGCGCTGGCTGCGATCGGCATTGCGGCGAACTGTGCGGCGCTGCCTGCCGAGCCGGAGGTCGAATATCCGACCCGCACGATCCGCATCATCGTCGCTTCGTCGACCGGCACGGCGAGTGATATTTTTGCGCGCTCGCTGGCCAGCGAGCTGGCGGCTTTTTACGGCAAACGCATCATCGTCGAGAACCGTCCGGGCGCCGGCGGCCTGATCGGCAACGCGCATATGTCACGCGCGAATGCCGACGGTTATACGCTCGGCATGGTCGATGTGACGCGCCTCATCACCGAGTTGATGCGCGATCCGCCGCCGTACCGCGCGCTGGCCGATGTCACCGGCGTCACGCACGTCGCATCGATCACCAATGTGCTGGCGGTGACGCCCTCGATCGTCGCGCGTAATGCCGGCGATTTTGTGCATTACGCGCGTGCCAGTGATTTGAACTACGCCTCGCTCGGGGTCGGTTCGGCGTCGCATCTGGCCGGTGAGATTTTTACCCGCGCCTTAAAGATTAACGCCGTGCATGTACCGTATCGGATGATTTCCGATTCGTTCATCGAGATCGCGCTGGGCCGCGTGCACTTTGCGATATACACGCTGCCTTCGCTGCTCGGGCCGGTCCGTGAGGGGCGTTTGCGCGCGCTGGCGGTGATGACGCCGCAGCGTAGTCCGACGCTGCCCAATGTACCGTCGATCGTCGAGGCCGGCCTGCCCGAGGCGCAGGTCGATACCTGGTCGGGGATCGTTGTGCCCAAGGGCACGCCGCGGCGGCTGGTTGAACAGTTGCACGGCGATATTGTGCGCGGCCTGCGCAAGGAGTCGCTGCGCGAATTGTTCCAACGCCAGGGGGCGGAATCGATGCCGGAGAGCACTCCAGAAGGTTTCAGCAAGATGATGCAGGCCGAGTATGTGCGCTATCAGGCGATGATCCGCGAAGGTGGCATACGGCCCGAATAGCATCAGACCGCGCGCTGGCATCCGCCGGCATGCGGTGCGGCTGCTTGAATTAGCGCGTGCAAGCGCCTGCCAAGCCTCATAATGGCGCCTTCGGACCACGCCGGTCCGTTCCGCTAATGACAGTGCCATGAAAATTCCCGCAAGACTGCAACCGTTGGTGGATGACGGTCTGATCGACGACGTTGTGCGTCAGTTGATGAGTGGCAAGGAAGCGATGGTGTTTGTCGTCCTCTGTGGCGGCGAGATTCGTTGCGCCAAGGTCTACAAGGAAGCCAACAAGCGCGCTTTCCGCCAGGCCGTTGATTACACCGAAAACCGCAAAACCAAGAACAGCCGCCAGGCGCGTGCGATGGGCAAGCGCAGCAAATTCGGCCGCAAGTCGCAGGAAGAGGCGTGGCAGAACGCCGAGGTCGATGCGCTCTATCGTCTCGCCGGAGCCGGTGTGCGCGTGCCCAAGCCCTACAATTTTCACGAGGGCGTGTTGCTGATGGAACTGGTGACCGATGCCGAGGGCGAACCGGCGGCGCGCGTCGATGATGTGAAATTTACCGGGGAAGAGGCGTTGTTCTATCACGCCGCCTTGATGACGCAGGTGGTGCGCATGCTGTGTGCCGGCGTGATCCACGGCGATTTGTCGGAGTTCAATGTGTTGGTCGGCCCGGACGGCCCGGTCATCATTGATCTGCCGCAGGCGGTTGATGCGGCGGGCAACAATCATGCGAAGTCCATGCTCGAGCGCGACGTGGGCAATCTCACCAATTACTTCGGGCAATACGCCCCGTCTTTGTTGACGACGCAATACGCGAAAGAAATCTGGTCGTTATACGAGGGCGGCAAGTTGACGCCTGAAACGGTCCTGACCGGAAAATTTGAAGAGATCCTGAAGGCGGTCGATCTCAACAGCGTGGTGCGTGAGATTGATGATGCGATTGCCGAGGAAGCGGCGCGCAAGTTGCGCATGCTGGAGCCGCGCTAGGGCTTGCGATGTTGATTGGCCGGGCGGCGCGCTTCCACACAGCGCACCGTGGCTATCTTCTGCGCGACGACCGTGAATTATTTTTTCGGTGGGCCGCCAGTGGGCCGGCAGGCCGGCTCGCTGCTACCCGGCGGTAAAAAACAACTGCCATCGAGGGTTTCGCCGCGCCGTCCGGTGAAGCGACAGCCTGCACCGGCTGATTGGCCGCGACACGCCGCCAGCGCTTCCGGCGGCGGTCCGCCCTTTTCGGCTTTGCCGTTCTCACGCGGCGATGATGCCTGCCTCTCGTCGGCTTTCTCATTGCGCCCCGCACGGCTAGCCGGGCCGCCACCAGGGTTGCCACCCATGGGAGGGCCGCGCACAAAACTCGTATCCGGTGTGCCGCGAAAGCAGCGCGGAATAAATGGGAAGCTGTCGGTCAGCACATAGTGATAGCTGCCGTTGGGGAATTCCGGCGTCACACCGCTGCGGCCGTTGCACTCATCGAGCTGGCCGAGACCTGCGCTGTATTCGTAATCCTGCACGAAGGCGCCGTCGTACGCACCGCCGGGGCCGCCATTGCGCGTGCCGCTTTTGATCCGCCAGCTTGGGCGCAGCTTGGTTAATGGCGAATGTCGGTTGTTGGCATCCACATAACCATAGGGCCCGTAGATCGGAAAACCGTCCGCCGCCCAGCCCACCAGCACCGGTGTGGTGGCGCCTGCAAAGCGCGCGAGCAGCGCGGTCGGCAGGCCGTGATAGTGATAAGCGCCGCTGGGTTGTACGTGGGCATTGCTTTGATCGAGCCCGAGCGGCAGCGCGCCCGACATCGCTTCATATTGCCAGTTGCGATCGTTGTTCCAGAACTCCGCCGCACCCGGATCAAACGGCACGCCGTTGATCGCAAAGCCGAAGCTTTGCATGCGGAGCGCCGTGATGCGGGCGGCGATTTGCGGTCGCGCTGGGACACGTAGTTCGTAGTGCTGTGCACTGATGCGGTTGGGATTGGAGCGGGACGGAAAGCGCCCGGTCTCGTGATCAGGCAGACCGTCCGCACTGATCAGCCGGTAGTCACCCTCGCTCGCACAGCGCACATTGCCGGCGTGAGCGGAGGCGATGGCCAGTTCCAGCCATTGCCAGCGCGTCGCCTCGGCGGTTAGCGCATAGCCGCGTGTGCCGTGCGCGAGCACCGGTGCGCCAGCGCTGTGCAGCAGGACGCATAC
>CAIWNB010000105.1 GCA_903913965.1 uncultured beta proteobacterium
ACCGGTTTGCCATCGCGGATGACGTCGGTAATCACTGCCACCACCGAAGTAGTCATCTCGGAAAAATCAAACACCGCATTGCTGATGCTCGAATTGATCGGCACCGCCACTTCACGTATTGCAGTAATTCTCACGCCTTGCTCCTCACGCCCGCCAACTTAAACCTCACGTCCGACTACTCGGCCTTGAGCCCAGAAGCCTTGATCACGCGGCCCCATTTTTCGACTTCGCTCTTGACCTGCACAGTAAATTCTTCCGGCGTACTGGCAACAATATCGAAACCAAGTTCCTGCACCCGCTTGCTGGTTTCGGGGTGCGCCATCATGCGTTTGATGTCAGCAGCAATTTTTGTGACGATGGCTTTAGGCGTGCCGGCAGGCACAAACACACCCTGCAAGGTGTCGGCTTCCTGGCCCTTGAAGCCGGCCTCCAGCATCGTCGGCACATCGGGCAGTGCAGAGGACCGCTTGGCACTGGTCACCGCCAGCCCGCGCAACCGACCGCCGACAATGTGCGGCGTCGCCGGCGGCATCGCTACACAACCGAGCGGCACCTGATTGCCGATCACCGACGCCACCGCCGGACCAGCGCCACCAAAGGGCACGCGCACGATATCGATTTTGGCGGTCATCTTGAACAACTCCGCCGACAGATCCGGCGTGGTGCCGACACCCGGCGTGGCGACGCTGTATTTTTTGCCGTCCTTCATCGTCACTGCGACGAGATCCTGCATGGTCTTCGCCGGCACCGACGGGTGCGCGACAAACACATTGGGCGAGGCGGCGATATTGGTCACCGGCACAAAACTCGTGAACGGATCGTACGGAATTTTTGCGTAGAGCGACGGGTTCACCACATAACTTGAACTGACCACTGCGATGGTATAGCCGTCGGGTGTTGCGGTGGCCGCCATACCCATGCCGATATTGCCGCCGGCACCGGCACGGTTGTCGACCACCACCTGATTGTTCCAGGCCTCGGACAATTTGGCCGCCACCACACGTGCGATCACATCGGTCGGACCACCCGGTGCAAACGGCACGATCATGCGCACCGCCTTGTTGGGGTAAGGCGCGTCGGCCGCATGGGCGCAGACCGCGGTTGTCATTGCAGCCACGGCGAGCAGGGAAACCTTGATTGCTGCATTCATACTGCACCTCATACTAAAAAATTATTCGGGTTGAATACCGGCCGACTTGACGACATTCGCATAGCGCGCGATTTCCGTTTGTAGAAATGATGTGAATTGTTCGGGCGTGCTGAAGGCCGGATCAAAACCGACGCCAGTGATACGTTCACGGCTTTCGGGCGACTTCATGATGCGCGCAATGTCGCCATTGAGGCGCGCGATGATTTCGCGCGGCGTACCGGCTGGCGCAGCAATCCCGTACCAGCTCAACACTTCAAACCCGCTGAAGCCCGCCTCCTTTGCAGTCTGCACATCCGGCAGGACCGGCGCGCGTTCAGCGGCCAGCACCGCCAGCGCACGTACCCGCCCCGCCTGCACCTGTTGTACTGCTGTGGGTACACCAATCACAACCATCTCGATCTGACCGCCGATCATGCCCATCATCGCCTGGTTCGATCCTTTGTAAGGCACATGCTCCAGCTTGATCTTCGTCTGCACATTGAGCATTTCACCGGCGAGGTGCTGGCCAGTGCCCAGCCCGCCGGAGCCAAAATTGAGCTTGCCAGGATTGCCACGTGCGAGCTGCACGAAATCCTTAAGGGTTTTCGCCGGCACGCTTGGATGAATCAGCAACACATTGGGGATCTGCGCCACCAGCGACACCATCGCCAGATCCTTGAGCGGATCGTAGCCGAGCTTTTTGTAGAGGCTGGGGCTGATCGCCAGCGCGGGTGAGACCAGGGCGATCGTATAACCGTCGGGCGCCTGCTTCGATGCATAGTCGGTGCCGACATTGCCGCCGGCACCGGGCCGGTTGTCGATCACCACCGGCTGGCCGAGACTCTCGGTCAGTTTCTGCCCGACCACGCGACCGAGAATGTCAGTCGGCCCACCCGGCGGAAACGGCAGGATCATGCGGATCACCTTGGACGGGTAAGGCGCATCGGCGGCCATCGCGAACGGCGTCGCGACCAGGGCGCAAACACAGGCTGACACGCATTTCAAAATGTTTTGCATTCCGTCCCCACAGCATTCGACAGGCGCGACATTGTACGACTGTTTACTCGCGAAAATTCAGCGTGCTACCGCCGTTTCCGACAGGCGCACGGTCTTGCCGCTGGCTACTGCCTCCTCAATCGCCAGCGTGATCGCCAGATTGCTGCGCGCCTCGCGCGCGGTCGCCAGCGCACAAGGGCGGCCGGTGGCGACAAAATCAAGCCAGTTACGCGTCTCGCTCGCCAGCGGCCCCCAAAACTCACCGCCGACCCAGTCGCCGGGCGCCGAGCTGCTGAGAAAGGCCATGTTCACGGTCAGATCGGGCACATAAATATGCGGAATGCCGCGCTCGGTGTACATAATTTGGTCGAGATGATCGTCGTCGATCATCAGCACGCCCTCGGTGCCGATGACCTCGATACGCGCGCAATACCCCAGCGAGGGATATTTATCGGGCAACGCGAAACTGCAACTGAAATTCACTAGCGCTCCATCGGCCAGTGTCACCACCGCATAGGTCACGTCATCGCAATCAAAACCGGCTTTGCGTATGGTGCCGCCCTTGCCACGCGCCCACACTTCAACCGCCGGGTTATCGGGCACCCACCAGCCGAGCATATCGACAAAGTAGGTCAGCGAATCTACAACCGGCGTGGCATGCGGATCACGCTTCAACATCTGGAAGACCTGGGCGCGCGAATTGTAGATGCGCGCCGAGAGGCCCGAGACACTGCCCAGACGCCCGAGGGAGATCTGCTCCTTGACCGTCAGATAGCGTCGTTTAAAGCGGCGGCTGTAACCGACATGCAGACTACCGCTGCTTTGCGCGGCGGCGGCGATCAGTTTGTCG
The DNA here is from genome assembly GCA_903913965.1 of uncultured beta proteobacterium. Lineage (GTDB taxonomy): Bacteria > Pseudomonadota > Gammaproteobacteria > Burkholderiales > SG8-41 > PALSA-1004. The sequence goes on from CAIWNB010000105.1 coordinate 2,976, forward strand.
GCGTCTTCGAGTTTGAGCGCGATCGGCTTTTCGACCAGCACGTGCTTGCCCATCTCCAAGGCCTGCAACACCGGCTCGACATGCTGATGCTCGCCGGTCGATACCACCACGGCATTGATGGCTGGATGGGAGATGATCTCCCGGCTGTCGGTGCCAACGATCGAGGCGCCGGATTTTTCCGCCAGTGTGGTAGCCGCGGTTTCATTGAGATCGGCGACGCCGATCATGCGTACCGCCGCATGCGATGTGGCGAGTGTTGCACGCATGGTGCCTATGCGGCCCGCGCCAATGATAGCGAGACCAATATCCTGACGCTGCAAGCCGGGTTTTTCCACTGCCGATTCTCCATGCACATATAAGGTTGAAGCGGCCAATCATAGCCGACCGCCGCCCCTGCGGTCAGTCCTGCGCGCAGCGGCGGCAGGAACGGCCCGCGCATTGGCGACACGCAAGCTGCGGGCACCGCGTATACTGTCGCCGCCCCTGCATCAGGCGGGGGCCACACGCCGACTTGAGTCCTGCCCACACCACGCCCGTTGCGACCGTTACCAGCGGCAACGCTAAAATCACCTGCGCTTCCTGCAAGGCCTGCTGTTGCCGGCTCGAAGTGATCCTCATGGGCGACGATGCGGTACCAGCCGGTTACAGCGAAACCGACCGCTGGGGTGGCGAGGTGATGAAGCGCCTCGACGACGGCTGGTGTATCGCACTCGACCGCCGTACCCTGTTGTGCAGTATTTACGCGAGCCGTCCCGGCGTTTGTCGTGACTATCCCGCGGGCGAAGGCGATTGCCTCGTTGAACGCGCCAAGGCTTCCCTGTAAGCGGCATTCTGCCGGTATTTTTGGATTTCACCGATGTCCGACCTCTTGATGCCCTGCGGCGAACCCGCTGCCAGTGACTGCATCGCCGCCACGCGGGCGTGGCTCGAGCGCGCGGTCATCGGGCTGAACCTGTGCCCGTTTGCCAAGGCGGTGCACCACAAGCAGCAGATCCGCTATGCGGTCACCGCCGCCGGCAATGCCGATGAGCTGCTGGCCGAACTCGCGCATGAACTCGGCCTGCTCGCTGGCGCTGATGCCGAGACCCACGACACCACGCTACTGATTCATCCGCAGGTGATGACAGACTTCCATGACTATCATTTCTTTCTCGCCGAAGCCGATGCGCTGATCAAAAATCTTGAACTCGATGGCGTCTTGCAGATCGCCAGTCTGCACCCGGCCTACGAGTTCGCCGGCAGCGCGCCCGACGCCATTGAGAACTACAGCAACCGCTCACCTTACCCGACACTGCACCTGTTACGTGAAAGCAGTATCGACCGCGCCGTCGCCGCCTTCCCCGACGCTTCGGCCATTTATGACCGCAACATCGCCACCCTGCGCCAACTCGGCCACGCAGGCTGGCAACAACTGTGGACCAAGACACCATGAACACACATCCCGTCCTGCACTGGAACGAAGCCGGCGCCGCCTGTTCGGCACGCTGGCGTTCGGAACGCGGCACGCCGCCGCACAAGAAGGTCGTCATCGCCGACGATCGCATGACGGCCGACGCCGCCTATCACCATGCCTGCGAAGGCACCGCGCTGCTGTGGCGCGGCGACTTCAACAACGCGCGCCAGTTGCTGCACGCACTGACCACGCGCGCCGATCGCAAGCCGCGCGCGGCACGCGTCTCCCGCGGCGGTCCGGCGGTGGTGACGCCACCGGTGCCGTTTCCGCAGGCCTTTCATCTGTATCGTCAGGCCCGTGCGCAACGCGCGCGCGTGCTGGGCATGCTGCTGATTCCGCTCGACGCAGACTACGGCGTGCCGCTGTCGCGCGCGCCGGACGTGCGGCTGGCCTGCGGTGAAGCCTATGGCACAGCCGATGCGGAAACACCCGCCTCGGTGACTTCGCTGCGCGAACTGCTCGGTCTGATCGGTGCCCATGAATGGCGCAAAAAAGGCATGGATATTCCGACCTTGGCCGGACGCATACATCCGCACTACGGCGTGTTTGCGCCGGTGCGCAATGACTATATCGAACTGGTGATCGCCGCGCCGCTGCCCTCGTCCGCACCTGCCCTGGCCTTCGATATCGGTGCCGGCACCGGCGTCATCGCCGCAGTACTCGCCCAACGCGGCATCGTGCAAACCATCGCCACCGAACAAGACCCGCGTGCACTCGCCTGTGCGCGCGAGAACATCGCCCGCCTTGGCTTCTTCGGCAAGGTGAAAATCGTTGAAACGGATCTCTTTCCCGAGGGCCGCGCGCAACTCATCGTCTGCAATCCGCCGTGGCTGCCGGGCCGCCCGGGCTCGCCACTCGAACACGCCATCTACGATCCGGACAGCCGCATGCTGCTCGGCTTTATCGCCGGACTCGCCGCACATCTTGAAGCCGATGGCGAAGGCTGGCTGGTGTTGTCGGATCTCGCTGAACGGCTCGGACTGCGCACGCGCGAGGCGCTACTCGCCGCCTTTGAGGCCGGCGGGCTCACCGTCTCCGGACGCAGCGAAGTGCGACCGCATCATCCGCGCACGCAAGACCGTGGCGATGCGCTGCACGCAATGCGGGCGGGCGAAGTCACTTCATTGTGGCGTCTCAAAGCACACTGAAACGAGAGTACAACCGATTCAAACCGGCGCGATGAGATCCTGCAGATTCTCCGCGCCGCCGAAGCGCCACGGAACTAACGCACTCTGCGCATAGAGCGCAGCGGCCGGATCTGCAGCCACCAATTGTTCGGCAGCCGCACGATCCACGGTCTCCAGCAACATAACCGTACCTTGCCAGGTGACGCCATCCTCACCGAGCAAGGGGCCGTGGACGATCACGTTGGCCGCACGCTGCGGATCTTCGAGATAACGGCGTTGCGCCGCCAGCAGGGCGCGTCCCTCAACAGAGCGTCCCGCGCCGGCCTCGGCAACCCACAAAAACCGCGCATGTTCGGCGTTGCCGTGGTACTGCCACATCGTGCGCGCGCTGATATTTTCAAAACGCCGCACCATGATGTCGTCGAACACACCGCCTTGCGCCAGCGGGTCATCGTGCGCGAACAGCTGTGCCGCGGCCGCATCCGGCAGGTCGACGATATGCATACTGCCCGTCACGGTTTTGCCATCCGCCGACATGGTCGGCCCGCGCGCGATCATGGCATCGATATACGGATGCATGAAAGCCCAATGCGCTTTCAGCAGACCTTTACGCGTTTCAAACGCGCCGGCCTTGTCGCGGCAATAAAAGAAATACTGCATCAGCCGGCGGCCACCGGCAGCCGGTCGGTCAAGCCGGTTTCCCTGGCGATGCGCGCCAGATCAGCCAACGTATCTTCGGGCAGCAGCAAGCCGTCGCGACGATACCCGACATCGTTGTTGGCTTCGATCTCCCCCGGATAAAACACCTCGTCATGCCCTTTCGCCAGCGGCACCGATTTCAACTCAGCGATGTATTCCTCCATACGCGCATTGAATTCAGCAAGCGGCTGAAAGGCTTCAATGTTGATGGCGATCATAAAGTGGCCGCAGTTGCTCTTCTCGGCGGTCTTGTAAGGGCTGTGCACCTGCGAGAGAAAACCGCTGCCGGTCAGCACACCCGACAACACGTCAACCATCATCGCCAGCGCGTAGCCCTTGTGTCCCGCCATCGGCAAGATGATGCCGTCGATCGCCGCCTGCGCATCGGTAGTCGGCGCACCATCCTTGTCGATCGCCCAGCCTTCGGGAATCGGCTGGTGGCGGTTGCGCGCGAGATAAATCTTGCCGCGCGCCCCACCGGTGTTGGCCATATCCATCAGAAAGGGCGCATGTTTGCCGGCCGGCGTCGCCACCGAAAAAGGATTGGTGCCGATGATCTTCTTGCGGCCGCCCCACGGCGCCATCGCCGGTCCGCCGTTGCTGGTGAGAAACATCGCACACCCTTCCTGGGTGCCCATGCGCGTGTAATACATGCAAGTGCCGAAGTGGTTGGACATGCGCACACCGACCGCCCCCAAGCCGTGCGCTTTCGCACGCTTGATCGCCTCACGCGTGGCGAGTTCGGTGACGACATGACCAACGCCGTCATGACCGTCGATCACTGCAATAGTGCCGGCATCGACCACGAACTCGGGCTTGGTCACCGGCTTCATCACGCCGTTCTGGATACGCTCGAGATACCAACCCAGACGCAACACGCCATGGGATTGATGGCCCCACAGATCGGCTTGCACCAGCGTATCGGCAATAAGACGCGCGTCGTGCTCGGGCATACCGGCACCGGCGTAGACGGCGGTGGCAAAGTCGATGAGTTGTTCGGCGTTGATGCGGGCTGTGGTGGTCATGTGGTTTTCATTTCTTTAAATCGGTTGCAGGTTAATACGATTCAATTTTTGACGACTCACTACACCCCCGCATCACGTGCGGGGAGAGCGAGACTGGAAACCGGGCTACTCAGGGGGCGACTCAGGAGGCGAAGGCGTTGCGCAATTCTTTCGATGCGCGCGCCGCTTATTCCGCCTTGATGCCGGCCGCATCCACCACCTTGACCCAGCGGGCGTAATCGGCGCGTATGCGCTCGCCGTATTTCTGCGCGCTGCCGCCGGTGGGGATCATGCCCTGCACGTCGAGATTTTTTTTCATATCGGCGTCCTGCAGGAATTTGTTCACCGTCGCATTGAGGCGTTCAATCACCGCCGGCGGCGTGCCGCGCGGCGCCATCACGCCAAACCATAACTCGACTTCGTAGCCGGGCAGGGTCTCGCCCATGGTCGGCACACCCGGCAACGCGAACCAGGGCTTGGCGGTGGTCACCGCCAGCGCGCGCAGGCGACCGTTTTGCAGCAGCGGCTGGATCGGCGGCAGGCTGCCGACAATGAACTGGCACTGACCTGAAATCAGATCCGAAATCGCCGGGCCAGTACTCTTGTAGGGCACATGCACCATCTTGATTCCGGCCATCACGCTGACCAGTTCGGTCGCCAGATGAGTCAGTCCGCCCATACCGCTGGAGGCATATACGAGCTGACCGGGTTTGGCCTTCGCCAGCGCGATAAATTCTTTGGTGGTTTTAGAGGGCAGCGACGGATGCACCGAAAGCACAAACGGCGCGATACCAACTTCGGCCACCGGAATGATGCTGTTGATCGGATCAAACGCCGGCCGGTGGGTCGCTGCTGTCGCCGAGAAACTGCCCGACATCACCATGATGGTATAGCCGTCGGGCACTGCCTTAGCCACCATCTCCATGCCGATGACCCCGCCGGCACCGCCGCGGTTATCGACCACAAACTGCTGACCGAGATGTTCACTGAGTTTCTGCGAGACCTGGCGTGCCGTGATATCGCTGCCACCGCCGGGCGCAAAGGGCACGATCACGCGCACCGCCTTGGCCGGATATTGCTGGGCCAGCGCCAGACCATGACCACCGAGGGCGGCCACCGACAACACCATCGCCATCCCTGACTTATAATTTTTCATCACACCCTCTTTTTCATGGTTGACCACTCTGCATCGTCGCAGCATGCGGCAGTTGCTTTGTTGTGTTGCGTCAATCGATACGCAGGTCGAGCGCCTTGATCACCTCGCCCCATTTGATAATCTCGGCTTTGACAAAGACATCGAATTCCTGCGGTGTGTTGCCTACCGCCTCCGCGCTCATCTGACGAAAACGT
>CAIWNB010000106.1 GCA_903913965.1 uncultured beta proteobacterium
CTGATTTTAGCGCAGCCACCCGCCGGGCGCTTGCGACGGAACCCCGAGTGGCTCGATGCCGGCGCAACGTGGCAGAATCCGCCCTCCGGCGCGCGAGCTGTGCGCCCTCTTCGTCACATCACGGAGCATTCATGAACGACCCCTTACGATTGGGCCTGCTTGGTTTCGGCGAGGCCGGGCAACGCTTCGCCGCCGATTTCATCAAAGCCGGCCTTAAAAACGTTGTCGCCTACAGCCGCTCGGCGGCGGCCGCCAACCCAAGCGATACGGTGCGCGTATTCGCCGCCAGCCACGGCATTGAAATCGCCGCGACACCGAAAGAACTCTGCCAACGCGCCGATCTCATCATCGCAGTGACGCCCGGCAAAGCGGCGCTGCCGGCGCTGCGTGCGGTGAAACGTTATCTCGGCAAGAACCATATTTATGTCGACGCCAATACCGTCGGCGTCAAAACCATCGAACGCATCGCCGCACTGCTCGAGGGTCGCTGCACATTCGTCGATGCAGCCATCATGAGCGCGGTGCCGCTCGATGGTATCAAGGCACCCATTTTCGCCAGCGGCGCCGAAGCCGCGCGCTTCCGCGATGTGGTCGCGCCTTACGGCATGGCGGTGCAGATCGTCGGCGACAAACCGGGCGCCGCCAGCGCGATGAAACTGATCCGCAGCGTCTGCATGAAAGGCCTCGCCGGCCTGTTGCTCGAATCGCTCGAAGCGGCGCAACGCTGCGGCGTGCGTGACGCGGTGGCTGCCGACATGGCGGCCTTCATCGACGCCAAACCCTTCGAGCAAATCATCAAGCGCTTCGTCTGCGGCACCGCGGTGCATGCCGGACGGCGCATACACGAAATGGCCGATTCGCTCGAACTGCTCAAATCGGTCGGTGCGCCGACCCGCATGACGCGCGCCACGCACGCCATGTTCAAGGAGTTGATCGAGATGCAAATGCCCGAGCGCTACAACGGCAAGGAACCGGACTCCATCGAGCCGGTACTCACCGCGCTGGTCGAGGCGCGCGCCGCGCGCTAAGCTGCACACGCCGCATCCCCGTCACCCCAGTCCCGAGAGGCCGACATGAAGCAACGCACACGCATTGCCACAACCATCGCCGGCCTCTCGTTGCTGGCGCCGGCCCTGCAGGTCGCCGCCCAACCCGCGGCAAAACCGCTGCGCTTTCTGGTCGGCGCGCCGGCCGGTGGCAGCAACGACATCTTTGCGCGCGCCATCGGCCAGCGTATGAGCGAATCGATCGGCCAGCCGGTGGTCGTCGATAACCGCCCGGGCGCCTCGCAAATGATCGCCGCCGATCTGACCGCAAAAGCGCTCGCCGACGGCAACACGCTCTATATGACGTCAACCACCTACACGACGGGGGCGGCACTGATGGCGAAACTGCCCTTCGATCCGCTCAACGATCTCACCGGTATCACCATGGTGGCGCGCGGGCCGATGGTGCTGGTGGTGCATCCCTCAATACCGGCGAAAAACGTGAAAGAATTGATCGCCATCGCGCGGGCGCGACCCGGTCAGCTCAATTACACCTCGTCGGGCATCGGCGGCATCAATCACTTCGGCGTCGAAGTCTTGAAATCGATGGCGAAGATCGAGATGGTGCACGTGCCACACAAGGGCATGGCGCCGGCGATCACCGACCTGATGGCGGGCCAGGTGCAGGTGCTGCTGGTGAGCCTGACGGCGGTTGAAGCGCAGATGCAATCGGGGCGGCTGCGCGCCATCGGTGTGAGTAGTCCGCAGCGTTCGACCTTCCTGCCCAATCTACCGGCGATTGCCGAAACACTGCCCGGTTATGACAACGATTTGTGGTGGGGCGTGTTCACCGCCAGCAAAGTACCGAAAGCACGCATCGATCAGCTCAATGTCGAAATTCAGAAGACGATGGCCAGCGAGGAGTTGAAAAAACGCTTTGCTGAATTCGGCGCGGTGGCGGCACCAACCACACCCGACGGCTTTAATACGATCGTCAAAAATGAAATCGCCAAATGGGGCAAAGTCATCCGCGAGGCGAATATCAAGGCGGAATAAAAATTTGCATTGATGGTGGCAATCAGCCGGCGCCCTCAGCCCCTGAGCGCAAGGATCAGGGGAGGGGGCATGGCGACGTGTTCACCCCCCCCCCCGCCCTCTGCCTTCAACGGAGAGGGAACAACCCGATAGCATCGACTACGCAAGAGTTGACCTAAACAGATGAGCAAAGCACTGCCGAAAAAAGAGTACGAGAAAAACGCCAAAGGCCCGCTGGCCGGCGTGCGCGTGATTGATCTCTCGCGTCTGGTCGCCGGCAACACCGTAACCCAATTACTCGGCGATTTTGGTGCCGAGATCATCAAAGTCGAGCCGCCCGCCGGCGACACGCTGCGCGCCTGGAAAACCAAAGGCATCGCCGCCAACTGGAAACTCTATTCGCGCAACAAGAAGAGCCTTTGCCTTGAACTACGTAACACCGAAGCGCGCGATATCGTGCTCAAGCTCGTCCAGTCGGCGTCGGTATTCATCGAGAGTTTCCGCCCGGGCATGCTGGAAACCATCGGACTCGGCCCCGAGACACTCTTCAAGATCAATCCGAAACTGATCATCGTACGCATTTCCGGCTGGGGGCAGGACGGCCCCTATTCGAAGCGGCCGGGCTTTGGCACGCTGGTCGAGGGCATGTCGGGCTTTGCTGCGATTAACGGCTTTGACGACCGCGAGCCGGTGCTGCCGCCGATGTATTTGGCTGACACCATCGCCGGCCTGTATGGCGCCTCTGGCGTGCTGGTGGCGCTGCGCGAAGTCGAACACAACGGCGGCCGCGGACAAATCATCGATCTGCCGCTGCTCGACCCGCTGTTCGCGACCCTCGGTCCGCAGGCCGCCAATTACCGTCTGACCGGCAAGCTCAAACCGCGCACCGGCAGCCGCTCGACCAACGCCGCACCGCGCAACGCCTACAAAACCAAAGACGGCAAGTGGGTTTGTCTGTCAGCCTCGACGCAAAAAATGACCGAGCGTTTGTTCCGCTCGATCGAGCGCGCCGATCTCATCGACAACCCGCGTTATCGCGTCAACGCCGAGCGCGTCAAAAACGCCGCCGAACTCGATGCCATCATCGGCGCCTTTGTCGCCGCACGCACGCAAGCCGAGAACGTCGCCTTCTTCGAAAAAGAAGAAGTCACCATCGGCCCGATCTACGACATCGCGCAGATCGTCGAAGACCCGCATGTGCTGGCGCGCGAACTGGTCGCCGACTACCCGGACACCGACATGGGCGCGTTTCCGCAGCATCATGTGGTGCCGCGCCTGTCGGGCACGCCGGCCTCAATCCGCACGCAGGCGCCGGCACTCGGCGAACACAACCGCGCATTGCTCGCCGAACTTGGCATTGATGCCGCGGCCTATGAAAAACTGCTGGCGGCGGGTGCCGTCAGCGAAGCACAAACACCAACCGAAGGGGAAACATGATGGCTCGCGAACTACCTGTGTGGCGCTCACTGATGTATGTGCCGGTTAACGTCGACAAATTCATCGACAAGGCGCACATGCGCGGCGCCGACGTCATCCAGCTCGATCTCGAAGATGCGGTGCCGGTCGGCGAAAAAGACAAGGCGCGCACCCTGGTGGAAAAAGCCGCCGCCAAAGTGCGCCGCGGCGGCGCCGATGTTGTTGTGCGCATCAACCGTCCGCTGTCGATGGCGGTGCGCGACCTTGAACATTCGATCTGCCCGGACGTCAACGGCATCGCCGTCACCAAGGCCGACAGTGCCTCGCACGTGCGCCTGCTCGACGAGCTGATCACCGAACTCGAGGAAAAGCGCGGCATGGCGGTAGGCCACACGCGGCTGATCACCATGATCGAAACCCCCGATGCGTTTTTCCGCATCCACGAAATCGCCGCGGCCAGCCCGCGCATCGTCGCCTGCTGCATCGGCGGTGAAGACTTTGCACTCAATTGCAATATGCAACCGACCGGCGAGGCGCTGTTTTATCCGAAACAGCACATGATCATCGCCGCCAACGCCGCCGGCGTGATGCCACTGGGCTTTGTCGATAGCGTGGCCGGCTTCGGCGACTGGGAAAAATTCCGTGCCATGGTGCGTCGCTCGCGCGATTTCGGTTTTCTTGGTGCGGGCTGCATCCACCCGGGCCAGGTCACCATCGTCAACGAGGAATACACGCCGACCTCTGAAGAAGTCGAATACGCGAAGAAAATCATCCAGCTCGACCGCGAGGCTGCGGCCGCCGGCCGTGGTTCGTTCCAGATCGACGGCAAAATGATCGACATCCCGGTCGTCGTGCGGGCACAGAAGCTGATCAAGCGGTATGACGCCATCAAAGCGCGCGAAGCCATGACCATCTCGGCGATGAAGGGCTGACCGGTCTCCCGGGAGTGCACGCGCGGCGCGCCTTGCGCCGTGCGCCCATCTCGCCCGAGCGGGACGCCGTTGGCACCACCCGCTAAGACCCATCGCAGGGCGACAGCCCTGGCTTGATCGCTCGATTTAAGCCCTTCAAACCCCTCTATTCAACGCCGTCGAAGGCGTGCGCTTCAGCTACATTGCTACCCTAGGCTTTATTATGCGCAAGCGGTCAGCATGTGCCGGCCTGCATCCTGCGCTGATTTGCCCTGAATCAAGCCGAACTTTGTACAATGAGCCCATATTTCCCTGCAGGTCAATGAATTGAACGCCCGGGAACACCCCGGGAAAAAACGCCGCCCATGCCTGGAAAATCGCAAACTCCATCTGATCCCGCCGCGCCGGCACGCCAGGCATCCGGCTTGAAACGCGATCAGGCGAGCGCCAGCGACCACCTGTTGCGGCAACTCGTTCAGGCCGACGAAATATTGCCCTGGGATTGGGACCTCAAACGCGATCGTTTCCGCTGGGCCGCATCACCCGCCTGGCTGTTGGGAACGCCCGGCCTTGATACGGGCAGCTACGCCGACCTGCGCGATGTCGTGCATGCGGACGACCGCGCGACATTTCTGGCGGCCACTCAAGCGGCCAAAGAAAAGCCGGAGCGTTTTCATCTCAACATTCGCGTTCTGTCACTCAGCGGAGCGACACGCCATGTCATGGTGCGCGGCCATTCAACCGCAGAAGACGGCGGCAAGCCAACGCAGATCAATGGTTTCATTGCGGAAAATCCGCCGCAGCCGGATGCCGTTGCCGGCCCTCCTGAAGAATCAAACGCCAGCAAACTGCTCAATAGCCTGCCCGATATCGCCTGGCTGAAAGACCTCAAGGGCTGCCTGATCTGCGTGAATGACGCTTTCAGCAAACGCTATGGCGTAGCGCGGACAGAAGCGCCCGGCAAAACCGACTTCGATATCTACCCGCGCGAGAAGGCGGCGCAGTTACGGCGCGAAGACTACGAGGTGATCACCTCGCGTAAACCGATACGCTATGAGACCTGGCAGGAGTTCAACGGTGCGCGCTATTGGGTGGAGGTTTTCAAAGCGCCGGTGTTCGACGCCGCCGGCATGGTCATCGGCACGGTCGGCACGACGCGTGATATTTCCTCGCGCAAAGCAGCCGAAAGCCAGTTGCAGGACTCCGAGCGCCGCTTTCGCATGCTGGCGGAAATGTCGTCGGATTGGTACTGGGAACAAGATACCGAATTCCGCTTTACCAGTATCACCAGCCGCCCGAACAATATTCTCGATTTCAAGGGGCTCATCGGTAAGCGGCGCTGGGAGCTGCCGGCCGAGGACATCACCGCCGAGCGCTGGCAGGCACATCGCGCCACCCTGGAAGCCCATCTGCCGTTTCACGATCTTGAGTACACGGCCGTGCAATCGAACGGGACACGGCGCCGTTTTTTAAGCAGCGGCAAACCGGTCTACGACGAGAGCGGGAAATTCGCCGGCTATCGCGGCATCGGTACCGACATCACCGAACGCCGTGCGGCGGAAGCCGAGTTACGTCTGGCCAAAGAGCGCCTCGAACTGGCCTTGCAAGGCTCGCGTCTGGCATTGTGGGACACCAACCTCGAATCCGGCGAAGTGTATTTGTCAGAAGCCTGGTCGCGCATGTTGGGACTGCACGACGGCGAAACCCGTATGAAGCTCGACGAATTAACCGCACTGGTGCACCCCGACGACCTCGCCGAGGCAACACAACGCTCGGCGGAAACAGTGCGTGGCGAGCGCGACGAATACATGACCGAGCATCGCGTACGCGCCGCCGATGGCAGCTGGCGCTGGATCATCTCGCGTGGACGCGTCAGTGCGCGCGATACGGATAACCGCGCCGTACGGATGAGCGGCACCAATCTGGACATCACCGAGCGCAAGGAAATGGAAACCTCGCTCAGCATGGCGCTCAACCGCAGCGAGGTGCTGCTGCAAACCACGCCGACGGCCATCGCACTGGTCAGCAAACGCGAGATCCGGCGCTGCAACCCGGCGATGGAACGTTTATTCGGCGCCGCCCCCGGCACCCTCTATGGCCGCTCAACCCGCACCTTGTTCGCCAGCGAGGCCGACTGGAACGCCGCCGATGAGAAAGCCCGCCAGGCCATCACCAAAGGCGACACCTTCAGCGAACAGCTTGAATTCGTACGCGCCGACGGCGAGCGTTTCTGGGCGATGGTGGCGGCACGCGAACTCGAACCGGGTTCGGCAGAAATGCTCTGCACTTACACCGATGTGACGGCGCAACAAAACCTCTTGCGAGCGCTGGTGCGCGCCAAGGAATTCGCCGACGCCGCCAGCCAGTCGAAGAGCAGCTTCCTCGCCACCATGAGTCATGAAATCCGCACGCCGATGAACGGTGTGTTGGGCATGCTCGAGCTGCTCGGCTTCACGAACCTCGACGACGAGCAGCGTGAATCACTGGATCTTGCACGTGAATCCGCCGGCGCGCTGCTGCGCCTGATCGACGATATTCTGGATTTTTCAAAAATCGAAGCCGGCCAGCTGGAAATCTGTCCGGAGCCGGTGTCGGTCGGCGCGCTCGTCAACCGTGTCGCCGCCGTTTATTCAGAACTGGCCACACGCAAAGGCCTGCTGCTTGAACATCGGGTCGATTCCCAACTGGCCGCGGCGCATCTGGCCGACGGCCTGCGGCTGACACAGATCATCAACAACCTGCTCTCAAACGCAGTCAAATTCACCGCGCGCGGCAAAGTCTCGCTAGAAGTTGTCTCGCTTGAACGCGATGCCACCGAAGAAGTCGTGCGCCTGCGCGTCACCGACACCGGCATCGGCATTTCACCCGAGCAACAACGCCGGCTGTTTCAGCCCTTCATTCAGGCCGACGCCAACACCACGCGTAACTACGGCGGCACCGGTCTGGGCTTGTCGATCTGCCGCCGCCTCGCTGAAAAAATGGGCGGCGAAATCAGTATGGAAAGTGCTGCTGGCAGCGGCACTGTCATGACCCTGCTGTTGCGGCTGCCGATCAGCGATGTTGCCCTGCTGCCCGGCGGCGGCAAAATGCGCCGCGACAGCATAATCGCGCACAGCACGGTGGGCAGCACCCCGGAACTACTGGGCGTGTCGATCCTGATCGCCGACGATCACCCGATCAATCTGCGGCTGATCGAACGTCAGGCGGCGCTGCTCGGCTTCGACACCACGCTGGCCGCGGACGGCATCGAAGCGCTCGAGAAATGGAAAACCGGCCGCTATGCGCTGATCCTGACCGACTGCCATATGCCGCGCATGGA
>CAIWNB010000107.1 GCA_903913965.1 uncultured beta proteobacterium
GTCCAGTTCACGTCGTTGACATACTGATCAGCCTTGATGAACTTGCCGTTGGTGCGGTCAAGCGTGTAGAAGAAGCCGTTGCGTGCGAAGTGCGTGACGACCTTGCGCGGCTTTCCGTCGACCATCGAGTCGTGCAGCATGTGCACGCCTACTTCGTCGTAGTCCCACGAATCGTTCGGCGTGTACTGGAAATGCCAGGCCAGTTTGCCGGTGTCGATATTGATGGCGACCGCCGAGTTCGTGTACAGGTTGTCGCCGGGGCGCGCCTGCGGATCGTATTGCGGGATCGGATTGCCGGTGCCCCAGATCGTCAGGCGCGTTACGGGGTCGTATGAGCCGGTTTGCCAGAGGCCGCCGCCGCCGGTTTTCCAGGCGTCGTTTTTGTCTTTCCAGGTTTCGCTGCCCGGTTCGCCCGGTGCCGGCACCGCATACCAGCGCCATAACTCCTTGCCGGTGCGCGCGTCGAGGGCGGCGATCCAGCCGCGTGTTTTGCCGTCGCCCGCACCGTTGGCAATGATGACCTTGCCGTCGGCGGTGATCGGCGCGGCGAAGAAGCGTTCCTTCTTGCCGAATTCATTGGTCACAAGAATCTTCTTGTCCCAGACGATTTCGCCGTTGTCGCGATTGATGCCGATGACGCGGCCGTCGGGCAGGTTGGCGATGACCAGGTCTTCCCACAGCGCGATGCCGCGCGAGCGCGAGATATTGCCCTTGTGCGGCACACCCGGATCACAGACCCAGACGAACTCGCCCTTGTTGGGGTTGCGGGCATCGATCTTGTAAATCGTGCCCCAGCCGTCGGTGGTATACATAAAGCCGTTGTCGATCAGCGGATTGACTTGACTCTCCGGACCGTTGGCGCCGACATCCTGCATGCCGCCCAGCGCCATGCCCCACGACATGCGCATGTTCTTGACGTTGTCGCGGTTGATCTGCGTAAGCTTCGAATAGCGGATCGAGCCGTAGTCGCCGTTCATCATCAGCCAGTTTTGTGGCTCGTTGAGGGCGTTGACCAGGCGGTCACGATTGACCGTCATGGTGTATTCGGCAGCAGTTGCCGCCGTCGTAAACAGGCTGCAGACGGCAAGGCCGACGGCCGCCCAATGGCGTGCTGAATAGCGCATGGTAATTCCTCCCAGAATGTGTGTTTCTGCGGCGGGCTCTAGCGGCCCAGGTTATTGCGCAGACAGCCGCAATTTGCCAGCGGAGGGGGCAACTGTCAAAGCTTATCGAATTTCCGCTCTGCCGCCAGTTTGATCTGCGTCAATATTGCCCTCACCCATGGTGCTAACTTGGAGTCTGGTCGTTGCCGCTTTCCATGACGACGGATGGTTCATTACAGTCAGACAAGGAGACAGTTATGTATAAGCACATTTTGGTACCCACCGACGGCTCAAAATTGTCGGGCAAGGCGGTGACCGAGGCGGTTAAATTAGCAGCCATCTGCGGCGCGAAGATCACCCTGCTGCACGTGGTATCCGACTATCGCAAAGCGATGAGCGAAACCTATGCAGTGCCCGCCGCGATGGCGGCGCCGATCCAAAAGAAATTCCAGGACGAAGCGGCGACCCGCTCGCGCAAGATTATCGACACCGCCGGTGCGGTGGCAAAGGCCGCCTCCATCCCCTGTGGCGGTGTTTCGGTGATCAGTGATTCGCCGTATGAGACCATCATCAAGCAGGCCGGCAAGTCGAAGTGCGATGTAATTGTGATGGCTTCACACGGACGTCGCGGCCTGCAGGGATTCCTGCTTGGCAGCGAAACCACCAAGGTGTTGTGCCACACCAAGATTCCGGTGCTGGTAGTGCGTTAAGGCGGTGGTGCGTGCAGGCTATTCGGGTTGCACGGCAGCCTTGCGTGCAACATCGACCCAGCGCGCAATTTCCGTGCGGTTGTAGCGGTCGTATTCATCCGGCGTATTGGCGACGGGTTCGGCGCCCTGGCTGGCGAGGCTGGCGTTGATGTCCGGGTGGTTGATGGATTTTTTGACGGCTGCATAAACGCGGTCGATTACCGGGCGTGGTGTGCCAGCGGGTGCGAACATGCCAAAGCCGCTGATGACGACGAAATCCTTTAAGCCCTGTTCGATCATGGTCGGCACGTTGCGTGCCGCCGCCGAACGTTCGCTGCCGGCCTGCGCAATCATGCGCAGGCGTCCAGTGTTGACGTGCGGCATGGTGGTCGGCATCGAGGCAAACATCATGTGCACGTGACCAGCGACGAGGTCGATCGCCGCCGGTCCCACGCCCTTGTAGGGCACGTGTATGAGTTTGATGTTCGTTGCAAACGACAGCATTTCGATTGCCAGATGGCTGGAGGTGCCGCGCCCCGGTGTGGCATAGGTCAGCTGCTCCGGTTTGGCGCGTGCGAGTGTCACCAATTCCTTGACCGTTTTTGCCGGCACCGAGGGATGCACGCATAGTGAGTTCGGCACATTCGCGACCAGCGTCACCGGTGCGAAATCCTTCACCGAGTCGTAGGGCAGTTTCTTCCAAACTGCCGGATTGATCACATGCGCGCTCGATACCATCAGCAGCGTGTAACCGTCGGGCGCTGCCTTCGCGGCCAGATCGGTGCCCAGCGTACTGGCCGCGCCGCCGCGATTGTCGATCACCACGGTTTGGCCGAGGTCTTCGGTCATCTTCTGCGAAATCGCGCGCGCGATGATGTCGGTGTTGCCGCCCGGTGCGAAGGGCACGATCATGCGGATCATTTTTGATGGATAAGGTTGCGCGTTCGCCGCACAGGCGGCGGCCAGCAGAGCAGTGCCGATGAGGTGACGACCGTATCGTGTAGTCATGCGTACTCCTCCGGTGTTGCGATAAATGCGGCATTCACCTGCAACGGCTGCGCGGATGTATCCGCTGCGCCGTCGATATTTTTTTGTGCGGCTTATTCGCCCTTGATATTAGCCTGCCGGATCACCGGTTCCCACTTTTTTAATTCCGCCTTGATGTATGCGGTGAACTCTTCAGGCGTGGTCGGTGCGGGCAGCATGCCCACCGGCAGCATGATGCCGGCGACTTCTTTCGAATTGAGAATCTCGACGATTTCGCGGTTCAGACGTTGCACAATGGCGCGCGGCATGTTCGGCGGGCCGATCACGCCGGCCGCCCCCGAGGCTTCATAGCCGGGCAGGCCGGATTCAGCGATGGTCGGGATCTGCGGGAGATAGGGGTTACGTTTCTCACTGCTGATGCCGAGTGCGCGTAGCCGTCCGCTGTTTACGTGCGGTAGTGCTGCTGCGCTGTTACTGAGCGTGAGTTGTGATTCGCCCGACATCACGCTAATCAGCGAAGGCGCAACACTCTTGAACTGGATGCGCTGCATTTTTGTTTTCGCCATCAGGTTGAAGAGTTCGGTGGCGATGTGGCCGGTGCCGCCCGCGCCCGATGAGGCGTAGGTTACCTGTCCCGGATGCGCGCGCGCCAGCGCGATCAATTCCTTCACGTTCTTGGCCGGCAGTGAACTGTGCGACACCATCAGCAGCGGAAAGGTCAGCAGGTTGGTGATGTGGGTGAAGTCACGCAACGGATCGTAAGAGAGTCCTTCCTGGATGAGCGGACTGACCGTTAGCGGCCCCAGTTGCGTGGTGGCGATGATGTAACCGTTGGCCGGCGAGGTTTTGAGTACCTCGAGCCCGATGATGCCGCCGGCACCGGCGCGGTTCTCGACCACCACCTTTTGCCCCAGCCGCAGCGAGAGTCGTTCAGCGACGATACGGCCGCCAAAATCCGGTGCGCCACCGGGCAGCACAGGCACGATCATGCGGATCGGTTTGTCGGGATAGTCCTGTGCGGCGGCAGCGCTCACCAAACCGAGAGCGCTGACAAGCATGCACCAACTGTGGATGTTGCGATCGCTGTTTTTCGCATTCATGCTTTCATTCTATAGACATGTGTTTACGCGCGAAAGGCGGGGTGGGGGCTAAACAGTCGCAGCGCGAAAATACCCCTGGGCGATGCACGCTGCGGGGCTAAAATAGCGCCCGTTCGAAGGTGCAACCCCGCACCCTTTGGTTTTCTCTGTTGCGACGCGCTGATCGTCATTGATTACGTCGCATTACTTCATAGTCTGTTGACCCTCCTCCATGGCGCAACCCGCTAGCCGCTTCAAATTGTTTGCGCCGCGTCAAAGCCGCACCGCAGCGATGCCCTTCATCATGATTACCGCGCTGATCGACATGATGGCGATCGGTCTGATTATTCCGGTGTTGCCGGCACTGGTGGGCAGTCTCACCGGCTCGCAGGTCGATCAGGCGTTCTGGTATGGCGTGGCGACCTTCGCCTTTAGCCTGGCCAATTTCTTTGGCTCGCCAGTGCTGGGTGCGCTCTCCGACAGCTTTGGCAGGCGACCGGTGTTATTGATCGGATTTTGCGGACTCGCGCTGAATTTTTTCGCCACCGCACTGGCCACCACCATCGTGATGCTGATCGTGGCGCGACTGTTTGGCGGTGCGATGCAGGCTAATCTGTCGGTCGCCAATGCGTATGTCGCCGACATTACCGAGCCCGAAGGCCGCGCCAAACGTTTCGGCATGCTGGGTGCGATGTTTGGCGTCGGCTTTATTCTCGGTCCGGTGATGGGCGGCTTACTTGGTGCGATCAGTCTGCACCTGCCGTTTTATGTGGCCGGCAGTCTGGCCATGGTGAACCTCTGCTACGGCTATTTTGTGCTGCCCGAATCGTTGCCGGCCGAACGCCGTCACGCCTTCGAATGGAAGTCGGCCAATCCGTTTCGTTCGCTGCGCGAGCTGGTGCAGTTGAAGGGCTCGGGGCGGCTGGTCGCAGTGGTCGCCTGCAGCGGTCTCGCGCAGTTCGTGCTCTATACGACGTGGGTGCTCTACACCACCTTCAAGTTTGGCTGGGGGCCACTCGAAAACGGCTGGTCGCTGGCGGCCGTCGGTGTGGTCTCGGCGCTGGTGCAGGGCGTGTTGCTCGGCCGCATCCTCAAAGTGGTGAGCCCGCGACGGCTCGCCGTGATGGGTTTGCTGTCTTCGACGCTCGCCTATGTGCTGTGGGGGGCTGCAACCGAGGGCTGGATGATCTTCGCGATCATTTTCGTCAACTTGCTCGGCGCCACCGTGTCTTCTACGATTCAAAGCATTATTTCCGGCGTTGCGGATTCAAAAAGCCAGGGCAAGACACTGGGCTCAATCGGCGGCCTCAACAGTTTGATGGCGGTGATCGCGCCGGCCATTGGCGCACCCTTGCTGACCATGGTGTCGCATCTGCCTCAAGGCGACTGGCGTATCGGCACGCCGTTTTATTTTTGCGCTTGTTTGCAGGCGATTGCGCTGGCGCTGGCGGTGACGCATTTCCGTCGTGAGCGTCTGACACTTGCCGCTGCCGCCGCGTAAAATCGGCGCGGTTGCACGAGACACATTCGGGAGCACGCAGTGGACGTCATGGAAAACCGGCTCGAAAAAATTGAAAGCAAGCTTGGTCTCGCTGAAGACCTGCTCGACGAATTGAACAAGACGATCTATCGCCAGCAGCAACAGATCGAACGCATGCAGCATGAGATGCGCACTCTGCGCCAGCAGGTGCAGGCCGCGCAGCCGGCCGAACAACGCAATCTGCTCGACGAGATTCCACCCCACTATTAATAGGCCGCCCGGGACCCGCCGCAACAGCGGAACCGTGCCGCCGTGGTGCGGTGCTATGATGAGTCTTCGTTCGACTGCCGGAGGAGACCGCGATGTCGCAACAGAAACTCAAATATTCTTGCCTGCTGGCGGCAGTGACCGCTCTGTGCGTTTTGTCTGCGGGCGCGTATGCACAGGCGTTTCCATCGCGGCCGATCCGCATCGTGGTGCCGTTTCCACCCGGTGGCACCTCTGACATTCTGGCGCGCTCGATCGGCCAGAAGTTGACCGAAGAATGGGGACAGCCCGTGCTGGCCGACAACCGCCCGGGTGCGGCCGGCAATATTGCCTCGGAGATCGTCGCCAAATCCAAGCCCGACGGTTACACGCTCTACATCAATACCGTCGGCACGCATGCCATCAACCCGGCGATTTATGCGTCGATGCCGTTTGATGTGATCAAGGACTTCACGCCGATCACCAATCTGGTGAACCTGCCCAGCCTGATGCTGGCACACCCCTCGGTGCCGGCAAAAAATCTCAAGGAGCTGATCGCGCTGGCGAAGAAACGCCCCGATGCCTTGCAATACAGCTCAGCTGGCAGTGGTACGCAACCGCATCTGTCGGCGGAGATGTTCAAGATGATGTCCGGTGTGAGCATTGGACATGTGCCCTACAAAGGCGCCGGGCCGCAGATGATCGGTATCATCTCCGGCGAGGTGGCGCTGACCTTTGCTACCGCACCCTCCGGTGTGCCTTATGTGAAAAACGGCCAGTTGCGCGCCATCGGTGTGACCAGTGCCAATCGCATTCCAGCGCTGCCGACTGTGCAGACCATCGCCGAGGGCGGAGTGCCGGGCTTTCTGGCCGTCGGCTGGAATGGTTTGATGGGCCCGGCCAATATGCCGCAGCCACTCCTCGACAAGATCCACGATGCGGTGGTGCGCATCGTGCGCACGCCCGAGATGAACGCGCGCTTCATTGATCTTGGCGCCGAGCCGGCGTTGTCCACACCCGCCGAGTTCGGTGCGCTGATCAAGGCGGAAATCGTCAAGTGGGCGAAGGTGGTCAAGGAGTCCGGCGCGAAGGTTGATTGAAACCGCGCTGATGCGGCGCTACCTCATGCGGCAATAAAAAACATGACCATCATTTATCACCTCAGTACTCGCGCGGCGTGGCAGGCCGCGGCGGCGGCCGGCGCTTATACCGCCGACAGTCTGGCCAGCGAGGGCTTTATCCATTGCTCGACCGCGCAGCAGGTGCGGGCCACCGCGACGCGCATTTTTGCCGGGCGCACCGATCTCATTCTGCTGTGCGTGGACAGCGCGCAAGTGGAGCCGGAAATCCGCTACGAGAATCTCGAGGGCGGCGATAACCTCTTCCCGCACATCTACGGGCCGCTGGCTGTTGCTGCAGTGGTGGCCGTGCATGACTTTCCGCCGCGCGATGAGGGCGGTTTTGACTGGCCGCCGGGACTGCCGCTGTAATCCGTCGGGCCCCATTGCTTTGGCGGGCAGTATGGGATTTTCTGTGTGCATTCAAGCGCGTATCCCGCTCAGGCAGGAATGTCCGGTGACGGGCTCAAGTTCTTTCGATGGTGCGCCGTAAAGAGGAGGTAAACCTCAGTCCAATCACGGCGAGCGGCAAAAAATGTCTGATCTACAACCAGTTAGTCACGACCACTACATCGGCCGTTTTCGCGTAGTACGCGTGCTCGGTCGCGGCTCCGAAGGCGTGGTTTATCTCGCCCACGACCCCAAGCTCGGGCGCGATGTGGCGATTAAAACCAGTTCTCTTGGCGCTTCTCCCGATCCGCTGTTGGCCGAATTGCTGGTGACCACCGCGCAGACCGCCAGCAAACTCAGTCATCCGAATATCGTGCCGGTGTTTGAAGCCGGCATGAACGGCGGTGCGCCGTACGTGGTGTTCGAATATGTTGAAGGGCGTTCGCTGGCACAGATACTTGCCGCAGACGGTCCGTTGACGATGGCGCGTGCCGTCGTGATGATGAGCCAGATCCTCTCGGGTGTGGCGCAGATTCACGAACGCAGCCTGATCCACGGCGACATCAAGCCGGCCAATATTCTGGTCGGTAATGGGGACCGCGCCCGCGTCGCGGATTTCGGCTTGTTGCGCCATGAACAGGCCTCGGACATCGACCAGACCTCGGGCACGCTGCGCTATATGGCGCCTGAGTGTTTCAATGGCGGCAAGACCGATTGCCGGCGCGACGTCTATGCGCTGGGCCTGGTGTTCTACGAAATGCTCACCGGACGGGCGATCGTTGAGCGCGGTACTTCCAAAGAACAGATCGAACGCATTCTGAACGAAACGCCGCAGCCGCCCTCGGCTGTTAATCCGCGCATCGCGCATGTCATCGACGAAGTGGTCTTGAAGGCGTTGTGCAAGGCGCCTTCACAGCGTTATCAGGACGCCGCGGAGATGAAGACCGCGCTTGATCGCATCCGCGTGACGACTGAAACGCGCGACGACATCGCCGTCAGCGAGGCGGCGGTGCATAGCACGGTGGAATTTCTGCTGCGTCGCATGGCGCACAAGAGCGATTTCCCCGCGCTGTCAGCCAGTCTGACGAGCATTAACCAGATCTCCGCCGAGGGTGAGACCGCCTCCATTCAGGCCTTGTCCGACAAGATCATGCGTGACTTCGCGCTCACGCAAAAGCTGCTGCGGCTGGTGAACTCGGCCTCGATGGCGGCGCGCAAAGTCACCAAGGTCTCCGAGGCGATCACCATCCTCGGCGTGCGCCATTTGCGCACGCTGGCGACTTCGATGTTGTTAGCCAGCGGTGCCAACGATAAAAAATCGCCGGGCATCGCCATCGCACTGACCGACGCCTTTGTCGCCGGGTTGATCTCGCGTAACGTCGGCCGCATCAGCGGTATTGCGGCGGTCGAGGAGTTGTTTATCTGCGGCATGTTTAGTCCGCTCGGTGAATTGCTCGCACTGTATTACCTGCCGGAGGAATACAGCGAGATCGCGCGTCGTGTCTTCAATTCAGAATTGCAGATCGATGCCGCCACGCGTTCGGTGCTCGGCATTTCATTTGAAGAACTCGGTATTGCGGTAGCCCGCCACTGGCAGTTTCCGCCGCTGATCGTCAACGGCTTGTCGCCCTTGCCGCCTGGCCCGTTGCCGGCGCCGCGCGGCGCTGATGAACGCATGTGGCACTGCGCCGTGTATGCGCGCGAGCTGGGTACCCTGGCCCGTATTCATAACAACGAAGAGCGCGCCGCGGCGTTTGAGACGCACCTTCAACGCTTTAGCGCCAGCATCAAGCTCGATGCTCACACGGTTCGTGAAATCATGTCCTGCTCGGTTGAGGTCGCCGCCAGTTATACCGCGGCGGCTGGTTTTTCCATCTCGAAGACCGCCATGCTCGAAGGGATGGACGAGCTGTGCAAGATGCAGGATGCGCTGCCACAGAGTGAAGGCGCTGATCCAATGCCGGCTGAAGAGCTTGAGCAAACCATGGTGGTGACCCCCGGTAAGCCGCCCGGTTGGGGCACGCGCTTGAAGAAAGCGTTTAATTCGGCTTTCTAAAAAGATTGCCTGCAGTGGTCGTTGACGGCCTTTCCATGTCTGCCACACCAGCGCTGGGTAATGCGCAGCAGATCGGCCGCTTTCGGGTGCTGCGCACGCTGGGGCGTGGGTCCGAAGGGGTGGTCTACCTTGCGGCCGATCCGACGTTAGGGCGCGAAGTCGCGATCAAAACCACCGTCGTTGACGAAGCGGCCAACCCCAGAATCGCGCAATTGTTGTTGAGCACGGCGAAAACGGCCAGCCGCTTGACGCACCCGAATATCGTGCCGGTGTTTGATGCCGGGGTACACGAAGGCTGCCCTTACGTGGTGTTTGAATACGTTGCCGGCCCGACGCTCGCCGCGCTGATCCAGGAGCAGGGCGCACTCGATCCTGCGCGCAGCGTCGCCATGATCCGGCAAATACTCGACGGCGTTGCGCACATACACGAGCGCGGCCTCATACACGGGGACATCAAGCCTGACAATATTCTGCTCAGTGCGCATGATCGTCCGCGCGTGGCGGATTTCGGTTTGCTGCGACGCGAGGATTCGCGTCAGTTTGCGGCCACCGCCGGCACCCGGCGTTATCTTGCTCCGGAGTGTTTCGAGGGGGGCGCCACCGATTGCCGTCGTGATGTTTTTGCGCTCGGCCTGCTGCTTTATGAAATGCTCACCGGGCGCGCGCGCGTGCCGGTTGAGACAGGGCGCGATGCGATCGCGCAACTGATGAACGAAATGCCTGCGCTACCGTCACTCAAAGGTCACGGTATCAGCGATGAAATCGACGCCATCGTGATGAAGGCTTTGCAGCCCGACCCGGCCGCCCGTTACGCCAGTGCAGGCGCGATGAAATACGCGCTCGATCAGATCGCCACCACCGCCGAAGTCCGCGGTGCGGCATCCACCGCTACGGTTGACTTTCTGCTCCGTCGCATGGCGCGCAAGAGTGATTTTCCGACGCTCTCAGGGAGTGTGGCCGGCATCAACCAGATTGTTGCGCAAAGCGATGACGCCAGCGTGAAGACGTTATCCGATTTAGTGATCCGTGATTTCGCGTTGACGCAAAAGTTGTTGCGGCTGGTGAATTCA
>CAIWNB010000108.1 GCA_903913965.1 uncultured beta proteobacterium
TCGGCTTCGAGCAGGGCGAGTTGTTTGCTGACGCCGGGTTGCGAGGTATGCAGGCTAGAGGCGGCTTTCGAGACGCTCAAACCCTGGCGCGCAACCTCGCAGAAATAACGCAATTGCTGCAGTTTCATCGTCGTTGTGTTCAGCTGTTTGTATAACTGATCAGTATACTGGAATGCTAAATTCGTTCTTGTTAATTCTGCTGCCTTTGCTACCATCGATGGCAAATGAGGGTGGAGCACCTTCGCCAAATCAGTGGGAGCAGACATGACAGGCATCACGATACTGAATCCAAAAGTTTCCCAGCCGGTGGCGCCGATTACCGGTGCCACCCGGATTGCCGACCTCAAGGGGGCGGTGATCGGTTTTGTCGATAACAGCAAGCAGAATGCCGATCACTTCATCGAACGGGTCGGCGCGCTCCTGCGCGAGAACTACGGCATCGGTGCCAACGTGACGGTGCGCAAGCGCGCACCGAAGGATGAGTTGGCCGCCGGCGATCTGGCGGAGCTCGTCAAGTGCGCCGCCGTCATCCAGTGTTACGGCGATTGAGGGACGTCCGCTTCCATCAGCGTGGCTGATGGCGTCAAACTCGAAGCACACGGCATCCCGACCGCAACCATTTGTAGCACTGCCTTTGCGGGTGCAGCACGCGTGCAGGCCGCCGGCCGCGGTTTCGCGGCGTTGCCCATCGTCGAAATTCCCCACCCGATGCATACGGCTTCGCGCGATCTGGTCGAAGGTCGTGCCGCCGAGGCCGCACAGTCAATCGCCCGCGCACTGATTGAAGGGGCGGCCGCACGCGGTGCGCTGGGTGAAGACATCCTCGAAGAGCGTATTGAGATCGACGCCGAGCCGGTCGCGCTGCAGGAGTTTTTCTTTACCCACGGCTGGACCGACGGGCTGCCGGTTACCGCGCCGACGGTGGAGAGTGTCGCTGCGATGCTCGCCGCCTGTGGACGTGATGCGCAGGAAACCATCGGCCCCATTCCGCCGCGGATGCGTGTGGCCACCATCGAGAAACTGGCTATCAATGCGGTGATGGCAGGCTGCAAGCCGGCCTACTTTCCGGTGGTGCTGGCCGCCCTCGAAGCGGTGCTCGACGACAACATCCGGCTCTACGGCATCCAGACTGCGACCAACACCAGTTCCGCCCTGCTCATCGTCAACGGCCCGATTGTGAAAGCACTTGGCCTCAATGCACGCGGCAACGTGTTCGGGCAGGGTAACCGCGCCAACGCCACTATTGGTCGTGCGCTGCAATTGATATTGCGCAATGTCGGCGGTGATCTGCCGGGTGAAACCGATATGGCCACCCATGGTCACGCCGGCAAGTACACCTTTTGTATCGCCGAGAATGAAGACGAGTCGCCTTGGGAGCCGCTGCATGTCGAGCGCGGTTTCAAAGTGGGCGACAGCACGGTGACGGCGATCGGTGGTTCAGGGCCGCAGAACGTGTTTACCTACGGTTGCGAGACTGGCGCGGAAATTCTCGATCATTTTGTTGGTGCGTTGACCGGTCTGGGTCACAACAACATCATCTTTCCGACTGGTCCGCTCTTCGTATTGAGCCCCGAGCATGCGCAGACGCTGGCGCGCGATGGCTACGATAAACAGAAGATCAAACAGCATTTCTTCGAGAAGGCGCGTATCCCGTTGACGCGTTTTGCCGAGCGCAGCGTGGTTGGTCTGCATCACCGCCGTTCGCGCTGGTTCGAGATTGCGGGTGATCCAAATCACATCGGGGTGGCCGACCGCGTCAATGATATTAATATCGTCGTCGCGGGGGGGGCGGGCATACACTCGCAGTTCGTACCGACCTCGTTTAGTTACGAGCCGGTGACGCGCTTGATCCGGACAAAAACCGGCGGCACCAAATAAGGCGGGGGATGATCGTGGCAACAGTCGACGAATTCGAATTTTTCCTGCAGAAGGAATGGTCGGACGGTCTGCCGGTCGTGACGCCGACAGAGGCGCGCGTGCAGTCGATGCTCGGCGCTACGCAGCTCGATCCCGAAAAGATCATCGGTTACATTGCGCCGGCCGGCGAGCCGGCGACGGTGCGCACGATTGCGATCCATGCGCTGATGGCTGGCTGCAAACCCGAATACCTGCCGGTGGTGATCGGTGCGATTGAAATCATCACGCGCGAAGACTTCAACCTTGGCGGCGTGCAATGCACGATGCACGGGGTCGCGCCGCTGATGATCGTCAACGGCCCTTATGCGAAACAGATCGGGTTGCATGGCGGCAATGGTTGTTTTGGCCCGGGTTTTCGCGCCAACACCACGATCGGTCGCGCGATCCGTTTGCTCTTGCTGAATGTCGGCGACGGTATACCCGGCGGTTCGTCGGCGACCATTTTTAGTTCACCGATCCGCTATAGCGCCTGTCTGACTGAAAATACGGAGTTAAGTCCGTGGGATAGTCTGGCCGTTGCGCACGGCTATGCGGATACGGATAACGTGATCAGCGCCGTGATGGTGGAGGCACCGCGTCTGCATTTCGATGACGTCAGCACCGAACCCGAACGTCTGTTGCGCGGCATCGCCGATTCAATGACCTCGACCGGTTCCTGGCATATGTGGTTTGCCTCCGGCATTGCGGTGGTAATGAGTCCGCAGCATGCCGGACTGTGCGCCGCCGCGGGCATGAGCCGTGCCGATGTGCATCGTCGGTTGTGCGAGCTGGCGGTGCGCCGTCAGGGCGACATCCGTAATGGCGGCAACTGGCGGCCTGAACGTGCGCGTGCGATGGGCGCTGACCCCAACGATGATGACTACATGATCAAGGCGGTGAAGAATCCGGCCACGTTGCAGCTGTTGGTGGCGGGCGGCCGCGGGCCGATTACTGCGGTGTGTCACGGCTGGAACGATTCGAGTCAGCCGGTACACGGACGTTACGAAGTCTAGGGGAATGCGATGACAGAGGCACTGGGTTTTATTGATCCGACCGTTAAAAAACAGCGCGCGCGTATCGCGCAGGCGCCGCGGCCAATGGATCTCACCAACTGCGTGGTGGGTCTGCTCGACAACACCAAGGAACAGGGCGACCAGATCCTCGACGCGGTGGCTGAGGTATTGAAGCGCGATTACGGCGTGGCGCGTGTGGTATTGCGCAAGAAGGAATATTTTTCGCGCCCGGCGTCCAAGGAGTTGCTCGACGAGATCGCCAAGGAGGTCGACGTCGTTGTCTCGGCCCTTGGTGGATGAGGGTCATGCACGTTGTGCAGTGTGCACGACACGGTTGAATTCGAAAAGCGCGGCATTCCAGCCACACTCTTTATCACGCAGATTTTCAAGAACTCGGCAGTTTCGCAATTTCGCAACAAGGGTATGGAGGGGCATGCGCTGATTGAATTACCGCACCCCGTGAGTAATCTCACCGCAGATCAGATGCGCGAGGTGACGCGGCGTTTCCTGCCCGATATGGTGCGGCAGTTGACGGCATGATGCAGATCCCTCGCCTTGCCGTCGAACGGGTATTGCCGCTACGCATGCTGGCCTGCGCTGCCGCTCTATGCAGCGGCGCTGTAAACGCGGCCGATGTGCAGGCCGAACGTTATCCGGCGCGGCCAATCCGTCTTATCGTGCCGTTTGCACCCGGCGGTACGGTGGACGTCATCGCGCGCCTGATCGGCGCAAAAATTGCAGAAACCACGCAGCAGCAGGTGGTCATCGACAACCGTAGCGGTGCCGGCGGTGTGGTGGGTACCGACCTGGTGGTGCGTGCCGTCCCTGACGGTTACACGCTACTGCTGCACAGCGCGGCACTCGCGTATGAGCCGGCCTTGCGCAGCAAGCTACCCTATGACGCATTGAAGGATCTCGCGCCAATCAGCGTCATAGGGGCAACCCCCAATCTGCTTGTTGTGCATCCGTCTTTTGCCGCCCGTTCGGCGCGCGATCTGGTGCAACTCGCCAAACAGAAGCCCGGTGCGGTCACGTATGGCACTGGCGGCATCGGCAGTTCGTCGCATCTGGCGGTTGAACTGTTTCGCAATTTGGCGGGTGTCAGCTTTAACCACGTGCCTTACAAGGGCGCTGGTCCGGCGTTGACTGAAGTGATCGCCGGACAGATCGATTTCATGATCGCCACCATGCCCGGCGCGGTCACCCATGTGCGCAGCACGCGGCTGCGCGCGATCGGCATCTCGACCCTGAAGCGGTCGCCCGAATTGCCCGAGGTGCCGACGATCGCCGAGAGCGGTGTGGCCGGCTATGAATATGTGGCGTGGTTTGGTTTGCTCGGACCGGCTGCGCTACCGGCGACCCGTGTCGCGCGAATTCAATCGTTGTTTGCGCAGACGGTGAATCGTCCCGAACTCAGGAAGCGGCTTGAGCTCGAAGGAGTCGAGCCGCAATTGACTGCACCGCAACAGTTTCGCGCGACGCTTGCGGCGGAAACCCTGCGCTGGAAAAAAATTATTGAAGCTGCGGGTATTAAGGCTGCTGATTAGCACGGCACACGGTACGGCAGCACAGCACGCCCCGCGAAAGCGGGGCGTGCTGTTTTCAGACTGGCTGCGCGCGCAAGGGCAGCGGCGGTAAGGGCAGCGGGCTGCCTTCCGGGACACCGGTGCGTGCCACGTTCATCACCATTGCCAGCAGGGCGTAGTAGCCGGCAATACCGACCAGATCGATCACACCTTCCTCGCCGAATTTCTTTACGGCGCGCGCATAGGTCGTGTCGCTGGCTCCCTTGGTCACCAGTACCTCGGTCAGCAGATCGTAGACGATGGTTTCATCTTCGGCCATGCCATCCGGACGGCGACCTTCAGCCACGGCATCGGCGATTTTTCGATCGAGGCCGTGTTCCAGGGCCTGGCGGTAATGCGCCCACCACTCAAACTGCTGACCCCAATGGCGGGCGGCGATGATGGCTGCGAATTCGTTGATGCGTTTATCGAGTGGGCAGACGAAACGGATGTATTCGCCGACCTTTTGCACGCGGTTCATGAATTCGGGGCTGCGCAAGAGCGCAACAAATGGACCTTTGACTTCGCCGCGCGGTCCGGCAGTGATATCGGCGGCGGCTTTTTTTTGCGCGGCCGTCATTTGATCTTCGCTCATCATGGGCATGCGCTCGGGTGCGATTGCGTAGGTTACTTTGCTGCGGTCGGACGTCATTGCGTGTACTCCTCCTGATTGGTCAGAGAGGGATAACAAATCGATGCGGGGGTGTCAAGAAAGAAGTGGCGGCGGGCAGTGGTCGACAGCTGTTTGTGCAGCCCCTAGACTATGCGCTGATCGCGCGTTTTATCGCGCCCTTGCAAGGGGATGAAATGAACTTGTTGGCATGTTGGCTCGCGGTGGTTGCCGCGACGGCCGTCGGTAATGTCATGGCTGCGCAAACGTCGGGCGATTTGCCCACGCGCGCGGTGCGTTTGCTGGTGCCCTCGCCGCCAGGCGGGCCTTCGGATTTTGCCGGGCGTTTGATCGCGCCGGGCTTGGGCGAGGCGCTGGGACAAAACGTGGTGATCGATGCGCGTCAGAGCGTCAACGGTATTCTCTCGATGGAGACCGCCGCCCGCGCTTCTCCCGACGGGTCGACGCTGTCGATCGGCAACGTCGGCACGCATGTCATGAACGTGGGCCTCTATAAGAAGCTGCCGTACGATCCGGTGCGCGATTTTGTGCCCGTGGGCCGCATTATTTCTGCGGGTACCGCGCTGGTGTCGCACCCGAAATTCATGCCCAACAGCTTCCGTGAGTTCATCGCGGCGGCGAAAAAAGATCCGGGCAAAATCAATATCGCAATTGCCGGGGCCAACGGTCATGTCGGGACCGAAGTGTTGAAGTCGATGGCAGGCATCAATCTCAACAATGTGCCGTACAAAGGCAGCTCGCCTTCAGAACTGGCGGTGATGTCCGGCGAGGTCGAGGTGTCACTCTTGTCGATTCCGATCATCACGCCTTATGTGAAAGCGGGCCGCATGAAGGTCTATGGCGTGACGACCGCCAAGCGTTCGCCGCTGCTGCCCGATGTTCCGACCATTGCCGAGTCAGGACTCGAAGGCTATGAATTCGGCAACTGGCATGCACTCTTCGCGCCGAAAGGAACGCCCGATAAACGCGTGCGTCTGCTGAACAGGGCGATGGTGCGGATTTTCGAAAAACCGGAAATACGCGATCTGGTGTTGGCGCGCGGCAGCGAGATTGTCACCGGTTCGCCGGAGGAGTTGGCAGAAACGCTCAAACGCGATATTCCGAAATACAAAAAACTGATGGTCGAAGCGGGCATCGTGCCGCAGTAGAACGGTTGCTGCGTTACACTGCTGGCGCAACATAAACGGGGGATGATGAAATGAAAAAAGCACTCAAATGCGTGGCTATGCTGCTGGCGTTCGGGCTATTTTCGTCGGCTTTTGCACAGGCGCCGGCGGATGGCTCGGTATTGGAGAAAGATATTCCGATTGCTGTAACTGAGGTCGCGCCCGGTCTGTTCTTTCAGTATCACCATCAGGAATCCAATAACGCCTGGCTGGTGACCGATGAGGGTGTGCTGGTAATTGACTCGCGTCAGCATCCAAAGCGTGCCGAGGAGTTACTGGCCGCGATACGCAAAACCACCAACAAGCCGATCAAGTGGGTGATCAACACGCATGCGCACGGTGATCATTATTTTGGCAACTCGGTTTTTAAACGCGAGGGTGCCCTGTTTGTCGGGCACCGCGATACTGTCGGTATGATGATTGCGCATTTCGATACCGAGATGAAGCGGCGTAGCGGGTATTTCAAGCAGATGAAATACGATCCGGCAGAAGTTAAAAGAGTGTTGCCAGACCTCGTTTACGATTCGAAACTGGTGATTACGCTGGGTGGTCGTACCGTTGAGCTCATCTATATGGGCCCGGGCCAGAACCCCGGTGACACACTGGTTTATTTCCCGCAGGAAAAAATTATTTTCACTGGCGGGCCGTTTTCAAAACAGAGCTGGCCCAACCCGTCGTTCACGCCGTCGATGTCGAACTGGGTGGCGATGCTGCGCAAGATTGCCGGCATGGACATCGACAAATTTCTTGGCGGTCACGGCGACATCGGCAACAAGCAGGATGTGCTGCACGAGGCACAGATGCTTGAAGACTTTGATGCTGGCATGCGCGCAGCGGTCAACAAAGGCATGACCAAAGACGAGATCATCAAGAACGTGAAGTTCGAGAAATACAAGGACGTGCGCAATTATTACCGCATGAACCTTTTCATCTCGAGCTATTACTACTTCCTGACCACCGGCAAGCCTGAGAACGCTTTGCCCTGAGAGGGGGGCGCCAGCGTATTTGTTTCATGCGCTGGCCAGCGTGTGCCTGCCCGGAATCATGAACGGGCGCTATCCAGTCCGTTGGCGCAGTCTGGAACCGAAACGCCGCCTATACGATGCGGTCGAGCGGCACCTGGAACAACCTTATTTTGTCGTCCGGGCGTTTGATCTTTGTATTGGCTTCGGTAATGGCATCGATCAGCCTCGCCAGCGCCGACTCGTCTTCAAACGCGATCATCAACACCGAGTTGGTAATGGGGAAGCCGCCCGCGCCCATGTGCGGGTCGGTGCCGTGGCCTTTGCCAACCGCGTTGTCCCAGCGCGTAAAGTAATCGATGTCGTTTTTATTGAGCAGTTCCAGCACGTTCTTGGCGTAATGCTCGTTGTGGATGATGAACGCCATTTTCATGGGATGACTCCTTGATCAAAGGCCTTGGAAGGCGGTTTGCCGCCAGTCCGGCCAAGGCCAGTCGGGCGGACAGCCGGTCTGGATACCCGTTGATTTTTATCATGTCGATGCGTGCAGAATATTGCGTTAGATCAATTAATGGGTCTAACGCTCTGTAGGGGGCGGATTACTCGCGGCAGGTCGCGGATGAGTTTTTACGGCGGCGTAAGCGGTGCAGCAGCGTTCCTATATTGACGCCTATAATCAATGTTTTATTGTTATGGTGAGCTTGATGCGTAACCTCCAAATTGGCGCTGCCGCCCGCTTGTGGCGGCGCGTTTTTCTATGTGCTGCTGCATGGACTGCCATCGTGCCTGGCACGTTTGCGCAGGACTATCCGAACAAAGCTATCCGTTTGATTATCCCGTTTGCGCCTGGTGGCACCAACGATGTGATCGGTCGCTTGATGGCGGCCAAGCTCAGTGAAATTCTCGGTCAGCAGGTGGTGCCTGACAATCGTGCCGGTGCCGGCGGCACGGTCGGCATCGAACTTGTCGTGAAGACGCCGCCCGATGGTTACAACCTCGTCATCGGCAATATCGCCACACTCGCTATCAATCCGACCTTGTATCCGAAATTGTCTTACGACCCCCTGCGCGATCTGCAGCCGGTGACCCTGATTGCGAAGGTGCCGCAGGTGTTGGTGGCGCATCCTTCGCTGCCGGCGAAAAATGCTCGCGAGCTGATCGCGCTGGCAAAGACACGGCCGGGTGAACTTGCCTACGGTTCAGGCGGCAACGGCAGCGGCGCTCATGTCTCGGGCGAGATGCTGAAGATGCTGGCGAAAATCAATCTTACGCATATACCTTATAAGGGCGTGGGGCCGGCGCAGATTGATCTGCTCGCCGGACAGATTCAGCTGGTGTTTGCCGGCGTACCGAGTGTCGTGCCCTATGTGAAAACCGGGCGACTGCGCGCGCTGGGCATTACCGGCCCGAAACGTGTGGTGACGTTTCCCGAGGTGCCGACGATCGCCGAGAGCGGTGTGGCCAATTTCGATGTCACCATGTGGTATGGCGTACTGGCGGCGGCGGGCACTCCGCAGCCGCTGGTGATGAAGTTGCACGGCGCAGTGAACCGCGCGTTGCGCGCACCCGAGATCAACGAGCGTCTGCTGGCCGAAGGATCTGAGCCCAGTGGCATTCTGCCCGATGAATTCTCTGCATTCATCAAAAACGAACTCACGCGCTGGGCGCCAGTGATCAAGGCCTCCGGCGCCAAACCCGATTGAAGAGCTTATGAATAAACCGATGAGTCCCGACCGAGTAACTCTCAGTGTTGAAGAAGCGCGAGCACTGTCCCTGCAAGCGTTACAACGCACCGGCTACGATGACGAGGAGGCCAGGATTTTGGCCGATCACATGCTCGACGCCGCGCTATGCGGTTATGAGTATTCCGGGTTGCCCAAAATTCTGAATGTC
Source organism: uncultured beta proteobacterium (assembly GCA_903913965.1). Classification (GTDB taxonomy): domain Bacteria; phylum Pseudomonadota; class Gammaproteobacteria; order Burkholderiales; family SG8-41; genus PALSA-1004. Next base: position 9,127 of record CAIWNB010000108.1, read on the forward strand.
GCCGAGCACCGGCGTTTGCGCCTGCCGCGCCGCCTCATGCGCGCGGTGTATGAAACGCCGGTCTCAGCGATGTTCGACGGCGGCAACAACGTCGGTATGGTCAGCATGTATCACGCCACGCAGACGGCCATTGTGAAGGCGCACGAGCACGGTTTTGCCGTGGTTGGCGTGAACAACAGCTGGGTCAGTGGACGCGGCGCCTACTACGTTGAAATGCTGGCGAACGCCGGACTGATCGGTTTGCATACGGTGAGTTCGACGCGGCATGTGGCGCCACCCGGTGGCGCCGAGGCGAGTTTTGGTACCAACCCGATTGCCTGTGCGTTCCCGACCGAAGGCGAGGCTTTTGTCATTGACATGGGGACCTCGGCTTTCATGTCGACCGATCTGCTCTTCCGCCAGCGGCGCGGCGAATTGTTGCCAGAAGGCGTGGCGATTGACGCGACGGGGCAGCCAACGCGGGATCCCGCTTCCGCCCTCAAGGGTGCGATTCTGCCCTTCGGCGGTTACAAGGGTTTTGCCATGGCGCTGATGATGCAGGGCTTTGGCGTGCTGGCCGGTTCTGGTAGCGACTTCGAGAAAAGTTACGGTTATCTCGTGATTGCGATCAAACCCGATTTGCTGATGCCGTTGGCCGATTATCGTCACCACATGAGCGCCACACTGGCTGAAATCAAGGCGACACCGCGACTGCCGGGAATCGATGAAATTCGCTTGCCATCGGAGCGCGCCTTTGCCGAACGTGCTCGTCAGCGCCGCGAGGGCATCGTTATTGATCGTCACATCTACGAGGCGTTGCAGAATCTGCCGCAGGGCAGTCTGCCTGAGAAGACCTGAGCTTGCGCCTGGCTTGCCGCTGCCAGGCTTATCGACTACATTGCCCGACGGCTATTGGGTGTCCGATTGCCCGTATTAAAAATAACATTGCCGGTGTGTTGTTCCGGCCATTGAGAGGAAAACCCCATGTCAGTGCCAGCTATCGATCCCGTTGCCGCTGCTTTTGACCAGCATTTCAAATCGTTTCCCGCGTTATCCCGCCGCGGCTTTCTGGCCGGACTCGGTGCGCTGGGGGCCGGCGCCTGTTTGCCCGGTTGTACGACCACAGCGGCGGTGCCTGCCAGGCCTCACCGCATTGACGTTCATCACCATTTTGTCGCGCCGACGTATTCGGCAGCACTGAAAGCGCAGGGCCAGGGTCATATTGGATGGTCGGTGCAGAAATCGCTCGAAGACATGGACAAGAGCGGTATCGCCACTTCGCTGCTGTCGCTTATTCAGCCGGCGATGGCAATCGGTAATGTCGCGACCAACCGGCGCCTTTCGCGTGAAGCCAATGAGTATGCGGCGAAAGTGGTGCGTGATCACCCGGGGCGTTTTGGTTCGTATGCCGCCATTCCGTACACCGACACCGAGGGCTGCCTCAAGGAAATCGAATTCGCCCTCGATACGCTGAAGGCAGAAGGCTTCTGTCTGATGACGAGCTACAGCGGAAAATACCTCGGTGATCCGGTATTTTTTCCGGTGCTCGAAGAACTCAACCGGCGTAATGCGATCGTCTATGTGCATCCGCTCTCGCCGCAGTGCTGCGGCGCTATCCTGCCGGATTTGCCGGTGGCCACCATCGAGTATGCGGTGGACTCTACCCGCACCATGGCGAGCCTGGTGTTCGGTGGCGCGGCGGCGAAGTATCCGAACATTCGCTGGATTTTTTCGCACAGTGGCGGCACCACGCCTTTCCTGCTGTCGCGTTTCATTCGTCAGGAACAGGATATGAAGGGCGAGGCTGTGAAGCGCATGCCCAACGGTGTCATGTACGAATACAAAAAGTTTTATTACGAAACTGCGCAGGGCAATCATGCCGGTGCGCTCGACGCCCTGTTGCGCATCATTCCGCTGTCGCAGGTGCTCTATGGTACCGATTTCCCCTACCGTGACGGCGCCGAAGTCAATGCGGGGCTGGCGGCTTATCGTTTCAGCGCGGCTGAACTGATGACGATAGATCGTGACAACGCGCTGCGTTTGATGCCGCGCCTGAAAAATAATTCCTGATCCGGAGGCCTGCCATGAACGAGCACAACAACAGCAACCCACTCGACGGACTGTTCGAAGATATCCTCGCAGTGCCGCGCCGCCGCTTTCTGCAAGGGGGCGCTGCGCTGGCCGCCGGCGCACTGTTACCCGGTTGCGAGGCGCTGCCGAAAACCGCCGCCGCGTCTGCCCATCGCATCGATATCCACCATCATCTGCTGCCGCCGAAGTATGTCGCCGAACTGCCGAAACTGGTGAAGGGCGAGAGCCCGCCGACCAACTGGACGCCGGCGCGCTCACTCGACGACATGGACAAAAATGGCATTGCGATGTCGATGCTGAGCCTGATGCAGCCAGGTGTATGGTTTGGTGACGTAGCACTCGGCCGTCGTATTACGCGTGAGAGCAATGACTATGCCGCCAACGTGGTGCGCGACCACCCGACCCGCTTTGGTATTTTCGCCACCCTGCCGCTGCCGGATACCGAGGGCAGTCTGAAAGAAATCGCCTACGCGCTCGATACGCTCAAAGCCGACGGCTTTGGTTTGATGACGAGTTACGCCGGTAAGTATCTCGGCGATCCGTCGTTCTGGCCGGTGCTCGAAGAGTTAAATCGTCGCAAGGCGGTTGTTTATAACCATCCGCTGTCGGCCGACTGCTGCCGCAATCCGATTCCACAATACATGGTCAACTCGTCGATCGAATACGCGACCGACACCTCGCGCACCATTGCGAGCCTGCTGTTCAGCGGCGCGGCGGCGCGCTTCCCCGACATTAAATGGATCCATTCGCACGGCGGCGGCACCATGCCGATGCTGTGGCAGCGTTATATCCGCCAGGAGGCGACGCTGAAAAACAAACAGGAGATCGTGCCCAACGGCGTGTTGCACGAAATCAAGCGCTTTTACTACGATACTGCGCAGGCCAACTCGCCTGGTGCGCTGGCGGCGTTGTTGAAGCTGGTGTCGACTTCACAGGTGATGTTCGGTACCGACTATCCGTATCGCCCCGGCGCCGAAGTGGTCGAAGGCCTCGGCAATTATGGTTTTAGTGCGGCCGAGTTGCGCGCGATCGACCGCGAGAACGCACTACGCCTGATGCCGCGCCTGAAAAGCTGAGAATGCTTGAAAATCCAGACCGCCTCAGGCCAGCCAGCGGGCACTGCGAATTTGTGTGACGCCGGTTGTCGGGGTGAAGTACCATTCGGGTTTGGCTGCGCGGCCTGGTGTCGCGCAGAACTAACCGCTGCTCTTGCAGCGGTGCACAGCAATTCTTGAGGGCGGTTAGGGATGTCGACGAAATGTTTGAATGATTTTCGCCTGCGCTTCGGTAAGCAGGAACTGGTGCCGATCATGGTGGGTGGCATGGGCGTGGACATTTCAACCGTTGATCTGGCGCTCGAGGCGGCGCGTCTCGGTGGTATCGGGCACATCTCGGATGCCATGGTGCAGACGGTGTCTGACCGCCGCGATAGCACGCATTTCACCAAGGAAAAGCTCAAGCGCTACAAATACAACGTCGCCAATTCCGACAAGGCGGCCGTGCTGTTCGATCTTGGCCGGCTCGCCGAGGCGACGCATAACCACGTCGGGCGCGCCATGCAGGCCAAGCGCGGCGAGGGCATGATCTTCGTCAACTGCATGGAAAAGCTGACGATGAACGCGCCGAAAGACACCTTGCGCGTGCGCCTTGCCACCGCGCTGGATGCGGGCATCGACGGCATCACCCTCTCGGCCGGCTTGCATCTGGGTTCGTTCGGTCTGATCGCTGATCATCCGCGTTTTCGCGACGCCAAGCTGGGCATCATTGTTTCCTCGCTGCGCGCACTGCAACTTTTTTTGCGCAAGAACGCGCGCCTGAATCGTGCGCCGGATTACATCGTGGTCGAAGGCCCGCTGGCCGGCGGCCATTTGGGTTTTGGCATTGACGACTGGCGGCAATACGATCTGCGTACTATCGTAGTCGAGATTCTGCAATATCTCAAAGCCGAGCAGCTCGATATTCCGGTGATTCCCGCTGGCGGTATTTTTACCGGCAGTGATGCAACTTCATTTCTTGAACTCGGTGCGGCGGCAGTGCAGGTAGCGACCCGTTTTACCGGCACGCGTGAATGCGGTCTGCCAGACAAGGTCAAGCAGGAATATTTCAGTGCGGGCGAGGACGATATCGAGGTCAATACGATTTCCCCCACCGGTTATCCGATGCGCATGCTGAAGAGCAGTCCTGCGATCGGCGACGGCATACGGCCTAATTGCGAGGCCTACGGGTATCTGCTCGACGGCAGTGGCGGTTGTGCGTATATCACGGCGTATAACCGCGAGGTCGCTGCGCATCCGGAATTGAAAAAAGTCTCTGTGATGGACAAGACCTGTCTGTGCACGGCGATGCGTAATTTTGATTGCTGGACCTGCGGGCACTACACCTATCGCCTGAAGGACACCACGCGACGGCTGTCTGACGGCAGCTATCAATTGCTGACCGCCGAGCATGTCTTTCGCGATTATCAGTTCAGCATCAACGACCAGGTCGCATTGCCGCCGGCAGCGTAAACCGATTTCGCTGTGGTCTGGTCTCGCCGCGCGATCTTACGGGCGGGCTATCCAGTTACGTGGTTTTTTCAGGCGAGTGGCTGAACGCCACGTTGCGGCATGACCAATCAGACGTTAACGGCGCTGCATTCTGCATTCAGTTTCAACCGATTTCACCGCTTTGCCGCGTGCCGGTGGACGTCGCACCACACGTAATTGCTCGTAGCCTTCTTTTGCGCAGCTGATGGCAACGTCGGTCGGTTTGATTTGTTTGCCCAGTCCGGGCACACGGTAGAGCCCGGCACGGTCGGTGCGCGTGACGTAGGTGAGGCCGCCGGTGATCTTGAGTGTGACCTTCGCATCACTAATCGCGGTGTTGCGGGCATCGCGCACGAAGCCGAAATAAGTCGGCCCGTCTTCGTCGTTGTGCTCGTGTGCTTCGTTGATACCACCACCTGCCCGCGCATCGGGCGTGATGCCGAGTGCCAGCAGCGCAGCCATCACGGTGACCATGGCCGCAAGGTTACGCGTTGAAAGCTTGATCATGGTCGAGGCGGTCGTGTTACGCGCTGGATCAGCGCAGAAAAAAACTGCTCAGCATATAGCCGAATGCAAGCAGCACGCCGAGCGGAACCAGCCAGGCAAGTGCAGGGCGCAGGAAGCGGGTCAGTCCGAGGGGTAAACGGCACGCCACCAGCGCGCTTACGCCGCCGGCTAGCGCGGCTGTTGCCATCCAGCCGAACCAGTACATGGCTGGCCCGTCGGCGGGTGCCTGCACGCCCCAGCCGAGGCTGTAGGTGATCGGATGGTAGGTAAAGAGCGCGTAGTTCTGTTCGACGGCGACAACGTAAACCAGCGCAAAGACCATCGCGAAAACGATGGCAAAGATTTCAAACGAGCGTGATGTTTTCATGCGCCGAATCCGCGGATGTTGTTGAGGATGTGGCCGGTGAGAAAATTCCACCAGACGACGAAAGCGAGTATCGCTGTGATCGCCTTGCGTGCACTGTGGTGCTCGGCGCCGGGCTGATGCCAGCAATACCAATAAGCCGGTAGCATCGCCATGCCGACCGCGGCGAAATGTTCCTTCAGTTCGAAGGCACCGTTTTCCGCCCAGGCTTCCATCTGCTCGACCACCACGCGGATACTGACGCGGTATTCCGGATAGATGATGGCGCCCGCAATGAAGCTGAAAATGTAGAGAACGATGATGGCGTTCACATAGCCGCCGCCATGCACGGCGCGGAAGCGTTGTTCAAAGGTGGTAGCCGGTTTGGGCGCGGGCAACCAGGCGTTGAGTACTTGGTGGGTGATCGCACCCAGCAAAGCGACGGCCAGCAGGCCGTGAATGATTAGCAGTATGGTCCACATGGCAGGGGGCTTATGGTTGAGTTTATGGGTAAGGTTGCTCCGGAGCCGGTCGTGACGGGTAGCACGGCCCGCCACGTGATCCGGTTATTTTATTCCAGCGGTTCGAGCTTGATGATGGACGCGCCGTGGTTGCTGCCAACCCAGAAGGTCACCGGCGTGGTGGTGTTGTCGACATAGACGCGGCGCACATTGGTCGAGCGCGGCA
>CAIWNB010000109.1 GCA_903913965.1 uncultured beta proteobacterium
CATCCGCGACTTCCCCGAATACCACCCGCTGTATTCGATGAAGGAATACCGTTACAACAACATCACCCAGCCCAATCGCAACCGGCTGCTGTGGAGCGACCCAACGGTCGATGGGATGAAAACCGGCTTTACCGAAAACGCTGGCTACTGCCTGATTACATCGGCCAAACGCGGCGAGCGGCGCCTGCTCTCGGTGGTGTTGGGCACCGAGTCGGCGAACGCACGCGCGACCGAAAGCCAGAAGCTGCTGAATTACGGCTTCCAGGCTTATGACAGCGTGAAGCTCTATGAATCAGGCCAGGTGGTGTCCAGCGTCGCGGTCTGGAAAGGGACTCTAAACCGCGTCAATGCGGGCTTCGCCGAGGAACTGCACATGAGCATTCCAAAAGGCCAGGCCGACAAACTCAAAGCGCAACTCGAAACGCCGCAGCCGCTGATGGCGCCGGTTGCCGCAGGCCAAAAAATCGGCGTGATGAAACTGACGCTCGATGGAAAACCTTATGCCGATATTCCGGTCGTCGCGCTCGAAGCCGTGCCGCTGGCTGGCATCATCGGTCGCAGCTGGGACGCACTCCGGCTGTTGTTCAAATAACGCAGGCGCACTCAACGCAAAGGCACACGGGAGATTGTCATGGCCACTGATATCGTCCACCTGAACGGTGAATTCATGCCGCTCGCCGAAGCGCGCGTTCCGGTACTCGACCGCGGCTTTATCTTCGGCGACGGCGTCTACGAAGTAATTCCGGTGTATTCGCGTCATGCGTTCCGGCTTGTCGAACATTTGCACCGGCTGCAGAAGAGCCTCGACAGCATACGTCTGGCCAATCCGCATAGCGACGCCGAATGGTCGCAACTCGTGCACGAGATGATCGAACGCAACGACGGCGACGACCAGTCGATTTATTTTCAGATCACGCGCGGCGTGGCAAAACGCGCCCACGAATTCCCGGCGCAGGTTAAACCGACGGTGTTCATGATGAGCACGCCGCTCGTGACCCCGCCGCAGGAACAGATCGATCACGGTATCGCCTGCATCACCGGCACCGATTTCCGCTGGCTCAAATGCGATGTCAAATCAGTCGCCCTGCTCGGCAACTGCCTGCTCAAACAGACGGCGGTTGACGCCGGTGCGGCGGAAATCGTTCTCTTTCGCGACGGTCACCTGACCGAAGCGGCCGCCTGCAACGTGCTGGTGGTGCAAGACGGCGTCTTGCTCGCCCCGCCGAAAGACCATCTGATCCTGCCTGGCATCACCTACAACGTGGTGCTCGAACTCGCCGCCGCCAACCAGATCCCGCTGGAAATGCGTGCTGCCTCCGAACAGGAGGTGCGTGCTGCACAGGAAATCTGGATCACCTCGTCCACCAAAGAAGTGCTGGCCGTGACCCGCCTGGATGGCGCCGCAGTCGGCGATGGCAAACCGGGCCCGCTGTTCCGGCGCATGCATGCGCTGTATCAGGACTTCAAGCGTACTTTCATGCGGCACACCGCCTGAGCCGATGACACAAACACCAATGACCGAGCCCTCGTTAATCGAATACCCCTGCGATTTCCCGATCAAGGTGATGGGACACGCGCAGGCCGGCTTCGCCCAGAACGTTCTTGAAATCGTGCGCCGTCACGCCCCCGACTTCGACGGCGCGACGATGGAGATGAGGCCCAGCAAGCAGGGCAAATATCTGAGCGTTACCTGCACCATCAACGCCACCTCACGCGCGCAGCTCGACGCGCTCTACGGCGAACTGTGCAATCACCCGATGGTGGTGATGGCGCTTTAAGCGCCGTGAGCATGGGGTAAGCGGTATGGAACAAACCCGTATCCCGACGCCGGCCACGGCACCCCGCCCAAGGTCTGACCACTCACAACTCACCGTGCGCAAGCTCGGGCGTGCGGACTACACACCGACGCTGCAGGCGATGCAGCAACTCACCACCGAGCGCAACGACGATACCCCTGACGAAATCTGGCTGCTCGAACATCCGCCGGTCTACACGCTGGGGCTCGCCGGCAAGGACGAACATCTGCCGCGCATCGACAGCGGCATACCGGTGGTACGCATCGACCGCGGCGGGCAGATCACCTACCACGGCCCCGGCCAGGTCGTGGTTTATCTACTGCTCGACATGAAGCGGCGCGGCCTCTCGGTGCGCCCGCTGGTGCGTTTGATGGAGCAAGCGGTGATCGATCTGCTCGCCGCACACAACGTCGCTGCGGTGTATCGCGCCGATGCACCGGGCGTCTATGTGGGTGCGGCGAAAATCGCTGCGCTGGGTCTGCGCATCCGCCGCGGCTGCTGCTATCATGGCCTCGCTTTGAACGTGGCCATGGATCTCGGCCCGTTTCGCGACATCAATCCCTGCGGCTACGAGGGCCTAGATGTCACCCAGACACGCGACCTCGGCATCGCCGACACCCCCGATGCGATAGGCGGACAATTGATCGAACACCTCACACGGCTGCTGGCGGCGACAGCGCCACCAACACGGCAAGCGCACCAAGATGACTGACCTCACAGAGAAACAAAAAGGCGCGGCGAAAACCGCCCGCGCCCACGGCAAGGGCGCAATTCCAATCGTGCCCGTCGAACGCCTGAAAAAGCCGGACTGGATTCGGGTCAAGGCCGGCAACGCCCAGCGCTACGCCGACATCAAGCAGATCCTGCGCGAGCACTCGCTGCACACGGTGTGTGAAGAGGCATCCTGCCCGAACATCGGCGAGTGTTTCGGCAAGGGCACGGCGACCTTCATGATCCTCGGCGACCTGTGCACGCGGCGCTGCCCGTTTTGCGACGTCGGTCACGGCCGGCCCAAACCACCAGACGCCGCCGAACCAGCCAATCTCGCGCGCACGATCGCCGCCCTGAAGCTGCGTTACGTCGTCATCACCAGCGTCGACCGCGACGATCTGCGCGACGGCGGCGCCCGCCATTTCGCCGACTGCATCAGCGCGGTACGCGAATTGTCACCGCAGACGCGCATCGAGATACTGGTACCCGATTTCCGCGGCCGTCTGGCCACTGCGCTGGATATCCTTGCCGCCGCGCCGCCGGATGTCATGAACCACAATCTGGAAACCGTGCCACGCCTCTACAAACAGGCTCGTCCCGGCGCGGACTACGCCAATTCGCTGCAACTGCTCAAAGAATTCAAGGCCCGCGTGCCGGGTGTTCCGACCAAATCCGGCCTCATGCTCGGACTCGGCGAAACCAACGCGGAAATTCTCGCCACCATGCGCGACCTGCGCGCGCACGATGTGGAAATGCTGACCCTCGGCCAGTATCTGCAACCGAGCGCCCATCATCTGCCGGTCGAACGCTATGTCGAGCCGGCGGTGTTCGAACAATTCGCGCGGGATGCCGCTGCGATGGGCTTTTCACACGCCGCCAGCGCGCCCATGGTGCGTTCGAGCTATCACGCCGACGAACAGGCCCACCTGGCCGGTGCGGTTTAACACCACAATCTTGGGAACATCATTCATGCGCCGATTTTTAAAGCCTCTTTTGCTACCACTGATTGCGCTTTTATTCGCTGGCCCCGCCCTCGCCGCCGGTATTGCCGACATCAGCAACAAGGATGCGGTCGCCGGACTCAAGGCAGCGCTCAGCGACGGGTCCGCCGCAGCGATCGGCAAACTCGGCGCGGAGAACGGTTTTTTCAACAATGCCAAAGTCAGGATACCGCTGCCCGAGTCACTGAAAAAAGTCGAAGGCATGATGCGCGCGATGGGCATGAAGCGGCAGGCCGATGAACTCGAACTGGCGATGAACCGTGCCGCCGAAAGTGCAGTCACCGAAGCCAAACCCTTGCTGGTCGATGCAGTAAAAAACATGTCGGTGGAAGACGCCAAAGCCATCCTTACGGGCGGCGACAGTGCAGCGACCGAATATTTCCGGCGCAAAACCGCCGAACCGCTGGCGAAAAAATTCCTGCCCATCGTGAAAAAATCGACGGCACAGGTGGGACTTGCAGAAAAATACAATGCGATTGCCGGCAAGGGCTCCCAACTGGGCGTCATCGACGCCAGCCAGGCATCGATTGAGCAATATGTGACGAAAAAAGCCCTCGACGGGCTCTACACCATGATCGCTGACGAGGAAAAAGCCCTGCGCCAGGACCCGGTCGGCGCCACCAGCAGCCTGGTGCAAAAAGTGTTCGGCGCACTGAAATAAGGCGGGAGACACCCGGATGCCACGTTTCTACATCGGACTTGAAGACGGCGAGAAGGAACTCTGGAAGGCGAAAAACGTCACCTGCGAAGGCAGTTTCGTTATCAGCGTCGAACTCTCATTTGCCGGTCAGGATGCGCGGCCGCTCGATCGTTACAAGGCGGCGATGCTGGCGTTAAACCGCGACGCCGCCACACGCCGCCAGTTGTCAAAATACTCCTGGCTGTTCGCACTCGACGCACGCCTTAATGATGTATTCCAGACGCTGGTTGACCATCTCGGCGTCGAACACCATTCCTTCAGCGTCACCGCCTTAAAAACCGGTGACGGCCTCGCTTACGATGCGGAAAAACGCGTGGTGTGCGAGTTCTATGCGAAGAACTGGATGAAATAACGCAGGCGGCATGCAAACGCATGCCGCCCCAGTCAGGCGCAAGCTCCGTTTGCCCTCAGTGTGCCCTCAGTGTGCCTGATCCCAGTTCGCGCCAACGCCGACGGTCACCACCAGCGGCACCGCCAGCGCGGCGACACTGCACATCAAGCCTGGCAGTTCGCTTTGAATCAACGTGAGTTCGGCGTCGGGCACCTCAAGCACCAGCTCGTCATGCACCTGCATGATGAGCTTGCTTTGATGATGGCCCTGCTCCAGCCAGCCCTGCACCGCGATCATCGCCATCTTGATCAGATCGGCCGCGGTACCCTGCATCGGCGCATTAATGGCTGCACGCTCAGCACCCTGCCGCCGCGCACCGTTGCTGCTTTTGATTTCCGGCAACCACAGACGACGGCCAAAGACGGTTTCCACATAGCCGCTGGCGCGCGCCTGTTCGCGAGTGGTGCGCATGTATTCAGCCACCCCCGGGTAGCGCGCAAAATAACGGTCCATATACTGCTGGGCCGCCGCGCGCTCGATGCCCAATTGTCCGGCCAGCCCGAACGCCGACATGCCGTAGATCAGGCCAAAGTTGATGACCTTGGCATAGCGGCGCTGTTCGTTATCCACCGCATCGAGCTCGGCGCCAAAAATCTCCGCTGCCGTCGCACGGTGAATATCTTCACCCGCCGCAAAGGCTTTCAACAGGCTGGCGTCGCGCGAGATATGCGCCATGATCCTGAGTTCGATCTGCGAATAGTCAGCCGACACGATATGGCTGCCCGGCGGCGCAATAAACGCCTCGCGGATGCGCCGCCCCTCGGCGTTACGTACCGGAATGTTCTGCAGGTTGGGATCGTTGCTGGCCAGCCGGCCGGTGATCGCCACTGCCTGCGCGTAGTTGGTATGCACGCGTCCGGTGTCCGGATTGACCATGCGCGGCAGCTTGTCGGTATAGGTTGATTTGAGTTTGGCAATGCCGCGATATTCGAGTAACAGCTTGGGTAGCGGATGATCCTGCGCCAGTTGTTCGAGCGCATCCTCGTCGGTGGAAGGCGCGCCGGTCGGCGTTTTCTTCACCGGCTTGATGCCCTGTTTGACGAAGAGAATTTCCTGGATCTGTTTCGGCGAATTCAAATTAAACGGTTGGCCGGCCAGCGCATGCGCGCCGGCCTCCAGCTTCTGCATCTTGGCGCCGAGCTCGCCGCTCTGGATCTCGAGCAGGCGGCTGTCTAGCAACACGCCGTGCCGCTCCATGGTCTGCAAGACACGCATCGCCGGCACTTCGAGTTCGCCGTAAATTTTCGCCAGCCTGGCATCCGCCTCAATCTGCGGATACAGGGCGTGATGCAACTGCAAGGTAATGTCGGCATCTTCGGCGGCATACTCGGCGGCCGTTTCAATCGACACCTGATCGAAGCAAATCTGCTTCGCCCCCTTGCCGGCGACTTCTTCAAAGCTGATCGTCTTCACGCCGAGATGGCGCTCGGCAAGGCTGTCCATGTCGTGCGAGCGATGACTCTCCAGCACATAAGACTGCAACAGGGTGTCGTGCTGTATGCCGGCGAGATGCACGCCGTGATTGGCAAAGATGTGGGTGTCGTACTTCAGGTTCTGCCCAAGCTTGAGCGCCGCCGCGTTTTCCAGCCACGGTTTCATTTTTGCCAGCACCGCCTCGACGCCCAGTTGTTGAGGCGCACCGGCATAGCGATGATCCAGCGGGATATACGCGGCGTGTCCGGCTTCGACGGCGAGCGAAATCCCCACCAACCGCGCGCGCAGCGGTTCCAGGCTGGTGGTTTCGGTATCGACCGCGGTCAGTGTGGCGGCGTTGATTTTTTGCAACCACGCATCAAGCTGCTCTGCGGTCAGCACCGTCTCGTAGGCGCGCGTCATGACCGCGGCCACCGGTGCCGCCGTCGCCATTGGTAACGGCGCGGCATCATCACCGCTGCGGTCAGCGCTGCTCCGTGGCGGCTCCACTGCTGCGCCACCGCCCTGCAGTTCACGTAACCACGTTTTGAAATCAAAACGGGCATACAACTCGGCGAGCTTCGCCTCGTCGTGTTTTTCGTGGGAGAGCGCGTCTATCGTCGCCGGCAGCACGACGTCGCATTTGATCGTCAGCAGTTCGCGCGCCTTCGGCAGCCACTCGAGTGTCTTGCGCAAATTTTCGCCGACCACGCCGCTGATGTCGGCGGCGTGCGCCATCACGTTATCGAGCGTTTGATACTGGGTGAGCCACTTTACCGCGGTCTTCGGGCCGCACTTGGGCACACCGGGCACGTTGTCCACGGTGTCGCCGATCAGCGCCAGATAATCAACAATGCGTTCGGGCGGCACGCCGAATTTTTTCTCCACACCGGGGATGTCGAGTGTTTCATTGGTCATCGTGTTGACCAGCGTGACCTGCGCATTGACGAGTTGCGCAATATCCTTGTCACCGGTCGAAATGATGGTGCGCATGCCGCGCTGGCTTGCGGCGACGGCGAGCGTGCCAATCACATCGTCGGCCTCGACGCCGTCTATCATCAGTAGCGGCCAGCCCATGGCGCGGATCGCCTCGTGCAGCGGTGCGATTTGGCAGGCCAGATCGTCGGGCATCGGCGGGCGGTTGGCTTTGTATTCGGGATAGGCATCGTCGCGGAAGGTTTTGCCCTTCGCGTCAAAAATGCAGGCGCTATAATCGGCTGCATAATCTTTGTGCAGACGCCGCAACATGTTGAGCACGCCATAAATCGCGCCGGTCGGTTCGCCGCGACTGTTACGCAGATCAGACTGCGACATGGCATGAAATGCGCGATACAGATAGGACGAGCCGTCGACCAGCAACAGCGTCCTGCCATCGGAAGGTGCGGGATTATTCAAGTTCAAGGGAGTCCAGATGAGCCATTCAGATAAATTGCCGGGCTGCGTCGCCCCCGACCGCCAAGTGTCGGCGCGCGAGTCGTGGCGGATGTTCGGCATTATGTCAGAATTTGTCGAGGCCACCGACCGCCTGAGCCAGATCCGTCCGGCGGTCAGCGTCTTCGGCAGTGCGCGCATCCCGCCCGACCACGCGTACTACATGCTGGCCGAGCAGATTGCACGACGCCTCTCCGACGCCGGCTTCAGCGTGATCTCGGGTGGCGGCCCCGGCATCATGGAAGCCGCCAACAAGGGCGCGTATTTCGGCAAATCACCGAGCGTGGGCCTGAACATCCAGCTGCCGCACGAACAACAGCCCAATCCGTATCAAGACATCAGCCACACCTTTCATCACTTCTTTGCGCGCAAGGTGATGTTCGTCAAATTCGCCATGGCCTATGTGGTGTTGCCCGGCGGCTTCGGCACGCTCGATGAACTATTCGAGGCGCTCACACTGGTGCAAACCGGCAAGACCCGCAGCATGCCGATCATTCTGGTGCACTCGCCGTTCTGGAACGGGCTGCTCGACTGGCTGCGCAGCGCGCTGGTCGCCAACGGCACCATCAACCCGCAGGATCTGAACCTGTTGCGTGTCATTGATGATCCGCAGCAAGTGGTCGAGGCGATTTTCGATCACTATGAAAAATGCGGTTTCGAGCCCTCCGCCGCGGAACGCGAACTGTTGCTCAATCTATAGCGCTTCGCAGCCCTCGCGCGGCTTTATATTTTTTACCGGAAGGCCGATAATGGCGCCACCGCGCACGGCCGCGAATCAAGGAAATTGCATGCGCAAACTGCTCGCCCTACTGCTGCTGACCATCGCCCTGCCGGCAGGTGCTGCCGAGCGTCCGGGCAACCTGCAGCCGGTGCCCGATGTGCCGCCGCCCCCCGATTTCAGTCTCGACACGGCACTCGAACCGCAGATCGTGATCATCAAGCGCGGTACCGATACGATTGAAGAGCATCGTGTTGCCGGCAAACTCTTTATGCTGAAGGTCACGCCGGCGAGCGGCGCATCCTATTACCTGATTGATGAAAAAGGCGACGGCAAAATGACGCGCCAGGAAAGCCTAGACAGCGGCATCCGTCCGCCGATGTGGGTCATTCATTCCTGGTAGTGGCACTGCCGCCGGCTTACCCCGGATCGCCGGCCGTCGCAAACGGTCCGGCTGTTCTTCTCAAACTGATATTGCAACACTGATACCGCGCCCGGCGCTGCGTTAAACCCATGTCCGTATTCACCACCGTCACGACCGAACAACTGCAGTCGTGGCTCACACAATACCCGCTCGGTACCGTGCAAGGTCTCGAGGGCATCTCGGCCGG
>CAIWNB010000110.1 GCA_903913965.1 uncultured beta proteobacterium
CGCCCGCCGGAGACGATGGTAGTGGCATCCTTCAAACGCACGCCACCTTCCACCTGTACCTTGTGTTCGTCGATCAGGGTCACGCGCCCCGCCGGCGCATCGGCGACAGCAATTTTGTTAATCGCGCCTGCTGCCGCACCGGCTTTCGCTTCAAATACGCCAGTGCGCACCGTCACCAGCCGCGTCGCACCGCGCACCACATACTGCGCCACCACGCCGCCACCATAAACCGGCTTGCTGACGACCAGATCACTACCCTCGGCACTCAGCGCCGTGCAGTCCATAACCAGACCGGTGTCGAGCATGGCCGCCAGACGCGGTGCCCATTCACGCGTTTCGAGCGTGTGCGGGAATAACACGACGGTCGGCTGACAGGCATCAATCGCGGCACGCGCTGCGGCAATCGCAGCACGCGCCGTGTAGGGCCGTAGCTGTTTGCCTTCGAGCAGATGCAAGGTGGTGAAGCCCCCGGTAAATTCCGCCGCCGCGGCATCGAGGCCATCGCCGATCAAAGCGCCGATCAAGGGTTCGTTCAACGCCTGCGCCAATGCCGCGCCCGCCACCGCCATTTCCAAAGAGGACGGCGCCAGTTTGCCACCGACGGTGTCACCGAATACCAATACGCCAGCCATCAGATCAACCCCAGTTCATGTAGTTTGTCGGCGAGTGCCGCGCCTTTTTGCGCGCCCGATGCGCCCTCAATCAATTCCGCCTTGGTGGTGCGCAACTGGATTTGCAGTTCACGCAACTCAACCTTGGGCGTTTGGGCGGCGAGGCCTATGTCTGCCGCCTTCCAGCCGGAGATCATCGCGCGTCCGGCCGCCATCGTGCCGCGCACGCTCGGATGACGCGCCTCGTTGATCTCGCTCGACACGCCGAGTAGCGCCGGAAGTTCAACTTTCAGACGCTGATAACCGTCTTCGATCAAACGATGCACCGTAAGCTGATTACCTTCGACCGCTTCGATCTTTGTCACCGGCACCACGGTCGGCAGATCAAGCGCCTCGGCGAGCCAGTGCAGCACCTGCCCGCCATCAGTGTCCGACGATTGACGTCCGCACAACACCAGATCAGGCAGTCCGATTTTTTTGATCGCGGCGGCCAGCGCCCGACCGATGGTGGCGCTGTCTCCATTGACCAGATCCGGATCGTTAATCAGAACTGCGGTGTCGGCCCCCATCGCCACCGCCATCTTCAACGACTCGCGACTGGTGTCATCCCCCAATCCGAGCACAGTGATTTTGCCGCCGTGCGCCTCTTTCAGGCGGATCGCTTCTTCGAGCGCATTGGCATCGTAACCATTCATCACCGGCGGCACACCGAAGGGCGAGATGATACGTTTGCCGTCGGGGTCGAGCTGGATATGCGCCGGCGGAATGTTCGGGTCCGCGACTTGTTTGACTGTAACAATGATGTTCACTGGAGTTCCTCAGGATTTCTGTTTTTCAAAACCGCGCTGCTGCCAATCCAAACGCGCCGGGCGAACAACCTCGTTGCCCCCGGCCTCTTGCTGCAATTGATCAAGCGATCGCCGTTACCGCGGCATACGTACCAGCGATGCGGCCAAAGGTGGCCCCCGCCATCATGCCCGAGCCCGAGGCGTAATTACCGACCCACAAACCACCGGCCATTTCACCTGCGGCATACAGACCGGGGATCGGCCGGCCGGCGACGTGCTGCACCTGACTGGTCTTCGGGTCGATTTTCAAACCACCGAACGCAAAGGTCATGCCGCAACGCACCGGAAACGCCTCAAACGGCGCCTCATCGATTTCAAGCGCGTAATTGGTTTTCGGCGGCGTGATACCGGCCGTGCATTTGCCGTCGAGTTGATGACGATCCGGGTTGTACTGGCCGGGCTGCACCGCGGCGTTGAACTCGCGCACCGTTTTCACAAATTTCGGCACATTCAGATCAAGCTCGGCACCGAGCTTTTCCAAGGTGTTGGCCTTGACCGTGGTCGCACTCTGATAGTTCGGCGTATACAGATTCATCTTGCGGATTTTCGCGTCGAGAATCTGATACGCAATACCACCGGGCTGCGCCAGAATCGACCGCCCCATCGCCGCATAAGTGCGGCCACGCGTGTCATAGGCCTCGTCGATGAACCGCTCGGCATTCATGTTGACCATGATGCCCCACGGATACATGTAACGCGTCTGACTGTCTTTGAGCGAATGCGCCGAGGGCACAGTGAATTTCGGTAGCGCGATATCCTGCGGGGAGGCGTGGCAGGTGCTCCAACTCCCGTGGGGCATGGCGCCAATGTCCATCGCCATTTTCAGACCGTCGCCGGTGTTAAACGGCACGCCGCGCTGGTGAATCATGTCCCAGCCCGGCCCGAGGTAGCGCGCGCGCATTTCAGGATTCGATTCGAAGCTGCCGCAGGCCAGCACCACGGATTTTGCGTTGAAGGTGGCAACACCCTGAGGGGTGAGCGCCTTGACACCGGTCACCTTGCCTTTGGCATCCTGCACCAGTTCGAGCGCAGCGGTTTCGTAATGAAATTTCACGCCGGCTTTTTCGAGGATTGCGAAATTGCGCTTTTGCAAACCGGCACCGCCACCGTTCATGGTGACGACATTGTCATCGCGGATCGTCGCCGGCGACCAGTCGTGGCCCTTCGTTGCCAACCAATGCACCGTCTTCAGCGACTCGGTGACATGCACCTGCAACATGTCCTGATCGGACTGATTGTTGGTGACATGCATGATCTCGTCCCACAACTCGGCCTCGGTGCGGTGCGGCAAGCCTTCCAACAGCGGCCGCATTTCATCGTCGGAATAGTTACGGATCAGCGGTTTGAGATCTTCGGCACCGTTAAACGCAAAGCGCATCAGCACCGTCAGCATACTGTTACCGCCACGGTCGCGCTGCGGCGCTTTTTCGAGCATACCCACTCGCGGGGTTTTTTCGAGCGCAGCCAATGCGGCCGAGCACGCGGCGTTGCCGGTACCAACAATCAATACATCGTAATCATAAACAGGATCAGACACGGCGCTCCTCCATCAGATTATTTTTTTGCCTATTTTATGCGAAACCAGGGTTCCCGATGTAGATATGCCTGAGCTGGCAAGATCAGCAACAACAAGGACTGAAGAAACGTCTACTGGCAGGATCAGACATCGAATGATCGCAATGCCGGCAGACTGCCAACCAAAGCAGTTCCATGGGCGAGGCGGAATCTAAAGTTTAGCGGCCCATTCATTTGTCATTGAAATGAACCTGGCGACGCCGGCTCTCAATACTCCGCCTTGATCCCCGCCCGCTTGATGACATCCGTCCACTTTGCCGTTTCAGCTTTGACATGCGCGGTAAAGCGCTCAGGCGTACCGCCGACCGGCTCGATACCCAGCGCCAGCCAGCGCTCGCGAATGGC
>CAIWNB010000111.1 GCA_903913965.1 uncultured beta proteobacterium
CGGGCGCCCTCATCGCGGACGGCTGGAAACCAGCGGTTGCCGCGCACGCCGATTTTCGTCGCGAGATCCACAGCGTGCTGAAGCAGGCGGATTTCGACTTCGCCAAATTTCAGTTCAACACCGTGGTCTCGGCGGCGATGAAAATACTCAACGCGACGACCGCCTTCGCCGCGCTCAAACCGACCGACGATGCTGGCGTTGCCGAGCAACGCCTGTTGATCGCCGAAGCCACCAGTATCCTGCTGCGCATCCTGGCGCCGATCACCCCGCACATCAGCCACGCGCTATGGCAGTCACTGGGCCTGGGCACCGACATACTCGACGCGCCGTGGCCGCAAGCCGACGCCGCGGCACTCGATGCCGACGAAGTCGAACTGGTACTGCAAGTCAACGGCAAGCTGCGCGGCAGCCTGCGTGTGGCGAAAACCGCAGACCGCGCTGCCATCGAAAAACTGGCCCTGGAAAACGCCAACGTGCAGAAACACATTGCCGGCCAGACGGTGAAGAAAGTCGTGGTGGTACCCGGCCGTCTGATCAACGTGGTAGTGTAGGTGCGTGGGATGAAAGGGGTTAGGCGTGAGGCGTAAATTCATGGCATGCAACGACCGGTTTTTTGCTGCAGCTGCGCGCCTCACTGCGCAACCGTCGCGCCTCGCGAGTTTCGCCTTGCGCCTGACGACCGCCCTCACACTGTGCGCGCTGCTCGGTGCCTGCGGCTTTCATCTGCGCAGTTCGGCGACGCTGCCCTTTGAGAGTATGTTCATCTCGGGCTCCCCTTCCTTCGCCACCCTCCTGGGACGCGCCGTGCGCGCCGGCAGCAGCACGCGTGTCACCGACAACCCGAAAGACGCACAAGTCATCCTGCAAATTGTCGGCGAACAAAACGAACGGGTAATCCTGTCGCTCTCAGGCAGCGGCCGCGTGCGCGAACTGCAGCTGCGCTACCGCGTCTCCTACCGCCTGAACGGTCGCGACAGCCGCGAGCTGCTGCCGGTCAGCGAAGTGCAACTCAAGCGCGACCTCACCTACAACGACAGCGATGTGCTCGGCAAGGAACAGGAAGAAGGACTGCTGATACGCGACATGCGCAACGATGCGGTGCAGCAGGTGATGCGCCGGCTGCAGGCGGCACGCCTGGAACCTGCCGCGAAAACCGCGCCGTGAACAGCCCGGCCGCCTGACGCCGTGATTATTGCTGCCGAAGATCTCGCCACCCACCTCAAGCGCAAGCTCGCGCCCCTCTATACCGTCTTCGGCGACGAACCACTGCTGGTCATCGAAGCCGCCGACCGCATCCGCGCCTGCGCGCGGGAAACCGGTTATGCCGAACGCGAAGTCCTGATTGCGGAACAACACTTCGACTGGTCGCGCCTGCGCATCAGCGGCATTTCGCAATCCTTGTTCGCCACGCTACGCCTCCTGGAGCTGCGCGTGCCGAGCGGCAAACCCGGCGTCGAGGGTGGCAAAACGCTGCAGGAATACAGTGCCAATCTGCCGCCCGACACCGTGACCCTGATCCAGCTGCCGGAGATCGACTGGCGCGCCCGCAAGTCATCCTGGTTCGCCGCGCTCGAGGCCGCCGGCAGCATGGTGGAGGCGACTGCGGTCAAACGCGAACGCCTGCCGGCATGGATCGCTGCGCGACTACGCGCACAGCAGCAAAGCGCGGATGAGGCCACACTTGAATTCATCGCCGGCAAGGTCGAAGGCAACCTGCTGGCCGCCTTTCAGGAAGTCCAAAAACTGGCTCTGCTGTTTCCCGCCGGCGAGCTGAGCTTTGCGCAGGTTAAGGACGCCGTGCTCGACGTCGCACGCTTCGATGTATTTGATCTGGGCGAGGTGGTGCTGGCCGGAGACGCCGCACGGCTCGCGCGCACCCTCGACGGTCTCGACGGTGAAGGCGTGGCGCCGCCCCTGGTGCTGTGGGCGATGAGCGAGGAAATCCGCGGCGCCGGCCGCCTGCGTGCCGCAATCGACAGCGGTCTGCCGCTGCAGCAGGCAATGCGCGACCTGCGTATCTGGGGTCCGCGCCAGCAGCTCCTGCAACGCCATATCAACCGCATCAGCAGCAAACAGGTCGATGCGGCCCTGCTGCACGCCGGGCGCATTGATCGCATCAGCAAAGGTCTGGCACGCGGCGACGTCTGGGATGAATTGCTGCAACTCGGCCTGCGTTTCGCCAGCCGTCCCGCGAAAGCAGCCTGAGCGCGCGCCAAAACACGCGCCGTGCTTCAGGCCGCAGCGCGAATCACGGTATCATTCGCAGGTGGAAATCAAAACTTACATGCAGGACCTCGGCACACGCGCACGCGCCGCCTCGCGCCTGGTCGCCAAAGCCGACAGTGCCACCAAAAACCGGGCACTCACGCTGACGGCTGACGCGATCGAACGCGACTGTGCGCGCCTGCTTGAAGCCAACGCGCAAGACGTTGCCGCGGCGCGTGCCGCGAAACTCGATTCAGCTGCGATCGATCGCTTGACGCTGACCGCGAAAACCGTCGCCGCCATGGCCGACGGCCTGCGCCAGATCGCGCGCCTCGACGATCCGATCGGCGCCATCAGCGAACTGAAAGAACGCCCCTCCGGCATCAAGGTCGGGCGCATGCGCGTGCCGCTAGGGGTCATCGCCATCATTTACGAATCGCGGCCCAACGTCACCGCCGACGCTGCCGGGCTCTGCCTCAAATCCGGCAATGCCTGCATCCTGCGCGGCGGTTCCGAATCGATCCATTCCAACCAGGCGATTGCGTTGTGCGTGCACGAAGGCCTGCGCGGCGCTGACCTCCCCGAGGACGCGGTGCAAGTGGTCAACACCACCGATCGCGCCGCCGTCGGCGCGCTGCTGCGCATGAACGACTGCATCGACATCGTGGTGCCGCGCGGCGGCAAGAGCCTGATTGAGCGGGTGATGGCCGAATCGCGCATTCCAATGATCAAACACCTCGACGGCATCTGCCACGTCTACATTGACGACAAGGCGGATTTCGACAAGGCGATCCGCATTGCGGATAACGCCAAAACCCAGCGTCTGGGCACCTGCAACACCATGGAAACCCTGCTGGTGGCACGCGCCGTTGCCGCCGACATCCTGCCAAAACTCGCCGCCGTTTATCAGGCCAAGGGCATCGAACTGCGCGGCGACGAAGCCGCCCGCCGCATCGTCCCCGCGATGAAGGCGGCCACCGAAGAAGACTGGCGCACCGAATACCTCGACGCCATCTTGTCGATCCGTGTGGTCGACGGCATCGATCAGGCGATCGAGCACATCGCCACCTACAGCTCACAGCACACCGACGCCATCGTCACCGAAGACGTCGTGCGCGCGCAGCGTTTTCTGCGCGAAGTCGATTCGAGTTCGGTGATGGTCAACGCCTCAACACGTTTCGCCGATGGCTACGAATACGGCCTTGGCGCTGAAATCGGCATTTCAACCGACAAGTTGCACGCTCGCGGCCCGGTCGGTCTTGAGGGACTGACCTCGCTGAAATGGGTGGTGTTCGGCGACGGCCAGGTCAGAAACTAAATTCTTTGCCACAGAAAACACAGAGGGCGCAGAGCAAACAACACGTGATATCGCGCATTTAACGCGAATATTCTCAGTGTGCTCTGTGCCCTCTGTGGCTAAAAGGGGTTTTCGCAATGAGCAACACGATCGAAGTCAAAGTCCCCGATATCGGCGACTTCAAAGACATTCCCGTTATTGAAATCATGGTCAAGCCCGGTGATCACGTCAGCGCGGAAGACCCGCTGCTCTCGCTCGAATCGGACAAGGCGACACTCGAAGTGCCGGCACCGTCCGCCGGCACCGTGAAAGAACTCCGGATCAAAGTCGGCGATAAGGCCTCGAAAGGCACGTTGATTCTGATGTTAGACGCAGATGCCGCAGACGCCGCGGATGCGCCGGCAGCGACCACCGCAATTCCGGCTGCAGCGCCGGCGGTTGCCCCCGCCACCGCACCGGCCAAGTCAGCAACGACAGCAGCACCGGCGCCCAGCGCACACCCGGCCGCTGTCGCGCCCTACGCCGGCCCGAAAGGCGACATCCACGCTGAAGTCGTCGTGCTCGGCGCCGGCCCCGGCGGATATACCGCGGCATTCCGTGCCGCCGACCTCGGCCTGAAGACGGTGTTGATCGAACGCTATGCGACGCTCGGCGGCGTCTGCCTGAATGTCGGCTGTATTCCGTCCAAGGCGCTGTTGCATGTGGCACGCGTAATTACCGAAGCGAGCGAGATGAGTGCGCACGGCGTGACCTTCGGCGCGCCCAAAATCGAACTCGACAAACTGCGCGGCTGGAAAGACGGCGTCATCGGCAAACTAACCAAGGGGCTGGGGGCACTGGCCAAACAGCGCAAGGTCACGGTGGTCGAGGGCCGCGGCGAATTTGCCTCACCCAACTTGATACGGGTCGAAACAAAAGACGGCGTGAAAACCGTTTCCTTTGATCACTGCATCATCGCCGCAGGCTCCAGCGTGGCGCGCATTCCAGGCTTTCCCTACGACAATCCGCGTTTGATCGATTCAACCGGTGCGCTGGCGTTACCGGAGATTCCCAAACGCCTGCTCGTCATCGGCGGCGGCATCATCGGCCTCGAGATGGCGACGGTGTTCGACGCGCTGGGTTCAAAAATCACCGTGGTTGAACTGATGAACGGCCTGATGCCCGGCGCCGATCGCGACGTCGTGCGTCCGCTCGCCAAACGGCTGGAGAAGCGGTACGAAAAGATATTGCTGAAAACCAAGGTCGCCAAAATCGAGGCGGTAAAAGACGGCTTAAAGGTGACATTCGAAGGTGCCACCAACGCGACCGAAACATTTGATTACGCGCTGATGGCGGTCGGCCGCCGCCCCAACGGGCGCGAGCTCAAGGCCGAGGCCGCCGGCGTCACCGTCAATGAACGCGGCTTCATTCCTGTCGACAAACAAATGCGCACCAACGTGCCGCATATTTTCGGTATCGGCGATGTGGTGGGCGAACCAATGCTCGCGCACAAGGCCACCCACGAGGCTAAGCTCGCCGCAGAGGTCATCGCCGGGCACAAGGTCGCCTTCGACGCACGCACCATCCCGTCGGTCGCCTACACCGATCCGGAAGTGGCGTGGATGGGACTCACCGAAACGCAGGCAGAAAAACAGGGGATCGCCTACGACAAGGCGGTGTTTCCGTGGGCGGCCAGCGGCCGCGCGCTGGCAACCGGCCGTGATGAAGGCATGACCAAGCTGCTCTTCGACAAACAAACCAATCGCATACTCGGTGCCGGCATGGTCGGCATCAACGCCGGCGAATTGATCGCCGAAACCGTGCTCGCACTGGAGATGGGGGCCGACGCCACCGATATCGGACTCACCATCCATCCGCACCCGACACTCTCGGAGACGGTGTTCTTCGCGGCGGAAATCGCCGAAGGCAGCATCACGGATTTATACATGCCAAAAAAATAACCGTCCGAGGGACGGCTCGATACACCCGTCAGCCGTGGCGCGTTTCTCTGCAGCAATCCTGAAAACCACCGCGCTCTTCTACGCGCTGGCCGCAATAGCGGTTGAGCGCGCTGATCCGCTCAACCCGGAAGAGCTTGGCTACCGACGCGAAAGGCTCTCATCGCGACCTTTACGTCATTCTCGACAGCAGCAACCCGGCCAAACCGTTTGCGTTATCGCACTTCCCGTTTTCCGCGCCACCATCCGTAGCAGCAAGAAAAAGCGTATCTCGAGTCCTGCGACAACCACGTGCGCATAAAAGATGTCTGCGTCGACAGCCGCGGCTACAGATACCTCACCGGCGGCGCACAGCCGGGGATTTATATTCTGCGTTACACCGGGCCGGTCAAAAATTGATTATTGGCAAGATGGCAGCGCCCCGGTCGAGGTTACGGGGCGCACGGCCACAAATACCGGCAAACGCTGGCGATATTTCTCTTTTTTGCCGCAAAATTAACGATTTACCGGTTTTTCCAAAGCGCCCCGAAAAGCCCCATTGCAGCGCCCACACGCGCCCTCGCAATAACAACTCTAGTGCTTGAAATTTCAAGGCTTTTCACCGCAGCATAGGAGGCGTAATATAGCGCCCACCCAAACCGCCGTCAGTCTGTTTTAGCACTCGCACGTTAGCGTTTTCTAGCGTGCAGGAAACCGCAAATGTAGGCAGCGGGCGAAACGAGGAGAACAATTGAAACCCACCGATATTTCCAACCCCGACTACTTCCATAAAGTGGTCGATTGTCAGTTGGCTTGTCCCGCCCATACGCCAGTTCCTGAATATATCCGCCTCATCGCGGACGGCAAATACAGCGATGCCTACATGATTAACTGGTATTCGAATGTGTTTCCCGGCATTTTGGGCCGCACCTGCGACCGCCCCTGCGAACCGGCCTGCCGGCGCGGACGGGTCGAAGAAAACAACGGCGAAAAGCCGGAACCAGTCGCCATCTGCCGGCTGAAGCGCGTTGCCGCCGATTACAAGGATGACGTCAATCCGCGCATGCCGAAAGCGCCGGCCAAGAAAAACGGCAAACGCATCGCCTGCATCGGCGCCGGCCCCTCGTCGCTGACGGTCGCGCGCGACCTCGCGCCGCTCGGCTACGATGTCACTGTCTATGATCGCGATCAACGTGCCGGTGGCATGATCTGGTCGCAGATTCCGCGTTTCCGCCTGCCGATGGAAGTGATCGACGAAGAAGTCGGCTATGTCTTCAACCTTGGCGTGGCCTTCAAGAACGGCACCAACGTAGCAAGCCTGAAAGCTATCCTCGACGAAAAATATGACGCCGTATTCGTCGGCACTGGCGCGCCGCGTGGCCGTGACCTCGAACTGCCCGGCCGCCAGGAAGCGGCCAAGAACATCCACATCGGCATCGACTGGTTGTCGAGCGTCTCGTTCGGTCATACCGAAAAAATCGGCAAGCGCGTGATTGTGCTCGGTGGCGGCAATACTGCGATGGACTGCTGCCGTTCGTCGAAACGTCTGGGCGGCGAAGACGTCAAGGTAATCGTGCGTTCGGGCTTTGAAGAAATGAAAGCCAGCCCGTGGGAAAAGGAAGATGCAGAGCACGAAGGCATACCGATCCTGAACTACCTGGTACCGAAAACCTTTGTGCACAAGGACGGCAAACTCACCGGCATGACCTTCGAGAAGGTCAAGGCGGAATACGACGCCAAAGGCCGGCGCAAGCTGGTCTCAACCGGCGAACCGGATCAACTCTTCGAATGCGATGACGTGCTTGTTGCCGTCGGCCAGGAAAACGCCTTCCCCTGGATCGAACGTGACATCGGCATCGAATTCGACGACCAATGGGACATGCCGGTGGTCGACAAAGTCACCATGCAGTCGACGATCCCCAGCGTATTTTTCGGCGGTGACGCAGCCTTTGGCCCCAAGAACATCATCTGGGCGGTGGCACACGGCCACGAAGCGGCCATTTCCATCGACAAGTTCTGCAACAGCGAGGACCTCAAGGAACGCCCGGCACCGATGAGCAATCTGATGTCGCAGAAAATGGGCATCCACGAATGGAGCTACGACAACGCGGTGTCCAACGATCAGCGCTATAAAGTGCCGATGAAGGATCAGAAGATCGCGCTGAAAAACATCAAGGTCGAGGTTGAACTGGGTTTCGACCCGAAGCTCGCGCTGTCGGAGGCGCAACGCTGCCTGAACTGCGATGCGCAGACGGTGTTTGCGCCGAAACTGTGCATCGAGTGCGACGCCTGCGTCGATATTTGCCCGATGGATTGCATCACCTTCACCGAAAACCAGGAAGAATCCGTCCTGCGCACGCAACTAAAAGCGCCGGCAAAAAACCTCACTCAGGATATCTACATCGCTGACGGTTTGAAAACCGGCCGCATCATGGCCAAGGACGAAGATGTTTGCCTGCATTGCGGCCTGTGCGCTGAACGCTGCCCGACGGGCGCCTGGGACATGCAGAAGTTCTTCCTTGAAATGACGCACGCCGGTCCGGGCTGCAGAAACAAGCCACAGAAACGCGCCGCCTGATTACCCGCAAACCTCTATCTACCGTCGCGGAAACCACGGACAACAAAGGGTCTGTTCGAATGAAACGCATAGAAGCAACAAACGATTTCGTCGTTAAATTTGCCAACGTCAATGGCTCCGGCTCAGCCAGTGCAAACGAACTGTTTGCACGCTCCATCCTGCGCATGGGCGTGCCAGTCGCGCCGCGCAATATCTTCCCGTCGAACATCCAGGGGCTGCCGACCTGGTATGAAGTGCGCGTAACCGAGGCTGGCTATCAGGCCCGCCGAGGGGGCGTCGATCTGATGGTCGCCATGAATCCTCAGACCTGGGACAACGACGTCAAGGAAATCGAGTCCGGCGGCTACCTGTTCTACGACAACACCAAACCGCTGCCAAAATCAAAGTTCCGTGACGACATTACCATCCTCGGCATGCCGCTCACCGGAATCTGCAATGCAACCTATACCGATCCGCGCCAGCGCCAGCTCTTCAAAAATATTATTTATGTCGGTGCACTATCGGCGTTACTGGAGATAGATCCGGCTGAAATCGAACGTCTGTTCGGCGAACAGTACAAGGGCAAAGAGGCGTTACTGCAATCGAATATCAAGGCCCTGCGCCTCGGCCGCGACTATGCGCTTGAACATCTCGACTGCCCGATCGGATTGCGGATCAAACGCGCCGACCGCGTGGGCGACAAGATCTTCCTTGAAGGCAATAATGCCGTCGCCCTCGGCGCCGTCTATGGTGGCGCGACTATCTGCGCCTGGTATCCGATCACGCCCTCCTCCTCGGTGGCTGAAGGGTTTATCAAGCATTGCCAGAAATACCGTGGCGATGCCGCAACCGGCAAGCATAAATACGCCATCGTGCAGGCCGAGGACGAACTCGCCTCGATCGGTATGGTGATCGGCGCCGGCTGGAACGGCGCGCGCTCCTTCACCGCGACCTCCGGCCCCGGCATCTCGCTCATGAGCGAGTTCATCGGCCTTGCCTATTTCGCAGAAATCCCGGCGGTCATCGTCGACGTGCAGCGCGGCGGTCCGTCTACCGGCATGCCGACACGCACCCAGCAGTCGGATTTGCTGGCCTGTGCCTACGCTTCTCACGGCGATACCAAACACGTGCTGCTGTTCCCCGAAGACCCCCGCGAGTGTTTCGAACTCACGGCCAAGGCCTTTGATCTGGCCGAGCGTCTGCAAACACCGATCTTCGTCATGACTGATCTCGACATCGGCATGAACACGCGCCTGTGCGATCCGCTGACTTGGGACGATACCCAGGAATACGACCGCGGCAAGGTCATGTCCTACGAAGAACTCGAAGCCGGCCGTGATTTCGGCCGCTACAACGACGTCGATGGCGACGGCATTCCGTTCCGCACGCTGCCGGGCACCCACCCGACGCGCGGCGGCTACTTCACACGCGGCACGACCAAGAACCGTTATGCGCAATACAGTGAAACCGGTGCCGACTACACCTATAACGTCGACCGGCTGTTACGCAAATTCGATACTGCGAAAAAGTACGCGCCCTCGCCGCTGCTCTACCCGGCGGAAAAACCGGCGCGCTTCGGTGCGATCTTCTATGGCTCGACCAGCCCGGCCATGCAGGAAGCCCTCGACGTGCTCGCCGAGCGCGGCATACATGTCAACGCTTTACGCGTGCGCAGTTTTCCGTTCCAGGACGAGATCGCCGATTTCGTGGCCTCGCACCCGTGGGTGTTTGTGGTCGAACAAAACCGCGACGCTCAGCTCAAAACACTGCTGGTAAACGAAGCCAAGGTCAATCCGGCGCATCTGCTATCGGTATTGCATTACGATGGCACGCCGATTACCGCACGCTTCATCGTTGAACAAATTTCGCAACATGCGGCCTCCCATACCGTGGTGCCGCTCAAAAAGGTGGTGTCATGACCTATATTGCCAAGCCGTCCCTCCATCATCCCGATCTGCCGACGAACTCGGTCGGCTACACCCGGCGCGATTACGAAGGCAAGATTTCAACGCTCTGCGCCGGCTGCGGGCATGATTCCATTTCCGCCTCTATCATCCAGGCGTGCTGGGAGATGAACATCCAGCCGCACCGGGTCGCCAAACTCTCGGGCATCGGTTGCAGCTCAAAAACGCCTGATTATTTCCTCGGCAATTCACACGGCTTCAATAGCGTACACGGTCGTATGCCCTCAGTCCTGACGGGGGCCAATCTCGCCAACCGCGATCTGCTCTACATGGGTGTGTCAGGCGATGGCGACTCTGCGTCGATCGGACTCGGCCAGTTTGCGCATTGCATGCGGCGCGGCGTCAACATGGTCTATATCGTCGAAAACAACGGCGTCTACGGTCTCACCAAAGGGCAGTTCTCCGCCACCGCTGACAAGGGCTCGAAATCCAAGCGCGGCGTCGTCAACAGCGACGAACCGATCGATATGGTCGGTCTTGCGCTGCAACTCGGCGCCACCTATGTTGGCCGCAGCTTCTCCGGTGACAAGCAACAACTCGTGCCGCTGATCAAAGGCGCGATCGAACATGAGGGCGCCGCCTTCATCGACGTCGTGTCACCCTGCGTGGCCTTTAACAACCACTCGGGCTCAACCAAGAGTTATGACTACGTGCGCGCGCACAATGAAGCGGTCAACCGCCTTGACTTCATCACCGGCCGCGAGGAAATCACCGCGGAGTACGCACCGGGCACCGTGACCACCGTCAAACAACACGACGGCTCGATCCTGCGGCTGCGCAAGCTGGCCGAAGATTACGATGCCACCGACAAGATCAAGGTCATGAACTATCTGCAGGAACGTGCTGCAGAGGGTGAAGTGGTGACCGGCCTGCTCTACGTCAATCCGGATTCTCAGGACTTGCACGAGCACATGGAAACCGTCGGCGCACCGTTGAACAGCTTCGGCGCACGCGATCTCTGCCCGGGTAATGCAGCGCTGGAAAAAATCAACGCCTCCATGCGTTGATCAAAATCTGCAGCACGAAAAACAAGGGGGCTGAGGCCCCCTTCGTTTTTTATACGCAAGTTAACGCAGTGGGTGCACAGGCCAGCGCTTATCGACGCACGCCCGGCGCCTCAATCGGCAAATTGCCGCTGCGCCACGCCAGATACAGTTCCAGATCAAGATAAGCCGGCGACCCCTGCGGCAACATCTCTGCGCGCACGCCGGACAAACAACTGCGGAAACGGCGATGCAGCGACCCCATCGTCTGCCATTCGAGGCGATAAATCGGGTAGGGGTTGCCGTGCCCCTGGCTGATGGCTTCCGGACCGAGCTTCTTGCCCCAGTTATCCTGATGACATTGCGCGCAGGAGAGGTTCATCTGACCGAAGCGCTGGTAATAAAACTCACGCCCGCGCTCGAAATGCGGCTGCGCCGCCCCCGCGATGCTGATACTCAGAGGCATACCATTGGATTGCTGACGAACGTAAGCCGTCAGGCCCAGCAATTCCTCTGACTCATATTTGAACGGCGGCGCATGCTGGCGCTGTTCACGACACTGCTGAATACGCCCTTCGAGATTAATCAAGGCGCCGCTGGCGCGGTCGATCTGCGGATAGCGGGTGGCAACCGCCTTCATGCCGGCGGCCGCCTCGCCATGACAGCCGGCGCAGGCGCGCCCCTCTTTGCCGGCCGGCTGATCCCACAGCGCACTGCCGCGCGAAATCCACAACATGCCCGGATTGGCAAATTCATCACCCTGCAAAGCGCGCACTTCGGCACCGGTAAATTCAATGCCTGACTTCAAAGGCACCGGACGCGCCGCCGGCTGCGCCAGCGTGCTGCTGCAAATACATGTGAAGAGCAGGGCCAGAAGCCAAGCGGCCAGACGGGGCGAACTCATCACGCGACGATAATCGCCGAGCGTTCGCTTCCTGCCACGCCGGCATCATCCACCCAATCAAAGCGTAATTCACCGGAAGCGGCGGCAACAATAAAGAACGACAGGTAGGGATTGGCCGATATCCCCGAGCCCATTTCAGCGCGAAATACCTCGGCACCGTTGTAACGACAAACCAGCTTGTTGATGACGTTCTTCGTGATCGCCGTGCCGTTGTCCTCGACGCGATAACCGGTTTCCATCGGATGCTGGATGGCGATCCGGATTTCGATCTGGTCGCCGCGACGCGCGTTTTGCGGCACTGAAATGCGGGCGGCCATCAGCTGGCATCCCAGCAAGCGGAAACGGTCACCGCAACCTCGGTGGTCGCCGACCAGAAGGAACCATCCGACATCGCGGCAATTGCCATCACGCCCTGCGAGCCCGACAAACGAATGCGCGTGGTGAGCTGCGGCTTGCCGGCGCCGGCGCCAAAGAAAAAACTGGCGACGCCGGGGCGCGGATTTTTGGGCGCCACCAAATGGATGCTCTTGACATGGTCGGCAGGAGTCATCGGGCTGTCGACCACCACACGCAGGCTGACCGAATTACCGTTATCCGCCAACGCCGGAATCTCCAGCCGGACGCGGCCGGTCTGTAACGGCGCACCGCCGGTAATTTTTTCGAGCAGTGCATCCGCCGCAGGCGTTTGTGCGCGCGCGCTACGCAGGCTTAACAGGGGAAGCGCAAGTAGCGCTGCAATGCGCGCGATAAAACCGCGCCGGTTTATCCATTCAGTCATTTGAGTTGCACCAAATATGCGACGACGTCCTCGACCTGCTGTGGACTCAATATCGGCTTGCCGCGATAAGCGGGAGCCACCTGGTTCAAACCTTCAATCCGGTAGTAAGCAGGCATAATCGATTGCGGATTGATGCGCGCCGAATCAACCACACGCAGACGCAATTGGCCCTGCCCCAGCCGCGCCCCCACTCCCGTCATCGGCGGCCCCAGATTACCCGCTGGCGCGCCCTCTGCATCGGCAAACGCGTGGCATAAAAAACAATTGCCGGATTCGCGACTCAGCACGATAGTGCGCCCGCGCGACGGATCTCCGGGCGCCGCCAACGGCGTCGGTATTTCACCGCCCTCGACCTGATAGGCTGCCAGCGTTTGCGCACCCGCCGCTGACAACCACGATAACGCGCAAACCACCGCCGTCATTGCGATGGTCTGCACACAGTGTTCTACGGGACGCCCCCTCGGCTGCGATTGTTTTTGTTGCATGATTTTCTCGCTTGCTTCCGCCAATCGGAGCAGGTTATGCCGCGGGCGATGTGCGGTCAAGCGGCGCGCACGCCCGATGCCACAGGCGACACATCGAAGATGGATACAGGCTGCTCAGGGCAGCGCCGCCCCACCCATGCG
This sequence comes from uncultured beta proteobacterium, assembly GCA_903913965.1. Lineage (GTDB taxonomy): Bacteria > Pseudomonadota > Gammaproteobacteria > Burkholderiales > SG8-41 > PALSA-1004. The sequence continues at coordinate 13,231 of CAIWNB010000111.1, forward strand.
CGACAAAATAATTTCCGTGCGTTTGTTCAGATACGGTGTTTCAACCCCGGGCCGGTAACGCCGCGGGCTGGGCACCATCGCCGCCAGCTGGGCGGCCTGCTCAGCACTCAACTGACTGGCGGGCACGCCGAAATGATATTGCGCGGCCGCCTCGGCACCGAACACCCCGTTGCCCCACTCGATTACATTGAGATAAATCTCGAAGATCCGCTTCTTGCTCATCACCGCTTCAATCATCACGGTAATCGCCGCCTCCTGGGCTTTACGCCACCAGGTGCGCTCACCAGACAGAAAAAGATTCTTCGCCAGCTGCTGCGTAATCGTCGAGCCGCCGGCCACCACCTTGCCCTTCTGCCGGTTTCTCTCGTAGGCATTGCGTATGCCATCCCAGTCAAAGCCCTGATGATCGGGAAATTTCGCATCCTCGGCGATCACAATCGCACGCTTGAGATGCGATGAAATACGCGCATAGGGCACCCAGCGAAACTCCAGCCGCGCCTGCGGATTTTTTTCATGCAGGCGTTCAAGTCGGGCGTCCATGAAGGCCGTGGATGACGGGTTGTGATCGACCCAGTACCAGATGTGTAAAAAAAACCAGAACTGCACCAGCACCAGTCCAATCAACGCCGCCAGTATGGAGTAGCCGATGGTGCGGCCAAAAAACCTCAGCAGGGCACGCACGGCGCGACCACCTTGCGGCTTTTGCAGCGGATAGCCATCAGCGCTTTTCCCGCAGCGCGGCGATCACCGGTGCCGTTTGCGGACGCACACCACGCCAGACAAAAAATGATTCCGCCGCCTGCTCGACCAACATACCGAGGCCATCGGCGGTCTGCGCCGCCCCCAGCTGTCGCGCAAAGTCGAGAAACAACGCAGCCTTCTCGCCGTACATCATGTCGTAGGCCAGCCCACCGGCGGCAAACACGCCCGCAGGCAGCGGCGGCAGAGCACCGGCTACACTCGCGGAAGTGGCGTTGATCACGATATCGAATGCCATCCCGCCCAGCGCTGCGTAGGGCTGTGCCGAACAATCCCCCCAGCGGCTGAAATGTTGTGCCAGTTGCAGCGCCTTGTCAGGACTGCGATTGGCAACGACCAGCGCCGCCGGTTTACGCTCGATCAGCGGCAACATGACACCACGCGCCGCGCCGCCGGCCCCGAGCAGCAGCACACGCTTACCGCCAATTGCCCTACCGAGATTAAGTTCAATATCACGGGTGAGACCCGCACCATCGGTGTTGTCACCGAATATCTGCACTCCATCGAAATGCAGGGTATTGACCGCCTCGGCCTGTTCGGCACGCTCGCTACGACGGGTAGCCAAACGCCACGCTTCGAGCTTGAACGGCAAGGTCACGTTGAGGCCGCAGCCGCCTGCCGCACGAAACGCCGCCACACTGGCGGCAAAACCATCGAGCGGTGCGAGCAGGCGCGTGTACTCGAGATCGGCACCGCTCTGGCTGGCAAACGCGGCATGGATCTGTGGCGAGAGGCTGTGGGCGACGGGGTTGCCGACGACGGCGTAACGGTCAGTCATGGGTCTGTATTGTAGGTAAAGGTCAGGCCGCGTGCTCTGCGATCGACACGGCGTGATCGAGCCTCAGCCGCTTCGCAATCCGCCATTCGAGGTCATAGACGACGCGAAGGCCCAGCGGACGCACCCAAGCGTTCACTCCGTCGCAAGCTGATCAGAACGGGTAAAAATCCAGGTCCGTGTAATGCTGAGGATGTCGGTATCCCTGGCAATATCCGCCGGGAAAGCAGCATACGGCGAACCCATGTGCACGATGCGCACCGCCGCGTCGTCGAGCACCTTGTGACCTGAGGATCGGTTGATTTCAACGTTCTCAACAGCGCCATTGGGGCGGATCGATACGGTCAGCTGCAAACTACCGTAAATTTTCTGGTCGCGCGCGGCAGCCGGATAATTCAAGGTGCCGATGCGTTCGATCTTCTGCCGCCAGTCGTCGATATAGCGACTAAATCGATATTCACGGGTACTGGCGCCGACGAACTGACGGCGCGGGCGTTTTTGTACTGAATCCCAGTCTTTCGCAATCTGCGCCTCGAGCCGCGCGATTTCGAGGCTGCGGCTCATGATGTCTTGCGCGGTTGGCGAGGTCTTTGACTCGGTCTGCTGCTGGGCTTGCGGCGGTGCCGACTCCACTTTGGTGGGCGCGTTTAACTGCGTCATCAAGCGGCGCGCCTCCTGCTCGAGCTGCTGCAGGCGGCTCGCCTCCATGGTGACTTCGGCGGTCTGCTTGTCGTTGCGCGACACCGGCAGCGGGCTCTTCGCACTGCGATCGAGATCGGTCGTGCCGCCGCCATCGAGATTGTGCTGGGCCAGAATATCGCTCTGCTCGGGCCGATTTTTTGATTTCGCATTGACCAGAACAACTTCCAGCGACGGCGCAACGCTGCCGAGTTTCGACAAATCAGGCGGCCGGAAGGTGATGCCGAATAAAACAAAGGCATGCAGGAGGACGGATGCCAGCACGGCGACCTGAAAACGGGTTTCGTAATCGAGCGCGAACCAGCTGCGCTGGAACGTACGCCAGCGTTCCGCCCAAGGCAGAGGGATCGACGGTATCGAAAAACGTCCCGTCAGCAGGTTCTTGTTTAGGCCTATCGCATTCATGTCATGACTCGCGCCTGTGCCGTCCTTGGGTTTGACGACAGGTCTACGGATTGACATAAAATACCTTATATGACAATGCTTTGCAATGTCTATTTAAGGTTGTTCCAGAGCATCGTGCATCAACCCGCAGGATTGATCCCGACGAACTCTGTATGCACCGCCAGCTCCCACAAGTCGAGGCGCGACAGCGCGATGCGCACATTCGAACCGGGCGGTGCATCACGTAGCGACGGCACACGGATGACCAGCGGGATACGGTCGAAACGCACCAGGTTGTCGCGGATCACCGTGGCATTGAGCTCGGCGGCCTGTTCCTGCTCGATCAAGCGCAGACACCAGTAGCGTTCCATCATGCGCTGAAACTCGCCATAACTGTCATAGGCCAGCTCGAAATCGCGCAGCGCGGCCATCACCTCGGGCGCGCCCTGCGCATAGGGTGCCGGCACCTGCGTAAACAGCGCCAGCAACTGGCGCTGGTTGATCAAATCCACATAGCGGCGCAGCGGCGAACTTGACCACGCGTATTGCTTGACGCCTAGCCCGTCGTGCGGCGTCGGCACGGTGGTCATACGCGCCACGCCACCGGTCTGGGCGCGATAGGCCCCAATAAAACCAGCCTCGCTCAGTGCGCGTCCCCATTCGGCATTGGCGTGGATCATCATTTCCGCCACCAGCTTGTCGATCGGTGAACCGCGCCGGCGCGCGACGATACGCACCTGGCCGGCCTCGACATAGAAGTTGTATTCCGTGCGCTGCTGGTCGTTGGGGTTGTCCGCCTTGCCGCGGCCGACCTGCAGCTGCTGTGCCAGACGCCACAGGGCGGTGATCTCAGAACCAAAGCGGTGCTGGATATTACCGGTAGTGAGCGCTTCTTCCGTGAAGACGTTTTCGAGCTCGCCGTGACGCAAATTGGCGGCAATCGGCACCCGCTCGCAAACGCTATGGCTGGCGACAATGACGCCGCCCGGATCGACTTCGAGATACAGCGACAAGGCCGGACGCGCCGACCCGGCCAGCAAGGTAAACAGGTCAATCGCCGCCGTCGGCAACATGGTGATCTTGTCGCCCGGAAAATAAACCGTCGACAAGCGACCACGCGCTGCCACATCGAGCGGCGAATCGGGCGCGATACCGAGCGCCGGTGCGGCGATATGAATACCAAAACGGGTGTTGCCGTTGGCCAGCACCACCACCGAGAACGCATCGTCGATTTCGGTGGTCGTTTCGTCGTCGATGCTAAACGCCTCGACCGCTGCCAGCGGCAACTCTTCCGACAAGGCCACTGCCGGCACTTCGCCAAACCCTGTGCCATCCGGAAAATGCTCGAAGAGAAAATGCCCGAGGTGATAATCATGCGCCGAGGCGAGCGCACCACAGCGCTCAAACACCTTGGCCGGCACCAGCTTCTGCTGTTCGCAAACCGCCTCAAGAGCCTTCCACTCCAGACTGTTTTTGTCCGGCGCATAGAGCAATTGCGAGAGCAGCGGCTGAAAGGCTGGCGGCAACCGCCCCCCCGCCAGATCGTCGATATAGGCTTGTTTTTGTTCGGCCAGCAGGCGTTTTTTCTCGACGCTGGCCAGCGCCGCGCGCAGCGCATCGGCCGGCGCCGCCTTGTAGCGGCCCTTGCCCTTCTTGTAAAAATACATCGGCGCGCCATGCAGGCGCAGCAGCAGGCCGGCCGACTCCAGCGCACTCGGCGCATGGCCGAAGTATTCGCGACCGAGCGTTTCGAACGCGAATTCATCCGCGCCGCAACACTCCCACATGAAATCGATATCAATCTCGGCGGCGGTGCGTTGCGCGGCGTCCATGAACGCAGCCAGCGCGGGCTGATCAAAACGCAACATCACGGCACTCGACTTGATCTTGGAACGCTTGCCGTGCGGCGCCTCGACCTGCAGCGAGCTATCGTTGTCGGCCAAGATGGCGCCGACCTTAAAGCCACCGTCCTCTTCGTAAAATACATTCATATGGGAAACGGTGCGTGCCGCGGCCTGAGAAAGGCGCGGATTATAGCCCAGCGACCCCGCCCCGCCGTGCCATGAAAAAAGGCCGCGCACTCACGCACGCGGCCTTTACTGGCGACATCCGCTGACTACTTGGCGCCGGACTCCAGCTCCAATGCATCGTGCACATCGGTGGCAATCAGCATGCCCTCGGGGCCACCGGATTGCACGTTGCCGCTGACCAGATGCAGGCGCGCACCAACAATGTCGCCGGCCAGGCCGTGACGCGACACCTCCATCGACGGCAGCGAGGTCCAACGATTGGTCGCCGGATCGTAGGCCTCCACCGCGCGGAAAGTCGCCGAGAAGCGATCGGTACGCATTTCGCCGCCCGCCACATAGATCTTGCCTTTATACGTGCCCCAGGCCGTGGCGCTGCGCGCAGTCGGCATCGGTGCCAGCAACGGCCCCCATTGATCAGTGGCCGGATCGTATTCCTCGACCACGTCGGTGTTGCTCGCACGCGTGATAAACGCATTGCCAACGCGACCGCCAATGATGTAAATCTTGCCGTTCACCACGCCGGCAGCCGCATGATTGCGGGTCGTCGGCATCGGGCTCTTGGCCTCCCATTTGTTGGCGGCAATGTCATAGACCTCGTTGGTGCCCAGCACGCGTTGCGGGCGCGCCGGATGCAAGGCGGTTTCTTTCGCCCCGGGGCTTAAACCAGCGCCGCCGATCACATACAGCTTGCCGTTGACGATGGCCGCATTCGGCGAGCCGCGTTTGGTTGGCATCGGCGCCAGCGCCTTCCAGCTGTCGTTGGCCGGGTCGTATTCCCACAAATTATCGACCGGCTGCCAGGCCGACGGCCCGCTGGCGGGTTTGATAAATCCACCGACGATATAAATCTTGCCGTTATGTTCGGCCGTCGCCACATGGTGCGACAACAGCGGCATGTTTTTCTTCTTCGTCCACTTGTCAGTGGCCGGATCGTATTCAAAGACCAGGCCCTTGGGCGTCCAACCCGGGGCCAGACCACCGAACACATAGAGCTTACCGCCCGAGCTGACGCCATAAAGCTCTTCAGAAGCATCCGGAAACGGCGCCAGCTTCGCCCACTTCTGCGCCTGTGCAACGCCATGACAGGCGAGCCCGATCACCACCACCGCAAACAAATTCCGCAACCAGCTTATTTTGGAAAACATGCATCCTCCCCCGAAAGTTGAACCGCACGACATCCTACGCCTAACTCTAGTGACCTGCCCGCCCCTGGCAATTCCAGCACATCCCGAATATCGGTGGCTAGACGAATGCCGGCCAGCGGTCACTGCGATGGCACCATCTTGTGCAAGCGGTGATGGTTCGTTTTAAAACGGTATCGCTATCTCCCGGCCAAACCGGCAAACGCAAAAACCACCTCAAGATGATCGGCAAAGTCGCCAAAGCCGTGGTCGCCGCCTTCGATCACATACTGCTGGGCGCCGGCATAACGCGCCACCGCCTGCCGGTAATCGAGCACCTCGTCGCCGGTCTCCACCATCAGCAAATAATGCGCGGGCGTCACCCGATCCTGCTCCAACGCGCGTAACTCTTCGACGTGCGCGGCGGTGAATTCATAGTGCTCGCCAGTGTAAAGATTCGTCTGCATACCAACATGGCCGTGCAGCAATTCGTAGGGCCGCACTGCGGGGTTGACCAACACGGCGCGCATCGCGTGGCGCTCAGCGAGCCAGCCCGCGTAAAAGCCACCGAGCGAACTGCCGACGAGAATCGCCTGCGGATGAGCAAAGACTAACGCTTCGAGCAACCGCGTCGCAGCGTAGGGAGAAGGCGGTAAAGCCGGCGCCAGAAAAGTCGCGCCCGGCACGCGTTCAGCGAGTGCCGCTTGCAACACGCGCGCCTTGAACGAAGCCGGCGAGCTGTTGAAGCCATGGATGTAAATCAGCGCAGTTTGCATGCGCCAATTCTAACCGCGACGACCCGCACCTATAATCAGCTGGTTACTTTTCGAGGTTCAGTCATGACAGAAAAATCATCCTGGGCAAGGCGCGGCATGATGGTGGCGCCGCACGCGCTCGCCGCCCAAGCGGGTCTGGCGGTCTTGCGCGAAGGCGGCAACGCGCTCGAAGCGATGGTCGCCGCTGCCGCCAGCATTTCCGTCGTCTATCCGCACATGAATGGCATCGGCGGCGACAGCTTCTGGTTGATCCACGCGCCAGGCCAGGAGGTGGTCACCATCGACGCCTGCGGCCGCGCTGCAGGGAACGCCAGCGCCACTTTCTATCGCGAGCGAAATCTGCAGAAGATTCCAACGCGCGGCCCGCTCGCCGCCAACACAGTGGCGGGCACGGTGTCCGGCTGGGCACTGGCAATGGACTACGCACAACAACAGTGGGGCGGACGTCTGCCGGTGTCACGTTTGCTCGAAGACGCCATCCACTATGCCGAACACGGCATTGTCGTCACGCAAAGTCAGGCTGCTTGCACGGCGGCGAAGCTCGCAGAGTTGGTCAACGTTCCCGGCTTTAGCGATCGCTTTCTGGTGGATGGTCAATCACCCGCCTTTGGCTCGATACTGAAACAAGCGCGCATCGCCGCCACGCTACGCAGCCTCGTCAAGAACGGCCTCGACGATTTTTACAAGGGTGAGCTCGCGCGCAGCATCGCCGCCGATCTTGCCGCTGTCGGCAGTCCGCTCACACTCGCTGATCTTGCCAGCCACGCCGCCGAACTGCGTGCGCCGGTGATGTTGCAACACAGTCTGGGCACGCTCTACAACATGGCGCCACCGACGCAGGGCACGATCTCGCTGATGATCCTTGGCATTCTCGATCGGCTCGGTCTCGGCGAGGTTGTGGCCGATAGCGCCGATCACGTGCATCTGGCGGTCGAAGCAACCAAACAGGCGTTCATGGTGCGCGACCGCCACATCACCGACCCGGCGTATATGCACGTCGATCCGCAACAACTGCTAGCCGGCGCCGCGCTGGCCACACAGGCCGCTGCCATTGACCGCTCCCACGCGCTGCCGTGGGGTGCGCACTCCAAGCGCGGCGACACCATCTGGATGGGCGCGATCGACAGCGCAGGCCGTGCCGTCAGCATGATCCAGAGCATCTATCACGAGTTCGGCAGCGGTATCGTGTTGAAGAACTCGGGCATCAACTGGCAAAACCGCGGCTGCAGTTTTTCGCTCGACGAACCTGCGCTGAATTTTTTGCAACCGCGGCGCAAGCCCTTCCATACGCTGAATCCCGCACTGGCACGCTTGAACGATGGGCGCGTTGTGGTCTACGGCACCATGGGCGGCGACGGCCAACCGCAAACGCAATCAGCAGTGTTCACGCGTTACGCGGTATTCGGTCAGGGCATGCAACAAGCGATCAGCGCGCCGCGCTGGTTATTGGGCCGCACCTGGGGGCAGTCGAGCGATACACTGAAACTCGAATCACGTTTTGATCCGACGCTCATCGCCGAACTCAAACAACGCGGCCACGATGTCGAAGTATTGCAAGCCTTCGATGAAACCATGGGCCACGCCGGCGGCATTGCACGTCATACGGATGGCACGTTGGAAGCGGGGTTTGATCCGCGTAGTGATGGGGCGGCGGTGGGGTACTAAAAGTCATGCCACTTCTCGTCCCAAACACGTGGGACGAGGAGCAGCGCGACTAGGCGCTGATCACGCGTGACGTCTACCCCACCCCCGACAATATCTTCAGACCATACTTTGAGAATAATTGCTGCGGCATTAGAAACTGCGTATTGGCCCGGAATACCCAAATCGCACGGCGAGAAACATCAAAGCATGCGCTCAAATCGCTGCATCAAAAAAACCGGGAAATACAAGGCACTCAAGCGGTTGCCCTCGCGATCCTAACGCTGACGACACCACAGAAGTACAACCCTGCGCGCCATTGCAGCGCGCAGGTCAAACAGTAAAGAATTACTACGCAGCTTTAGGCGGCTGCTCGTTTTTCTGTAACACGCCTTTTTGCACCAGCTCATTGATCATCTGACCGAGTTGGTCGTGAACCTTGATCATCGCCGGCAAAGACATCGCCAACCCGCCGCTGCGCGCCGCAACTGCCTTGCCGTCCTGGATGCTGGTGATCGACATCAGGTCAAAGCGCACCACGCCGTCGGCCAGCGAGATTGCACCAATACCATCCACGTAAGAATAAGCCGTCATGTTTTCCATCCTTTAAAACTCCTGTTGTAACCTGCGTGTACTTTATATCCGTACAAATTAAAACCACAAGATAACGGTCTGGCCCCAGCGAGACCGTTTCCGTTTTTTTATGCGCTGATGACGGGTGATGTTGTGGTGCCGAGTAACAACTTCATATCATCGATAGTGCTAAACGTCGTCGTTGTCCCCGAGAGCGATATATCTACCAAACTGCCAAGACTCGTCCCTGCAAACCGCAGCGTTGTCGGCGGAGTGCCATCATCAATTATGTTTGCAAATATCAGATTATTTGCAACGCTACTCTGGTTATCAATGTAGAGAAGGTCACCGGCACCAAAATTATCTAAACCAACATAGAAGTCTCCCGTCTTGACGCCGTCGTAGCCAGTCGCGTCTATTGGGCCCGCGGCGTCATAATCCTTTGCTGCAAGCGCATAGTTACCGGAAGACAGATCTAGCATAGGCTCAGTTCCTGCAATCGCCGACGGGCTACCAATACCCTCAATATCCAGCCACAAATGCCCGCTGCCCAGTGTGCCGTCGGTGTTCATCACCTGCGAAGCTGCCGCATTGGCCAGTGCCGACGTACCCGGCGTCACGGTGCTGAAATTCAGCGTAGTGGTGCCGTCGTAGGCCGCCATCGCCGCACCACTGGAGCTAGCCGTGAAGGCACCCGCATCGATGGTGATGTGATAGTTGTTGGCCAGATCGAGATCTGCTGTCGGGTTGATGGTGACCTTGCCGCCGGCGATGGTGACCTGCGTGCTGTCAGTCACCAGAATATCGAGCGTGTTGACCGTGCTCTCGCCGTGGAACCCCGCACCTGTGACACCGGTGACGCTGTTAGCGTCATTCACAATGTGAATGTATTTACCGGTCGCCGCGCTTACGTTAGCACTGAAATTCAGCACAATATTCGAGCTGACCTCCAGATTCGTTACGTTGTCGAGGAGGCTGGCACTCAGGGTTGGCGGTGTCGCCACAACAGTTTGATTGGTGACCGGTATCGCCGCACCACTGGCCACATCATTACCAGCCAGATCCTGCAGCGCGTTTATATCGTTGCCGCTGGTCGGATCGGTATAGCTGAAGGTCACCACATCCGATGAGATCACCGCCGTACCCAGTGTCAGCGTTACGACATTGCCATTTACAGCACCATCAACCAGCGCACGCGCGACTCCGCCGACCAGAACATCAGGGAAGGTTATCGGCGTATGCACCGGGTCGATCGTCTCACTGAATGTCAGCGTC
>CAIWNB010000112.1 GCA_903913965.1 uncultured beta proteobacterium
AGAGCGCGCCACCGACAATACGCTGGTACCGTTTTTTTATCTGCCGCACAGCCTGTTCGTCGCCGCGCATGGCCTGGACCACTTCGAATTATCGATGCGCGCGCAATATGAAATCACACGGCGCTTCACCGCTGAATTCAGTATCCGGCCGTTTCTGATTCATCATCAGCAACGCACGCTGGCAACCCTCTCCGTTTGGAGCACAGACCCCTGCGTCCACGTCCGCCGCCTGGTCTCAGAAGGCACGCGACCGCGCCTGCCGTGGGCAATACGACTGCCGGCGTTTCAGCACGACCCGCGACCGGTGTTGGAGCTACTCGAAGGCCTGCGCGACGACCCTGAGCCCTACGTGCGCCGCTCGGTCGCCAACAACCTCAATGACATCGGCAAGGACAATCACGCGGTGTTGATTACTACCGCCACGCGCTGGCTAAAGAACGCGCCGGCACCGCGCACGGCACTGGTACGCCATGCGCTACGATCATCGATCAAGGCCGGGGATCAACAAGCGCTCGCGCTGTTCGGCTTTGGCAGCAAGGCCGAGGTAAAAGTCCGCGATATCGTTATCGAACCCGCACGCGTTGCCCTTGGCGGCAAAGTCAAAATCGCCTTCGACGTGGTCAACACTTCGAAGAAAACGCAGCGCGTGCTGGTCGACCTCAAGGTGCATTACGCCAAAGCCAGCGGCAAAACCGGTGCCAAGGTGTTCAAGCTGAAGACGATCGAACTGGCGCCGCACGCCGGCGCGTCGTTTGCAAAATCGCTGTCGCTCGCGGACCTGACCACGCGCAAGCACCATGCCGGCATCCACAAAGTGGAAGCGATGCTTAACGGCCATGCCGTCGCGCTAGGCAGCTTTGAACTCGTCAAAGCCAAAACACCCCGCCGCCCTTGATCCCGAGAAAAAAGCTCGATATCGGCTGGCGCGATCTGGCCTTCGGCCTCAAAGCCTGTTTTGCGAACCCGGATGACGCAGCAGCGCAGGCCAGTGTTGAAAACCTCTGGTCACCGGCCGGCAATGCGCTGGCCCTTTTTTCAGTGCGCAGCGGTTTCGATCTGGTGCTGCAACAACTGGCGCTGCCGCAGGGCAGTGAGATTCTCGTCTCCGCCATCACCATCGGCGATATGGTCGGCATCATCGAACATCACGGCCTCGTCGCGGTGCCGCTCGATCTTGATCCGGCGACCTGCGCCGTGCGGCCCAACGTGCTCGAACGCGCCGTCACCGCGAACACCCGCGCAATTGTCATCGCTCATTTGTTTGGCAGCCGCATGGAAATGGATGGCATCGTCGCATTCGCGCAGCGGCATAAGCTCTTTCTGTTCGAAGACTGCGCACAGGCCTTTGCCGCCGACGGCTATCGTGGCCATCCAGACACCGATGTCGCCATGTTCAGCTTCGGCACGATCAAGACCGCCACCGCGGGCGGCGGCGCCCTGTTCAGCTTCCTCGATGGCACATTGCGCGCTGCGATTGCAGAGCGGCAGCGCAATTATGCGGTTCAGCCGGCAAGTCAGTTCGCAAAGAAGCTGCTCAAAATCGCCTCGCTTAAAGCTTTGTCGTATCGCCTGCCATATACGCTCTTCGTTGGGTTGTGCCGCTTCTGCGGCAACAGCCACGACCGTATCATCAGCAAGGCGGTACGCGGTTTTGCCGGCGGCGACCTGATGCCCAAGCTAAGGCAGCAGCCACCGTCAGCGCTGCTGGCCCTGCTGGCGCGGCGGCTACGCAACTGCACGCCTGCCCAACTGGCGCCGCGCATCGCCGCAGCGAATACCCTGCTACAACAATTGCCGGCGCCCTACCGACTCGGCACTGAGGCCGGACATCACACCCATTGGGTGCTGCCGACTCAATGTGCCGCGCCCGACGCGCTGGTCGCTCACCTGTGGCGACAAGGCTTCGACGCCACGCGCGGCGCATCAAGCATGATCGCGGTGCCGGCGCCGGCCGGGCGCGCAGCGGCGGTTGAGGCGCAGCGCATGATGGGGCGTATCGTTTATCTGCCGTTTGATACCTGCGGGTTGGAGGAGGAGTTGGGTAGACTCGCCAACGCTATTGGGCGATTCGACGAGGCCTGCGGGACGATGAATAGCGATTTTGCAGATTAGCGGATCTGTCTTTGCTCTCGCGCACATCAAACTGGGCGCGGAAATTTTTAATTTGCCAACCCGCTCTGCGGCATCCATCGCTCAAGGAAAAGGTGGCACAAGATCACTCAAATTAATGGCGGATTCAAGTTCGAAGCGCAACACGCTTTAAAGATTGATGGAACACTTGAATTCGCACAAAGAATTCAAGAAGGTCGTGTTGGATAAAGATTTCCCTGGAATAAAGAAGGGTCAGCAGCTTTTTGTTGCTAGCCCAAAAATTATCGACGATTACATCAATAAAATACCCGTTGGCGAAGTAAGAACCATCGAAAGGATGAGATAAGAATTGGCACGCCGATGGAAATCCGACGCAGTCTGCCCATTATCTTCCACCATCTTTATTCGCATATCCGCTCAGGCTGCAATTGATGAGATGGAAAAAAGAAAAGCAGTAAGTGAAGTAACTCCGTTCTGGCGACTTTTAACCAGCAAAGACAAAATAACAAAGAGGCTATCAGTAGATCCAGATTGGTTAGACTTGCAGAGAGCCGCAGAGCAAGCGAGGGGGCACATGTAATATGCATAGCGAAACTGGGTCAGCGTAACTTTTCTGGCAGAAAACCACACTCGTGTTTTTGAAAAGTTACACTGACTGGATTTCCCCGCTGACCCGGATTTTATAAACTGGCATTTCGGCGGCAATGCGCAAAGTGCATAAACAGTCGCGGCAGGCTCCGGATACGTTACGTCGAGCTTCGCAACAAACCAGGGGGAGCGGCAATGACAGGACTTCAACACAGGTTGGCGGGGTGCGCTTGCGGCGCAGCGCTTGCTGCAATGACCGCCAGCGCGCTGGCGCAGGACGGCTATCCGGTGCGACCGGTGAAACTGGTGGTACCCTCGTCGCCCGGCGGTGGCACTGATACGACGGCCCGCATCCTGGCACCGAAGCTCACAGAATATCTCGGCCAGCAGGTGGTGGTCGAGAACCGCGCCGGGGCGAGCGGCATCGTCGGCATGGATGTCGCGGCACGCTCGGCACCGGACGGCTACACCCTGCTGATTGCCAACAGCACCATGACCATACTGCCCTCCACGCACCAGAAGCTGCCGTTCGACCCCGTCAATGATTTTGCGCCCGTCACGAAGGTCGTTGAGTTGCCGCAACTGCTGGTCGGGCACCCGGCCTTTCCCGGCAAGACCCTCAAAGAACTGATTGCGATCGCCAAAGCGCGGCCGGGCGAACTCGATTACGCGGCTGGCGGCTTTGGCGGCAGCGGGCACCTCGCGATGGAAATGTTCATGCACATGGCCGGCGTCAGGATCACGTTCGTGCCGTACAAGAGCGGCAATGCCGGCATTGTCGATGCGCTGTCGGGGCAGGTGCCGCTCATGATGGCCAGCGCGCTAGGGGTGTTACCGCATGTCAAGGCCGGCAAACTGCGCGCATACGGCGTTTCCGGGTCCCGACGCACCGCGAGTGCGCCCGACATCCCTACCATTGCGGAGGCCGGCCTAGCGGGCTACGAGGCGGTTCAATGGTATGGCTTACTAGTACCGGCGGGCACGCCGCGCAACCTGATTTCGCGGATGCACACCCTGACGGTGCGCGCCTTGCAGGACCCCGGCGTTGCGAGAGGACTGATCAGCGACGGCGCGGAGGCGGCCTGGAGCAAGTCGCCGGAAGACTATGGCAATTTCATGCGCACCGAAATCAAAAAATGGGGGCGGGTAGTACGGTTGGCGGGGATCAGGCAGCAGTAATCCGCTTGATCAATGCGGTTTGCACAACTGCACCGGACGTAACAAGACGCCGGGCGAAGATGCGTCTGAGTTGCTGCATGCGCCAAATGCATAAGCATCCACCGTAAGGTCCATGGCCATCGCGATTAAAACCATGCAGCGGTCGAATACGCGTCTGTACGGCCAGTCCTCGCGAGGTATGTCTAAAACGCCCGCCCCTAGCGTCACGGAACCTTCCGAGGGGTATACACTCCAAGTAAAGCCTTAAGCGCCACCCGCGCAATCCATACACCGAAAAAAATCAATCTAGTTCAGGAAGTTTCACAATGCCCCGCATGACTCTGATTCGCAATGGCGCCCTGGCACTAGTCCTCGCCCACGGCAGCCTTGCCCAAGCCCAGGCACCAGACTGGACGCCGTTTGTATCGATCACCCCGCTTTACCAGGGCAAGGCCAGCCTCAATGGCGGAGGCGACTACAGCGCGAACCATCTGCTGCTGCGCGCGGGCATCTCCGGCGATCTCGGCAACGGCCGGCGTGCCGGAGTGACGCTGAACTATGACTACAGCAATTACTCCTTTTCCAATCCTGCGCTTTTCAATGGCCGCGCACCCTGGGGCAGCATCGAGCGCTACGGCTTCTCAATGCCGCTGAGCCTCGCGCTTAACGACGGCTGGAGCGTCGGCATCGCGCCTGCCGTGGACTGGTCCGGTGAGCGTGGCGCAGCATCCGGCGAATCACTGTCATGGGGCGGACTGTTCAGTGCGAGTAAGCGCTACGCCAACGGCAACCGCCTCGGCGTTGGCTTCGGTGCCTTCGACCGCCACGAAAAAACCAGCGTGTTTCCGATACTGCTGGTGGACTGGAAACTTGCAGAGCGATGGAAGCTCGTCAATCCGCTGCCTGCAGGGCCCACCGGCCCCGCCGGACTAGAGATCGAATACCAACTCAACAGCGACTGGAGCGTCGGCCTCGGTGCCGCCTGGCGCAGCAGCCGCTTTCGCCTGAGCACGGTTAACGCAGTGGCCAATGGCGTCGGTGAAGAACGCGGCGCGCCGGTTTTCCTGCGCGCCTCGCGTAACTTCAGCAAGCAAGCAACGCTCAATCTTTATGCGGGCATGATCACCAACGGCCAGTTGCGGCTGGAAGACGCCGCTGGCAATACGCTGCGCCGCGTCGATTTCGAAGCCACACCGTTCGCCGGTGCGACGTTTACACTGCGCTACTGAGCGTCGAATTTTTCAAACTTAAGGTGCAAAAGCACAAAACCCGGTATCAGCGAACAATTCCGCGACTGCTCGACACCTATGCCGAGCATCACCCACAACCTCGCGCCGCACTTTCAAAGCAGCCGCAGAAACGCGCGGCTTGACCGGAACGTCGGAATTCACCTTGCAAAACACCGCTTCATTCGTGCGCATTTTTTTACTGTTATTGCTCACGGTCATCCACCGCCTCGGATTCACCGCCGACCCCGATTCCCTGATCCTCACCCGTCCCGGCAACCTGCCCATCCTGCTCACCGTGCCGCACGGCGGTGCGAGTACCGTCCCGAACGTGCCATTGCGCAATAGCGGCACTACAGTCACCGATGCCTACACCCTCGAAACTGCTGAAGCGGTGGCAAAACAACTCGAACGCGCGCTGGGCGCCAAGCCCTACTTCGTCGCTGCGCGTTTTAGCCGCAAGTACATCGACGCCAACCGCGCTGCGGCCGAGGCCTATGAAGCACCCGCGGCCAAACCTGTTTACGACGCTTATCACCGCGAGATCGCGCGTTACGTCGCCGAACTGCGCCAACGCTTTCCGCAGGGCGCGCTGCTGCTCGACATCCACGGCCATGGCGACGCTCCGGATGTCGTGCACCGCGGCACGCGCAACGGTGCGACGGTCGCTGCGCTTCTGCGCCGGCATGGCAATGCGGCTTTGACCGGGCCTGACAGCGTGCCGGGCGCGCTCGCCGGCCGCGGCTACCGGGTATTTCCTCCTAATACGCCACCCGGTAATCCGCCGGAACACCGCGGCTACAACGGTGGCCACACCGTGCACCTCTACGGCAGCGGCGGGCCTGCCGGCATCGACGCGATTCAGCTTGAGCTCGGCCGCGCGCTACGGACCGACGCGCGTTTTGGCGTTGCACTCGGCGACGCGATTACGGTGTTCTGTCGTGCCTATCTGGCGGGCGAGGTAGCAGCTGTCGGCGCCAGTCGCGCCGACTGATTAGGACAGGCCGGCCGCCTCACATGAGGTGAACATCCGAGCATGACAAGCGCCAACCGCGTTAACATGTCCCTGTTCACTCTCCAATCACTCGACGCCAAGGCCACCATGCTCAACGAAAAGATCAAGGTTCGCGTGACCCAGACCGGCCAGACAATGGAAGTGGTGGTCTTCAACAAACGCGCCGATTGCATCGAGGTGGTGCTCGGAGAAGGTGTACACAGTGTGAAGTGCCAGCTCACACCAACGCGCAATGGCAGCGCCTACGCCGGCAGCGTGGTCGGGCGCGAAATTGTCTACGAACGCAGCCGCGAGCAGGTGCAGGCCGATATCGATATGGTCAATCCGCGCCTGCGGGATTACGACCGGCGACGCTAACCCCGCCACCTCAACTGTTGAACAGCACTTTCGCTGCGATGATGTTGAGCAAGGTGCTGCCGGCAAGATGGGTCCAGATCGCGGCATCACGCGCGAGTTTGTCGGCGGCTTCATCCATGGCGCCGATCGCACGATGTAAATCAAGGTTCAGCTGGGTGACGCGCTGCACACTCGATTTGGCAAAGATCATCACCAGCTGCGCGTTCAGATAGTCCTTCGATTTCGCGCCGGGCTGCGAGGCCAGTTCGCGCTCCCAGGCGGTGCGCAGCACGAAAGAACGCAAGGCCTCGGTCAACACCTGCATTTCCGACAGCCGTAGCTGCACCGTCTGGTGCGCCGACAGCACACGCCCTTCGCGCGTCGTCTTGCGCGCGTATTGCAAGCCCATCTCCAGCGCGGCATCGCAAATCCCAAGCGCAATACCGGCGAGTTCAATATCACCAAACTGCGAAGTATCGGCGGCACGCGCCTTGTGACCACCGTTGACCTCGCCGATCACATTGGCGTGCGGAACCCGCGCATTGTCGAATATTAGTTCGGCGTTCTGATAGAAGCGCCAGCCGTTTTTGTTAAAGACCTTGCCGACGCGAAAACCCGGCGTGTCGGAGGGCACCAGAAACAGCGTGGTGCCCTCGCGGATGCTGACGTTCGGGTTGGTGCGCGTGTTAACGAAAAACAGTTTCGCCACGCTGCCATTGGCGATCAGCATTTTCTCGCCGTTGATCAGCCAGTCGTCGCCGTTGCGTTCGGCTTTCAGTTTCCAGCCGGCCTTCGGATCGGATTCCGGCGGCATGCGATTGTCGGAACTGGCATTGGGCTCGGTGGCGGCATAACCGAGTAAATAGGTGTCGTCGGCCATGAACGGGCGGATGAAGCGGTCTTGCTGATCCTGATTGCAAATGATGGTGATCAGCTGGCTCCACTTCCAGCACTGGCAGAAGGTCTTGCTGATAGCGTTGTCACCGCGCGCCAATTCCGCCATGACGATCGTCTGCGTGACGAGATCGGCGCCATGGCCGCCGTAGGCCTTGGGTACGGCGAGCGTGCGAAAGCCGAGGCGCGAGCCTTTTTTGATGATCTCCCAGTCAAAGGTCTGGCGCGGATCAGCGATGCGATCACGTTCGAGCGTCAGCGGTTTGAGTTCCTCGTCGGCAAAACGACGCGCCTTGTGCTGCCATTCACGCTGCTCTTCGGTCAGTGAAAAGTCCATGTCGGCTCCGGGTTGTCTGGGATCGCGCTACTTGCCGCGCAGGCCGCCGATTTCGATGATCCTGCGGATTTTTTCACGCTGCCCCGTCATGAAGGCAGTGAACTCCTGCGGCGTGCCGCCCACCACATCGGCACCCAGCGCTTGCAGCTTTTCCTGCACTTCGGCCGACTTGATGGCCTTGTTGGTTTCAGCATTGAGCTGCGCGATCAGGTGTGCCGGCGTTTTGGCCGGCGCATTCAAACCATACCAGCCGATCATTTCATAGCCCGGCACGGTGGCGGCGATCGGTTCAAGATCAGGGGCCAGCGCGGTGCGTTTGAGGCTGGTCACGCCGAGGGCGCGCAGCTTGCCCTGCCTGATCATCGGCAAGGCTGCTGGCAACACCGAAATCGTCATCTGCACCTGTGCGCCCATCAGATCAACCAGTGCAAACATGATCGATTTGTACGGCACATGCACCAGCTGGAGCCCGGCCATCGCGTTGAGCATTTCCACCGCCAGATGCGGCGCGCCGCCCATGCCACTCGATCCATAGTTGATGCCGCCGGGTTTGGCTTTGGCCAACGCGATAAATTCCCGCACTGAATTAGCCGGCACGGTTGGATGCACAATCAGCACATAGGAAGCCGTCGCGATCAGACAAACCGGTGAAAAATCGCGGATGAGATCGAAAGGCACCTTCTCCAGCAAGAGCGGACTGCTGATCTGCTGCGAGGTGCCCACCAGCAGCGTATAGCCATCGGGGGCGGCGCGCGACGCCAGCTCGGCGGCGATGTTACCGGCCGAGCCCGGGCGCGCATCAGCGACCACCTGTTCACCCCAGGCATCGGTAAAACGGTTGCCGATCAGACGTGCGATCACATCAGGGCCTGAGCTGGGCGCACTCGGCACGATGATTCGAATCGGCTTGATCGGATATTTTTCGGCGGCGGCAACACCGCCTGCTACCTGCAGAGCGACCAGCACGAGCGCTCCGGCCAGAATATTTTTCAGCATCATCGTGCCCTCCTAATTCGCGCTTGCCGCAGATGGCCGCGCATAGCCATTGATCTGCTCGGCAATGGCCAGCTTGGCGGCAGTAACGCCACGCCCCGCATGCAAAAACACCTGTGCCTCGTGCACGTAGTGCGCGAGCGGCATATCGCGCAAGATACCCATTGCACCAAAGACTTCAGAGGCGCGGACCGCCACCTCATGCGCGGCCTCGGCGACAAACACGCTGGTCATTTCAACCATTGGCGCAGCCGGCACGCTACGCGAAGACACCGCCTCGGGGTGATCAACCGTCCACGCGGTTTGCCACAGCAAGCTGCGCGCCGCCTCAAGGCGCAGCAGGCATTCAGCAAGCAAAAGACCAACCCCCTCGTGTTCAATAATACGCCGCGCGCCCTGCACCTTGAGCTGCGCATGCGCCAGCGCCGCCTCGTAGGCGGCGCGCGCCAGACCAAGATTGATAGCGCTGCGCTGCAAGACAGCCGCCGGCGTTTGCTCCAAGCAGTAACCCGCGATCTCGTCGGCCGCCGCGACACGACAATCATCCAATAACAGCGTGCCGCGCGTGCCGTGATACCAGACGGGTGACGCGGTCGAGGCGCGCACCGTCAGGCCTTGCGCATCACGCGGCACCAGCAGCGTATGACGGCGGCCTGCAAGATGCACTTCGACAATCATCAGTCTGGCCAGCGGCGCATTGGCGACCTGATCGAGCTCGCCCTTGAGTATCCAATCACCATTCGCTTCGCGGCGCACGGCAATCGTCGGCGCACTCGGTGCGGCCGGCCGGTGATAGCACCATTCGGTGTCGGGCGCGGCGCTGTCGGCGGCAAACGCGAGGTGAAAATCTTCATCCTTGATAAACGCCGGCAGAAAACGCGCACGCTGCTGATCTGACACTGCCGTATCGAAGAGCGCATGCGCGAGCGTCGAGGTTTGCGCCAGCACGGAGGCGAGACCCACATCGCCAGCCGCCAGTTCGGCAAGCACGATACAGGCGGTCAGGGTGTCGGCACCGGCGCCGCCAGCGGCCTCCGACAAGGCCAGTGTGCGCAAGCCCATCGCCGAGGCTTGTTTGAGCTGCGCGCTCAACAGGGGCGGCACATAGCCTTGCAAGCGATCAGGATGGATGGCGGCCGGTTTGATTTCTTTTTCTGCGAATTCACGTACGGTGTCGCGAAATTCAATCTGCTCCGCACTGAGGTTGAGATCGTACATGCCGGCGCCGCCTCCGCTGATGGTTATTGGTTTGACCGCGTGCTTATTTGCCGCGCAAGCCCGCGGCGTCCATGATCTTGCGCGTGGTCTCGATTTGTTCGCTCATAAAGGCGGTAAATTCTTTGGGCGATCCGCCAATCGGATCGGCACCGAGCACACGGATTTTTTCGATCACCTCGGGTCTCTTCAAGGCTTTAATGATTTCCGCATTGAGTTGCGTCACGATCGCGGCAGGGGTTTTGGCGGGCGCCACCAGCCCGTACCAGCCGATCGCCTCGTAGCCAGGAATCGTCTCGCCAATCGCCTCAAGTTCGGGCGCCAGCGGTGTGCGCTTGCGGCTGGTCACGGCGAGCGCCCTGACCTTGCCGATTTTCATCATCGGCAGCACCGCCGGCAGTACGGTAAACGTCCACTGAACCTGACCGCCAGCGACATCGATCAGGGCAAAGACCGCCGCCTTGTAGGGCACATTCATGAAATCAAAGCCCGACATCAGCCTCATTAACTCGGCGGCCAGGTGCGGCCCACCGCCAGTGCCGCTGGAACCGAATTGCAGCGTGCCGGGCCGCGCCTTGGACAGGGCGATCAATTCCTTCACCGAAGTCGCCGCCACCGCGGGATGCACACTCAAAACATAGGGTGTCGACGCAGTCAGACAAATCGGCGTGAAATCGCGCAGCAAGTGATAACCGGCGCGGTCGTTG
This sequence comes from uncultured beta proteobacterium, assembly GCA_903913965.1. Classification (GTDB taxonomy): domain Bacteria; phylum Pseudomonadota; class Gammaproteobacteria; order Burkholderiales; family SG8-41; genus PALSA-1004. Next base: position 10,561 of record CAIWNB010000112.1, read on the forward strand.
TAGAGGGGGCCACTGATCTGCTGCGAACTCGCGGCGAGCAGGGTGTAACCATCGGCCGCCGCACGCGCAGCAAGCTCGCCACCGATGTTGCCGGCCGCCCCGGCCCGGTTATCGGCAACGACCTGTTGACCCCAGGCTTCGGTCAGCACGCTACCTGTGAGGCGGGCAATGATGTCGGGTCCCGAGCTCGGCGAACTCGGCACGATGATGCGAATGGGTTTGCTAGGATAAGCCTCAGCAGCAGCCGGCGCGGCGGACAAAAACGACCACACCATCGCGCAGGCAGCAGCGAGTCTCCATCCATGTCGTGGCGCTATATAGCCCATCGAACTCTCCTCCAAAAGAAAAAGGGCGCCGCAGCGCCCTTCCCGGACATGCCGCGCCATTCTAAGCCAACTAGGCCAGCGCCTCCGCCCAGATATTGCGCGCCCAGCCCCAGGCATACAGGCCCTCCTGCTCGCTCGCCTTGTCAGATACGCCACCCGCACCTTTGACCGGCACCATGGTTTTTTCTTTGGCGTCATAGACGTGCACCGAAGCCACGTGCATGACGCTTTTACCGTCGACAAAACTGTAGCAGGTATTCATCATCACCGGCTCAGCGTTGACCTTGCCTCCCTTGAGCAGCGCGATGACGGCGGCCGCGCAGACCTTGGCATGCTGATTGGCCATACTCGCCGACTTGGGCATCGCCGGACCAGCCAGAGTCGCATCGGCCAGTACGTGCACACCTTTTACCGTGGTCGATTCGAGAGTGGTCCAATCCACCGCGCACCAGCGGTTGTTGGCATTGATCAGCCCCGCCTTTTCAGCAATCAGGCCGGCTTTTTGTGGCGGCACGATATTGAGCACATCGGCTTTCACATCCTCGAACTGTAGCTTGGCGGTGAGCGTCTTCACGTCAACATCGACGAGCTCGCTGTTGGGTTTGTATTCGATCATGCCTTTGTATTGGCCGTTCCATGCTGCAAGGAACAAACCTTTTTTCGACACCAGATCTTCATTCGAATCAAGCACGAGTATCTTCGACTTCGGTTTCGCCCGTTTGAAGTAATCGGCGACCTGGCAGACGCGCTCATAGGGCCCCGGAGGACAACGATAAGGCGCCTTGGGAATATGCAGCGCAAACACGCCGCCGTCAGGCATCGCCTCAAGCTGCTTTCGCAGGGCAAGGGTTTGCGCACCGGCTTTCCAGGCATGCAGAACGCGGTTTTGCGCGTCGACATTGTTCAGCCCCGGGATGCCGCCATACATAAACTCAACCCCAGGCGAAACGATCAGGCGGTCATATGAAAGCGTATTGCCGCCGGCCAGCCGCACTTCGCGTTTTTCAGCATCGATCGATATCGCCTCATCGCGCACGATCGTAATGCCACGGCGTTTGAGTCCGTCAAAGCTGTAGGTCAATTCGCGAATGTCGGTGTTGCCGGCGAGCACCAGGTTGCTGAGCGGGCAGGAAATAAATTCGCCGCTACGCTCGACCACGGTAACACTGATATCGGGCGCCCACATCTTGATGTATTTCGCGGCCGTAGCACCACCATAACCGGCACCGATGACGACCACCCTGCCGGCACTGCCGCCACTGGTTGCGCAGCCGCCGAGAGCTGCTGTAACCGCTGCAGCCGACGTCCATTGCACAAATTCACGTCTATTCAAGGTCATATCGCCCCCTTAATTACCGGCGCGCGGTGCGCCAGTCGCGGTCCCGGGTTTGACCGCTGCAAAATAAGCGGCGATCCGTTCGAGCTGCTCGTCGCTATAGCCCTTGGCATGCTGGTGCATGATGGTGGCCGGACGCTTGCCCGCTTTGTAATCTTTCAATTGCTGCAGCAGATAGTCTTTGTTCTGCCCTGCAAGGCTGGGCGGAACGCCGCCCACACTAATGCCGTCGGTGCCGTGGCAGGCGGTACAGGTGGCGGCAAGGCTGCGCGTCTGGTTCGCATCCTGCGCATGGACTGGCGCGGTCGCGATCGCAGTCACGACCGCCGCCGCGGTAATAGCGTGTATGAGTCGCATGATTCCTCCTGAAAGAACGAAAAAAGATTATAGCGCCGGCGGATTTTCCGCTTCGATTGTTGCGCTATATCTTTATAGCCATGCCGCGCTATAAGCGTCAGGCGACGCTGGCGGCTTCTTCCTCGGCAAACAGCAGCGTGACCTTGTCATTTTTATCGAGGTCAACTGTGACCTTGCCGCCGCTGGCCAGACGTCCGAACAGCAGTTGGTCGGCCAACGCCGTACGGATGGTGTCCTGAATGAGGCGCGCCATCGGCCGCGCCCCCATCTGCGGATCGAAGCCTTTTTTGGCCAAATGATCCTTGAGGGCCTGTGTAAATGTCGCCTCGACTTTTTTCTCCTGCAACTGCTCTTCAAGCTGCATAAGGAATTTGTCGACGACACGCATGATGACTTCGCGGTCCAGCGATGCAAACGAAATAATCGCATCGAGACGGTTGCGGAATTCCGGCGTGAACTGGCGTTTGATCTCGATCATCTCGTCACCCAACTGCGCACTGTTCGTGAAACCAATATTGGTTTTCGAAAGTTCGGCAGCCCCGGCATTGGTAGTCATGATAATCATGACGTTACGGAAATCGGCCTTGCGCCCGTTGTTGTCAGTCAGCGTACCGTGATCCATCACCTGCAAAAGAATATTGTAAACGTCGGGGTGCGCTTTCTCGATTTCATCGAGCAACAATACCGAATAGGGGTTTTTGGTAACCGCCTCGGTCAACAAACCGCCCTGGTCAAAACCGACATACCCCGGAGGCGCGCCGATCAGACGCGACACGGCATGACGCTCCATGTACTCGGACATGTCAAAACGAATCAGCTCAACACCCATGATGTAAGCAAGCTGGCGCGCGACCTCTGTCTTGCCGACCCCGGTAGGGCCTGAAAACAAAAAGCATCCGGTGGGTTTTTGCGGATTACCCAGGCCGCTGCGCGACATTTTTATCGCCGAGGCAAGCGCATCAATCGCCTTGCCTTGGCCAAACACCACCGCCTTGAGGTTGCGTTCGAGATTTTTCAGCTGCGTACGGTCGTCGGCATTAACGCTCTGAGCCGGCACACGCGCAATCCGTGCGACGATCTCTTCGATCTCGTGCTTGGTAATGATTTTTTTCTGCTTGGACTTCGGCAGTATGCGTTGCGCGGCCCCCGCCTCGTCAATCACATCGATGGCCTTGTCAGGCAAATGACGATCATTGATATAACGAGCAGCAAGCTCGGCTGCCGAGGTCAGCGCGGAACTTGCGTACTTAATGCCGTGGTGCTCTTCGAAACGTGTTTTCAGGCCGCGCAGAATCGACACAGTTTCGGCAATGCTCGGCTCCACCACGTCGACCTTTTGAAAACGACGCGACAAAGCGTGGTCTTTTTCGAAGATACCGCGGTATTCCTGGTAAGTCGTGGCGCCTATGCATTTCAGCGTACCGTTGGACAGCGCAGGCTTAAGCAAATTTGAGGCGTCCAGCGTGCCGCCGGAAGCTGCCCCAGCACCGATCAAAGTATGAATTTCATCAATAAACAATATCGAATGAGGATTTTCACCAAGCTGCTTGAGCACCGCCTTCAGGCGTTGCTCAAAATCACCACGATATTTGGTGCCTGCGAGAAGAGCCCCCATATCCAGCGAATAGACCGTGCACTCAGAAAGTATCTCCGGGACTTCGCCCTCGACAATCCGGCGTGCCAGCCCTTCGGCGATTGCGGTCTTGCCAACGCCCGCCTCACCGACCAGCAGCGGATTATTCTTGCGCCGGCGGCACAAGGTCTGCACCACGCGCTCGAGCTCAGTCTCACGCCCGATCAGCGGGTCAATTTTTCCGGCGACTGCCTGGGCATTCAAATTCAGCGTATAGGTCTCCAGCGCACCGCCGGCTGCGGGCTCCTGCTCAGTCTCCGCCTCGCCCTCAGGCTTGCCAGGCGCCGCCTGGGGAACTTTGCTGATGCCATGCGAAATGAAGTTCACCACATCCAGACGGGCGACCCCCTTTTGATGGAGAAAATATACTGCGTGCGAATCTTTCTCGCCAAAAATCGCTACCAGAACGTTGGCCCCGGTCACTTCCTTCTTGCCAGAGGACTGGACATGTAGGATGGCGCGCTGGATGACTCGCTGAAAACCCAGGGTGGGCTGGGTATCAGCCTCTTCATTGCTCAGCACCGGCGTATGCTCGGTAACAAAATCGGCAAGCAGCTTGCGCAACTCCTCGATTTCCGTGGCGCACGCCTTCAATACTTCTGAGGCCGAGGGATTATCGAGCAATGCCAGCAGCAGATGCTCTACCGTGATGAATTCATGCCGCTTCTGCCGCGCCTCCATAAAGGCCATGTGCAGACTAACTTCGAGTTCCTGGGCAATCATTAATTTTCCTCCATGACACAGCGCAGCGGATGCTGGTTCTGCTTTGCAAAATCCATCACTTGATCAACCTTGGTCGCCGCCACATCCCGCGGATAAACCCCGCATACGCCGGCGCCTTCGCGATGAACCTTGAGCATGATCTGCGTTGCCTTTTCAGGACTGAGGGAGAAAAACTGCTGAATGACAACCACAACAAAATCCATGGGCGTGTAATCGTCATTCAGAAGCATAACCTTGAACATTGGCGGCAATTTGGCCTTCGCCTTTTTTGCCTCCAAAACCGTATCCGAACGATGCCGAATCGCCATCTTTTACACCACCATTAGCCTGCACACTACGATTTCTTATTTTGACCAAAACCGCAGATTTTTCAAGTGTTAATTAGCGGCCTTTTTCCCCGCCTTCCGGCTCGGATCACGAAAAACTTGACTTCCGGCCATAAATAGCCTATTAAGCGGAAAGGTGTTTGGCTTCAAGCTCGATCGTAAGACCGGTTTCGCAGTATCTGCCGTCGTATACGCGTCCCTTGAAACTCAAACAGTCTCTGGAAACTTTTTCCGGTAATTTTTAGTTCATGAGGTATCGCAATATGGCAACAGGCACAGTGAAATGGTTCAACGATGCTAAGGGTTATGGCTTCATTACGCCGGATGACGGCAGTGAAGATCTTTTCGCCCATTTTTCAGCAATCCAAATGGGTGGTTTTAAAACCCTGAAGGAAGGCCAGAAAGTTACTTTCGAAGTAACCCAAGGTCCAAAAGGCAAGCAAGCCTCGAATATTCAAGGCGCCTAAGCTAACGGTATACAGCACCACAGAATATCGATAGAAAGCCCGTCCGCTAACCCGGACGGGTTTTTTTTTGACCATTCTTCGATAATTCTCCGCCAACGACCTCCCGCAACGGCCATAGGGTTATTCATGCCAGCCCCAATAAATGCGATAATGGGCCACGCATCTACACGAAATGGGTAGCGGGCACGGCAGTTGATTACCTTACCGCATCCCCCTTCAGGACGCCTCGACAGATCGCCGCACCACGCCGGTCGCATCGACAATCATTCAACGAACATTCCAACGGAGACAGAGAATCATGGCTGACACGCTTGACCTGCTAAAAATTGCACAGGAAGAACAGAACGGCGATCTGTTCAAGTACCTCGACAGTATTTACAAACGCTCCAAAGTCCAGCCGGTCGGCATTTCCGACGCAGTGATCTGGGAAGGCGGCAATAACGCAGGTGGCGTCAAGCCGGTTGCCCACGCATTCACCGACATGTTCGCGTTAAACGGCACGATCATGGCCCTCGACGTACTCGGGCTGCCATTCCTCGGCGTCCCGATGATGGCGCAATACCGCCACGACACCAAGCTGAAGACCCTAGAATGGTTCGGAAAGATGGATAACACCTGCCTGAAATGGTCAACCGCCGGCGACTTCATGGTCAACGACGGCGGCAAGAAAGTGGTGGTCGCCGGCAAATCGGCCAATGCACCGCTGCGCACCGCAGCTGGCGTGTATTGCAATGTCCGTCCCTACGGCTCGATCACGAGCATCCGCTTCATGCCGGGCCTGCCTTACTCGCAGGACAACAAGAAATTTATCGTCGACAAAGCCACAGGGAATATCCACTCGGAAATGAATACTCCGGGCATCCGGATGGCCTACGCGGCGCGCCTGTTCCTGAAAATGGTGCACGAAACAGGCCAAATTGGCCGCGTTGCCACCAAACCGACCCAGGCCAAAGAGGATGCCGTCAACGCCGGCATCATGCGCTGGCTGCTGAAAGGCACGAAGTTCAAGCTCAAGCGCCAGTATTCGGTTGACGCGTACGAAGAACACAAGGAAAACGTCGACGCTATCGCTGCGCTGCTACCGAAGGATTTCAAAGACGGGATGGAGAACTGGGGCGGTGACGTCTACGAACACATCTCCGACACCAACTTTGGCCTGCTCCTGCACGACATGATCAACCACCGCGGTTGTATCGTCTACGCAACCGACCTGGATGGCGACCGCTTGACGGACTTGATGGCCGATGCGCCAGATGTGCTGCGCGCCTGGGGCCAGCTGGTACTCGACCATGCAAAAACCGGTAAAGACATGAGCCAGGTCTGGAAAGACATGGGCTTCACGATGACCAATGGCAAAGACATGACCAGCGTCATGTACCGGATGGAAGGCGCGCCGATTTACGAACAAACCCTTGGCTCAGCAGATGCCATGCTCTTGCGTTTACTGGCTGGCGACGAGACAGTGGGCGGCGAAAAACAGCCGTATGATCCTCGCATTCACTTCGTTCTCATCAACGAGGCCTACAAGGCAGCGAACCCCGGCAATACCGAACTCGCCAATTGGTTGGATGCCCAACTGGCAATCTTCGACACGATATACAGCGACAAGCGTCCGCGCTATATCGACGGCTACCTGAAGCTTAAGGAGGCGATCAAGCCGTGGGGCTCGAAATAACCCAATCTTGATGCAAGTGCAAAAAACAACAACGCCCGCCCTGCGGGCGTTGTTGTTTCCACTCTCACTTATCAGACAAACGCATGAGCCGGATCATCCTGCTAAACAAGCCCTTTGGCGTACTTTGTCAATTCCGCGCCAGCGAAGGCCGTAAAACCCTGAAGGATTTTGTCGCAATCCCTGAGATCTATCCGGCGGGCCGCCTCGACGCAGACAGCGAGGGGCTAGTAGTGCTGACAGGCGATGGTGCACTGCAAAATCGCATCAGCGCACCAGAACACAAACTCGTCAAAACCTATTTCGTGGAAGTTGAAGGCGTGGCGACGCCCGCCGCAATACGCCGGCTATGCGGGAGGATCGATTTACGCGACTTCATCACGCAGCCAGCCCAAGCCACGACCGTTGGCGAACCCACGTGGTTGTGGCCGCGCCAGCCGCCGGTTCGTTTTCGCAAAAACATTCCCACAAGCTGGATCCAGATTTCTATCGCGGAAGGCAAGAACCGGCAGGTACGACGAATGACCGCTGCCGTAGGGTTTCCGACCCTGAGGCTCATACGCTACAGCATAGGTGATTGGAATATCGAAGGATTACCACCCGGCGAATCAAAAGAAATTGAAAGTTTTGTAAATTTTCAATCGAAGAACTCCAAACTACATCCACCTAACAAAGGCGATCGATCACGATAACACGCTGTTTTCAAAAAACAGCCCCACCTTCCGACACCAAAAAGCCCAACTTGAGCACCACGACAAGGCCGCCAAGGGCAACCTAACCAGAATCTGCAGACACCTTGCAAGCGCGAGATTCGAATCAACCAAGCGCTAGCGACGGGGCAGAACTTGGCTCGAATAGGTCTATAAAAAATCCAATTGGGCCCCAAAGATAAAAAAATCTGAAATTTCCGCAAAAAGTGAGCGTGTGCAAACTCCAAAAAAAGGCGGCAAACATCACCTTTTAAATTTTATGTTACTGAATTATAATAATAATCCTTGGATGTAAACGCATTACGGCGTGCCTTGAACCAGAATTCAATCTGCGTCAACCGCCGCGGTGTCGAGCACGTTAATGTCTGTGACCGCATTAGGGTCGTAGTTCCAAGGATGTGGTTCTTATTAAACTAAAGAGGAAATAACATGAGCAAACTGCTTGCCGCAATCGTCGCCGCTATGTTCGCCCTGGGTACCGTGTCTGTTTTCGCAGCCGATGCCAAGAAAGAAGAAAAGAAAGCTGATGCCCCGAAAGCTGAAGCTAAGAAAGCTGATGCCCCGAAAGCTGAAGCTAAGAAAGCTGATGCCCCGAAAGCTGATGCCCCGAAGAAGTAATATTCTTCCTGTAAGTAAAACGGCAGGGTTAACGCCCTGCCGTTTTTTATTGTCTGCCGTTTTAGAAACTGAGAATGGCAGACAGCCGTAACGAGCGCGGCTCCGTAGGGTGAAAGTGAATGTCCGTAACGGGTGCGGTCTCGCCCTTTAATTGCGATGAATAGGCGTAATCAATCTGACTGGCACGCCGGTTCAGAAGATTGAATCCATCCAGCTGGACGCGCGCCTTCTTGTCCAGCTTATACCCCAGGCGCCCCGATACCAGCGTCGTAGAATTCGACCTTAGCGAGTTGTCCTCCACCAAGGGCCGCGGTCCAAAAT
>CAIWNB010000113.1 GCA_903913965.1 uncultured beta proteobacterium
AGCTTCGCCACATTGCGCACGCGCTTGCGACAAGCCGCCTCGCCGCAGTTGCAAGGCATGGTCCAGACATCATCCGCGCCGAGAAAAGTTGAATAGTCATGCGTGACTTCTTCGCCCGCGAGGATCGGCCGTATGGCTTTGATCAAGAGTTTGCGGCCAACGCGAAAGCCACCGGAATTCGGATTGCACGAGTGATTGGCATACTGCCCGAGCGTACCATCGGGATCGATGTAATGATCATCGTCGTAGCGGAAACAGTTGGCCCCCAGCTGCGGGTCTTTTTTCCAATACTCCCAGACCTCATCACCGGTGACGATCTTGCCGGTGATCTCGACCACCAACGCGCCGCGCCGCAGATTTCTTATGGCAACGAGGCCGCGCCCGTTGCGTACTTTTTTCACTGCCACGTTGTCGTTTGCTTTCATGCCACCCCGTCCCTTAATCAGTTGCTGTCCCGCTCGCAACGCCTAATCCGCGCGGATACCCGATTCACGGATGACCTTGCCCATCTTGCCCATATCAGACTTCATGATCGCCACGGCCGCGGCCTGCGAGCCACCCAATACCTCGATGCCGGACTTGGTCAGCTGTTCCTTGATCTCGACGCGGTTAAGCACGCGTGCAATTTCAGTGTTGAGCAGCGTCACAATGGCCGCCGGTGTTTTGGCCGGCGCAAAAATTCCGATCAGTGTTTCGGCTTCATAACCGGGTAGCGTCGCCGCCACGGTCGGCAGTTGCGGTGCCAATGCGGACGTTTTCGCACTCGTCGAGGCCAGCGCCCGCAGCCGTCCACTGGCGATGTGTGGCGCCACCGACCCCAGACCGGCGAACATTAGGTGCACTTCACCGGCCACCAGCGCGATCACCGACGGCCCGGTACCCTTGTAGGAGATGCGGACGATATTGACCCCCGCCATGGCGTTGAATAATTCTGACGACAGATGCGGCGGCGCGCCCAGCGTGCCAGCCGCATAGTTGAGCTTGCCGGGTTGTGCCTTGGCCAGCGCAATCAACTCCTTCACTGACTTTACCGGCATCGAAGGATGCACAACGAGGATGTTGGGCGAAGTCACTGCCATCGTGACCGGCGCGAGATCTTCGAGCGGATCGTAATTTTCACGGCGCATCAGCGGCAACAGCCAGGTCGATGAACCGTTGAGCAAAATGGTGTAGCCGTCGGGCGGCGACTTCGCCACCACTTCCGGCGCCAGCGAAGCGCGGTTTTCGACGATCACTTGCTGCCCCAGCGCGCGCGACAAATCCTGCGCGATCAACCGTGCGACATAATCATTGGCGCTGCCTGGTGCCGCAGTCACAAAGCGTATCACCTTGGCCGGATAGGTCTGGGCAGTGGCCAGTCCTGTGAATAAACTGAGCGCCGTACAAGCCGATGCACCCAACATTTTGAACTCGAATCGCATAAATTCTCCGCAAACCATCAACATGTTCCCGATGGCGCCACCCTCTTGTGCCATCGGGACGCGCAGTTTAGGTCTTATGAGTTGGGGCAACAAGATGGCGACGCATATCCTGTGGTCACAGAAGAAAATACGGCCACATCACTCTCCGCACCTCGCGCCTTAACAGCGGCCGGCAAAACCCTTATAGTGGCGCCGCTCCGACGCGCACCGCGCGCGGCATTTTCCCGAAACAAAGCAGACTCCCATGAGCACACATCACAAGGCGAACCGCCGCGAAGACCTGCGTCTGATTACCGGCCGCGGCCGTTACGCATCGGACATGAATCTACCCGGGCAACTGCATGCCGGCTTTTTGCGTGCCGATCGCGCCCACGCCCGCATCGTGTCGCTCGATACGGCTGCGGCCCTGCAGCAGCCCGGCGTTGTTGCCATCTTCACTGGCGCGGATGCGATCGCCGCCGGCTACACGCAATTTCCAAACATGATGTCCTTCAAGGGGCCAAACGGCGAAACCATACACAAGCCGCCGCGTCCGGTGATCGCCCACGGCACGGTGCGATTTGTCGGTGAACCGGTAGCCATGGTGGTCGCCACCTCCGCGCTTGCCGCGCAGGATGCCTTCGCTGCCATCGAGGTTGATTATGAAGACCTGCCGGTGGCGGTCGATGCGGAGGCCGCGCTACAAACCGGCGCGCCACAACTACACGAGTCCGTCCCACAGAACCTCGCCTTTAGCTGGCATATCGGCGACAGCGCAGCGGTGCAGGAGGCTTTCGCCGGTGCAGCCCATGTTTCACGCGTCAAAGTAACGTCACAGCGCGTGGTGCCGAGCCCGATGGAACCGCGCGCCTGCCTCGTCAGTTATAGCGCCGACGACGGCTGTTACGACATCTGGGTCTGCTCGCAAGGCATCACCATGATGCGCTGGCAATTTGCGGTGTTAACCGGTATCCCCGAGGACAAGTTGCGCTTTCACTTGCATGACAATGGCGGCGGATTCGGCCAGCGCGCCGCCGTCTATCCCGAATATGCAGCGCAAATGATTGCGGCCCAAAAATTGGGCCGGCCGGTGAAATGGATTTCCTCGCGCTCGGAGAGTTTTCTCTCTGACAGCCACGGCCGCGGCGTGATCATCGAAGGCGAACTCGCGCTGAACCCAAACGGGCAATTTCTCGCCGCGCGTTACCGCTTTAACTGCGACATGGGCGCCTACCTCACGCCCACCGCCGCCAATAGCCATGTGCGCAATCCGTCAATCTGCACCACCGGCGTCTACCGGATTCCGGCGCTGGAAGCGGATTTCAAAGTGGCCTTTACGAATACCGTCCCCGTGGCGGCCTATCGCGGCGCCGGCCGGCCCGACATGGCTTATGCCATCGAGCGGCTGGTCGATCAGGCGGCGCTTGACTTGAATCTAGCTCGCGACGAAATCCGCCGCCGCAATTTCATACCACCCGATGCCTTTCCGTATCAGACGCCAACGCTGGGGATCTATGAGAAAGCCGATTTCGCCGCCTGTCAGGCGCAAGCCCTGCGCGATGCCGACTGGCAGGGCTTTGCCGCACGCCGCGAAGCGGCACGCGTTGCCGGCCGCTTGCGTGGCATCGGCCTCTCAACCGTGATTGAAGGGACCGCGCCGGGCGCCGCGCCGAAAGACCAGGTGTTAATCGAGTTCGCAACAGATGGGGCAATGACCTTGTTCGTCGCTTGCCTGTCGTCCGGCCAGGGCCATGAAACGACATTCACCGATATCGTCGCCGAGGAACTCGGTGTGCGCCGCGAAAACATCACCCTGCGCGAGAGCGTCTACGACCGACCGCTGATCGGCAACTTCAGCGGCGGTTCGCGATCGCTGGTCGGCGCCGGCAGCGTCTGTCAGATTGCGGCAAAGAAATTAATTGATCAGGCGCGACCGTTTGCAGCCGAAGCGCTGGAACTGGAACCCTCGCAGGTTGAATATCGCGATGGCGCGTATCGCTCACGCGACGGCAACCAAACAATCACACTGCAAGACCTCGCGTGCCGGCTCGCCAACAAGCAACCACATCCCCTGAACACGCTGGCCGAAGCCAGCGTCGGCGCCACCTACCCCAATGGCTGCCATGTCGCCGAAGTGGAAATCGATGCAGAAACCGGCGTCACGCAGGTCATCAACTACACCACTGCAGACGACTGCGGTAACGTCATCAACCACGCGATCGTTGAAGGTCAGGTGCATGGCGGTGTGCTGCAAGGCGCCGGACAGGTCTTTGGCGAGCACGCGGTTTACGACCCGCAGACCGGACAACTGCTCAGCGGCAGTTTCAGCGACTACTTTATGCCGCACGCCGGCCTCGTGCCGCGCATCAACGTCGGAGACTGCCCGCAACCGAGCACAGGTAATGTGCTGGGCGCCAAAGGTGCGGGCGAGTCTGGCTGCACGGCATCAATCCCGGCCCTGGTCAGCGCCGTCCTCGACGCGCTGCGGCCCTTGGGCATTACGCATCTCGACATGCCGTTGACGCCAGCCAAAATATGGCAGGCGATCCAGACGGCCCAAACCACCGGCAAACAGTAAATAAATACCCGGCGGCCACGTCGCCGGGTATTTTTTAAGACAGGCCGGGCACCTCAGCGTTTCGTTTTGCGCGCGACGCGCCGCAACACTTCATGCACCACCGCGGTATCCTGCTTGTCGAAACCGTCCGCCATCGCCATGTCATAGTATTTCTTGCTGAGCGTGAACAGCGGCGTCGGCGTTTTAATGGTCCTGGCAAAGTCACCGATGATGGCGATGTCTTTTTGATAGACATCAACCTTCATGGTTGCCGGCAGATAATTGCGCTTGATCATCAGCGGCCCGCGCACTTCAAACATGCGCGAGGTGCCCGCCCCGTCCTTGATCACGTTGTACATTAGCTTTGCATCGACACCGGCCTCTTCCGCCATGACGAAGGCTTCGGCCGCCGCGAGATTGTGGATGGTGACAAGGTGGTTGGCGACGTATTTCAGTTTAGAGCCGACGCCAAACTTGCCGCAGTAGTAAGTGTTGCGCGCCATGCCGGCAAAAATCGCTTTGCATTTTTTGTAGGCGGCCGCATCGCCGCTGGCATAGACAATCGCATCCTTGGCTGCCGCCTGCGCGCCCGTGCCGCTGATGGGGCAATCCAGCATGATGACGCCGATTTTGGCAAAGCGCTTGCGTGCGTCTTCTTTGAGCTTGAGCGGCAGCGTACTGACTTCGACAACGATGGTGCCGCGTTTTGCACCGGCGGCGATGCCGCCCGTGCCAAATAGCGCCGCCTCAAACGCCGCATAGGACGGCAACGAGGTAATGATGATCTTCTGGCTGGCCGCCACGTCGGCGGCGGAGAGAGCGGCAACACCGCCGAGTTTTTTCAGCGCCTTGATGGCGGCCGGTGCAATGTCAAAACCGGTCACTTTAAAACCGGCCGCCGACAGATGTTTGGCGAACGCTCCGCCCATAATCCCCAGTCCGACGACACCGACCGTGGACGCACTGCGGCTTGCTGATGTTGTTTTCATACCGACCCTCATTAAAGTAAAAGACGTGCCGCGACTCGTTCGCGGCACAGACCGGCATGATTGCAGCACTCGGATGACGACGCAAGTCGCTACGCGCCCCGATGGACGATAGGCTAAACTAGCGCCGCCGTGCGGTCGCTCGGGTTGAGCCTGACGACGATCGCAAGCCTGAACGCGGGGGCGGCACCGGACAGTCAATATTGCAAACACCGAAAGGACGCTCGTGAAACAATTGAACATGGGAATCATCGGCACCGGCTGGTGCGGGGGCATACGCGCGGAAACCTGCGCCCGTCACCCGCTAATCAAGAGCCTGCATATCGCGGAAACGCGACCCGAACGACTCGCCGAGATGACCAAACTGGTCAACCCCGCCACCGCCACTGCGGATTATCGCCAGATCCTCGAGAACAAAGAGATCGACGCGGTGATGATCTCAGCCACGCCCGAAGTGCTGCACTATCCGATGGCGCGCGAAGCCTTGAGTTCCGGCAAGCATGTGTTTCTTGAAAAGCCGATCGCTATCGAACTGCATGAAGCCGATGACCTGATTCACATCGCGAAAAAGAACAATCTCAAATTCACCATCGGCTATTCGCAGCGCTTCAATCCGAAATTCGCCTACGTGCACAAATGTGCCACCGACGGCACACTCGGCAAACCGGTCAGCGCGCTGGTCAGCCGACATATCGGTCGCGGCCTTGGCAAAAAGATCAACAGCCGTACCAAATTGTCGCCAGCGGCGATGGAAGCGACCCACGATCTGGACTTCATTCTGTGGTGCTTGCTGCCGGCCAAACCGGTGCGCGTGTATTCGCAGGTCAATTATGGCGCCATGCGCGAAGCCACCGGCGCTGATTTTCCCGATACACAATACATTACTGTGACGATGGACACCGGCATGTCGTTCGTCGTTGGTGCCGGCTGGAGTCTGCCGCCTGCCTACCCGAACTTCTCGATGACCTGGATTGAATTCATCGGCACCGAAGGTGCGCTGATCATCGATGACACCCATCGCGACAATCATCTGACCACCATGAAGACCGGCATCGTGCATCCAATGTCGACCATGCCCGGCGAATGGGTGGAACATACGTTTGCCGGTGCCATGGCCCCGGAAACCGTGCACTTC
>CAIWNB010000114.1 GCA_903913965.1 uncultured beta proteobacterium
CCAACCCGTATTTTTACCGCGCCGGCCTTGGTAAATTTGAGCGCGTTGGCGATCAGATTGTGCATCACGCGTTTGAGCGCAGTGGCATCGGTATTCACCTGCTCGGGCACGTTTGCGGCGATGTCGAGAGTCAGTGTTGTGCCGGTCCGATTGGCAGTGACGATGTGCAGCGTCATCATTTCTTCAATGGCGGCGCGTAATTCAACGGGCTCTATCTTCATTTCCTGATTGCCGCTGTCGGCTTTGGAAATATCCAGCAACTGGTTGACGATTTGCAGCAGGTGGCTGGCGCTGCGGAAAATCGAGGTGGCGCTCTCCTGCGCGTCAACCGGCAGCTCTTCCAAGGAGAGCAATTCGGAATGACCGAGTATGCCGTGCAGCGGGGTGCGTAGTTCATGCGACACGCTGGCGAGGAAACGGTTTTTCGCCTCAACTGCATCAAAGGCGACGCTCATGCTGTTGGAGAGCGCCGCATTGGCGATGTTCAGCCGCCTGTTCAAGTTCTGGGTGCGCACTGATAGTCCGAACAAGATGAGCAGGGTCAAAATCAAAAAGCCGGTAAGCCAGGGCAGGTAACGGTGGTAGGAGGGCAGATAGTTTGCGGCGATCTCATCATAGGGCTGGCCTACCGTAACGAATAGACGGCGGCTTGGGAGCTGCTGGAACGCAGTCAGGCGATGTTTACCGTCAACGGCGCTGACGATGTCGATAAAGCCGTGGTCCTTCGAAATCACAGTTTTAAACCACGGGGTGTTATTGAGATCCTGCCCGAAGGCAAACCCGCTGGTGTCGACGCGTATGCGGTTGATGCCGTCAAAGCCGGACAGCGTGATCAGGCCGTCCTTGCCGATCAGTTTGCGGTAAACCGATGTGAATTGTTCGGGGTTGATCGAAACCACCGTCACCCCCATAAAATCGCCGTTGGCGGTGTTCATACGGCGGGTGAGTTGCAAGGTCAGCTTTTTTGAGGCGCGCCCCAACAAGGGCGTGCTGACATAGAGGGCGTCTTCGCCTGTGGTATCGGCATGGATGCGGAAGTGTTTGCGGTCCCCGAGGTCGAGCGGTTTGAAGTCGGGCAGGGTGCCGAATACATAGAGGCCCTTGTTATTGATGAAGCCCAGTTGCGGATAGAGAATCGGATCGAGTTCGCGGTAAATGCTGCGGGTGAGATCGCGATAGTTGCCGCCTTCGACGTAGCTACGACGCATGACGCGGCTGATTTGATCGGCTTGTTCGAGCGTCTGTTCGATATGCTGGGCGAGGGCGAAGGTGACCGCGCGGAGGTTTTCCTGCGCCCTGGCGGTGGCCTGTTGTTGCGCTTCGTTGGTGACAAAGTAATAACTGAAGGCAATGACGACGACGGCGATTGCCGTGAGCAATCCCTTGAAGTAGGTGGGGAACTTGATGCGCTCGAGCGCGCGCGCCAAATGATTGCCGATATTCATGACAGCTTATATTGCGGCATACCAGTGCCGGTCTGCCCTTGGTGCAACCTGGGGTGCAGGGAACCGATCAATGGCGTACAGCATTCGCCGTACGGATCGAGTAGCCGACGCCGCGATGGCAGCACAGTACATTTTTCGGCAGGCCGGCCTCACTTAGCTTGGAGCGCAGGTGGCTGATGTGCACATCCAGCGCACGTATTTCCGGCTGCCATTTTTTTCCGACCACGCACCGGGACAATTCCTCACGCGACACCACACCGGGCGCCTGGCGTAGCATCAGCGATAACAATTGAAGTTCCATCTCGGTGATTTTTACCGCGGCGCCGGCCACAGATTCGATATGGCGCTTCCATGGGTTGACGGTGCAACCGTGGAGCTCATAGCAGACTTCCTCGAGCGGACGTTTGGTTTCGTTAATACGAGCGCGCAAGGCGTTGGCGACCCTGGCTTTGAGGACGTCGGGGTCGAAAGGCTTGGTGATGTAATCATTGGCACCAATGCCGAGTCCGGCGACGATGGTCTCGGCTGCGGAAAGTCCGGACAGCATCACCACTGGAATATGCGAGCGCGCACGTATCGCTTTGGCGATTTCGATCCCGTTTTCGCCAGACAAAACGATATCCAGCAACGCCAGATCTACGCTGTCGCGCTTGATCGCATTGATCATGTCGCGACCTGATTTGAGCATCGCAATCTCGTATTCCGGGCTCAATATGCGGTAAAGCAGGGCGCACATTGAGGACTCATCTTCAAGAATGGCAATGCGTGGCTTTTGGTTGTGGGGTGTCGTTGTCATGCTCTTTGGTATCGACTATGCAAGGCTTCAGGTTAACGCGCAACGAGGCGACTCATCCGTTTACGACAAATCTAGCGATTTCCTTAAGTTTATTTTTTCGCCTCAGGAGTAGCTTAAGGTTTGACGGCTACGTTTGCGGTCAGAATAGATGCTATAACTTATTGAATATAATAGAGATCAATGGTCTTCGCAAGCATCCCCGATAAAACCGATAGCGCGGCTTGGGGGCTATTTTTAGAGCCATTCGCCGATGCTTAACAGTCTAAATCTGAATATTTCATAAGTGGTTGAGGGTGATCAACTCATGTTGCAGCCTGCGTCTAGTGCCGCCGAACTGGCTTCGGGTTAGCCAGCGCGCCCGCGCCGCGACCGTCAGGGGGATCCTGGCGCATCATTAAAACGGGTGGCAATTTCGGCAAATTGCGTGTCAATCCGTAAAAAACAATCGCAGATGTCGGGGTCAAAATGCGTTCCCCGGCCGGCACGGATAATTTCCACCGCCTTCATGTGTGGCATGCCCGCCTTGTAGACGCGGTTGGAAATTAACGCGTCGTAGACATCGGCCACCGCCATGATGCGCGCGAATAGCGGGATGGCATCTCCTGCAATGCCCTGCGGATAGCCGCTGCCATCCCATTTTTCATGATGGCCGTAGGCGATCTCGCGCGCTGCGCTGAGAAAGGAGTTGCCTTCACCGATGCCATGTTCGGCGGCGAGAATGGCATCACGGCCGTGTGTGGTGTGCGTTTTCATAATCTCGAACTCTTCGGCGGTGAGTTTGCCCGGCTTAAGCAGCACGTTGTCCGGTATTGCAACCTTGCCGATATCGTGTAGTGGCGCCGATTTGTAGAGGAGTTCAATCGCCTGGTGGTCCAGGGCGGCGGCAAAACGCGGATGGTTTTGCAGGGCCTCGGCAAGCGCGCGCACATAATTCTGGGTGCGACGCAGGTGCATACCGGTTTCATTGTCACGGGTTTCGGCCAGCGACGAGAAGGCGATGATGGTAGCGTCCTGCACTTTCTGGATCTCTTCTGATTTCGCCTGCAGTTCGGCGTTGACCCGCTCGAGTTCAGCCGTGCGTTCACGGACTTTTTCGTCGAGGTGTGCGTTCTGGTCGGAGATGATGCGGAGCGAACGGCCGAGTTGCAGATGGTGGCGCACGCGGGCCAGCGCGATCGGTGGCGAGAACGGCTTGCCAATGTAATCATCCGCCCCTATCGCGAGCCCCAGACTTTCGTCCTCAGTACTGGTTAGTGAGGTCAGAAAAATTACCGGTACGTGCTCGAGTTCGCGCCGATTACGTACCCATTGGCAGATTTCATAGCCATTCTGCACGGGCATGACGATGTCCAGCAGGATCAGATCAACTGCCTTGCCGGCTTCGATATAGCTGATGAATTTCGCCGGATCGGTGAACGGATGGACGCGAAATTCAGTTCCCAGCAAATTGGCCAGTAACAGCAGATTTTCCGGCTGGTCATCCAGCATCAGGACGTCTGCCTTGTCGGATGCCAAAAGCCTCGCCATCAGTCGTTTCCCTTCGTGAAACTTCGCTTGCAGTGAACGACCGCGAGAACCGGGTTCGGTATGGCGGCGTATTGTGCGAGCCTAGAATGAGGGTGCATCATGGCGCGCTCGAACGTGGCGCCATGAGTGCGGCGAGCTGTGACTGCAGCGGTCGCAGCAGGGTCTGTGCATGATCGAAATCGAAGCGCGCCACGCTGGCAAAAATTTCCTCAAACACAGAAAGTTGCTCGGCTGGCATGCTGCCATTCAGTGCCGCCTTCAGTGCTTCGGCGGTATGAATCGCCGCTGCGTCAGCATTTTCAAGTTCCTCCAATAAGCGGTGCGCGAGCGGTAGCGGGTCTTCGCCCGATGGGGGCGCTGCGTGATCGGGATTGGCTTCCAGATAGCGGCTGACTTCGGCGATGGCTGCAGCCAGCAGTGTGTCAAGCCGGAGGACCGTGTCTTGCGGCGCGGGCTTACCGGCGCGCCAAAGTTGTTCGGCTTCAAGTGCGGCTTGCTGCAGCACCGTGGCGCCGATTTGTCCGGCCACGCCTTTGATCTCATGGGCAATACGGAACGCCCCGTTCCAGTCTTCCGCTGCCGTGTATTCGGCGATACGTTGGCGATCATTGCCATGGTGGGCAACGATTTGGCGCAGGACACGCCGGATCACCTCGGGCTTCTGATTGGTCATGCTGCCGAGGACCTTGATATTGAGGTGGACGCCAACTGCGTCAGATTGGGGGCTCACCGTTTCATGGGCTTGCGCGGGCATCGGCGGCGCAGCCGTCGGTTGCACCGCACCGGGTTCGGTGACTGTCGTCTGCACGCCGTCCTTAGCCAGCCAGCGCAGCAATGCGCGGTAGAGAATTTCCGGTTCGACGGGCTTGGCGAGGTGGTCGTTCATACCGGCTTGAAGGCAGGCCTCGCGGTCTTCCTTAAAGGCATTGGCTGTCATTGCCAGGATCGGGATGCTCTTCCACCCGGCGAGGCTGCGGATGCGCCGGGTGGCCTCGAGGCCGTCCATCTCTGGCATCTGCATATCCATCAGAACCAGGTCAAAGGCGTTGCGCATGGCGGCGGCCACCGCCACGCGGCCGTTCTCTGCAATGGTGATTTTGAAATTAAAATCGGCCAGCAATTCGAGCAGAATTTCGCGATTCACCGGGTTGTCTTCAACCAGTAACAAACGCGCTCCGGCGTGATGGTCGCGCAGCGATTGTGTGGTCAGCGACAAGACTTCGCGGGTTTGTTCACCGTTGTCACCGGCATGTGTGAGACGGGCGAGGGTGTCCTGCAAGGTCGATGACGTGACCGGTTTTTGCAATACTGCGAGCACGCCTTCGTTGCGCGCCTGCTGGCCCAGATCGGGCTCATCATAGGCGGTGACAAACACAGTGACAGGATGTTGAGTGAGTGTCAGGCCGCGCAAGCGATGAGCGGTTTGCAGGCCGTCGAGTCCGGGCATACGCCAGTCCAGCAGCAAAATGCTGAACGGGTCGTCCGTTGCATTGGCCGATTCGATCATGCGTATCGCCTCGCTGCCCGAGGCGGCATCCTCTGTGCGCAGGCCCATGTTCTCGAGCATCTTCTTCAACACCTGTCGTGCCTCCGGCAGGTCGTCGACCACCAGGGCGTGACAGCCACGCAGATTGCCGATCGGATGGGCGGGTTGCATGGTGTGTCCAGCCGTCAGATTAACGGTGAGCCAGAAACTGCTGCCGACGCCGAGCACACTTTCGACGCCGACCTCGCCGCCCATGAGTTGGGCGATGTGGCTGGTAATTGCCAGTCCCAGGCCGGAGCCGCCGTGCTTGCGGGTGGTGGATCCATCGGCCTGCTCGAAGGCCTGAAAGATGCGTTGGCGCTGTTCCTCAGTCAAGCCGATGCCGGTGTCGTTGACCTCGATGCGCACCAACATGTCGGGGCCCTCATGCCGCACCGGGTAAATGCGCAAAATGATGCGACCTTGGTCGGTGAATTTGATGGCGTTACTCATGTAGTTAAGGATCGCCTGCGCGATGCGCAGCGGATCGCCGAGCAACGGCCGCAGCAGTTCGGCATGAATGTCGGCGATGATCTCGAGGCCTTTTTTCTTGGCCTGCGCGTTAATTACACTGAAGACATGACGACTCAAGACGTCCTCGAGCATAAAGTCGACTTTGTCGAGCTGGAATTTCCCCGATTCAATGCGCGCGACATCGAGAATGTTATTGATGATCGAGAGCAGGTGGCGTGATGAGTCGGAGATCTGGTAGAGCTTCTCGAGGTTCCAGGCGTCTTGTCCGGCCCGCTGCGTCATCAGGTAGGAGAGACCCACCACCGCATTGAGCGGCGTGCGAATTTCATGGCTGGTATTGGCCAGAAATTCGCTGGTGGCACGGGATGCGTTCTCTGCGATCTTGCGCAATTCATCGAGGCGCAGGTTGTTTGCTGCGAGCACCGTGCTGCGACGTTTTTGCTGGCGGAAGATCACGTAGAGAAACACTCCGGAGATCAGGGCGCCGAGGGCGGCCAGCATTGCGGCCAGACTGGCGATTCGCCGCGCGCTGCCGACAATATCATCGCGGTCGGCCTGCGCTGAGAGACTCCACGGTAAACCGGCCATGCTGTGTGCCACGCCGATCACTTCTTTGCCCTCCGGATCCAAACCCCGATAGGCCAGGCCGGCGAAGTTGCTTGCATTGGTATCCATGATATTGGTCGGGCCGTTGCCGCCGGTGGCGGAAAACGGAATATAGAGATGCTGGTGGTCGGCGCTATTACTCAGCCCTTTATTCAGATAGGCGACGCCTTTTTCGCTGCGGCGAGCGAGGACTATCTGGCCGGTTTTGGAATCCGAGGGCCAGGCCAGTAAATCCTTGAAAAATTCGTTCTCAAGACTGGTTGATGAAACGAGCACCAGCGCCAGGCCACGGCTGGTTGCGCTGACGTCGTTGAGTAGCATGGCGTAGCCAAAGCGGTAATGTCCGAGCCCGTTGCCTTCGAAGGTCTCGAATAGATTGGCTCTTTTATGCGCCGCATCCGGATTGAGTTGCCGTAAAACCTCGCCTGGATCGGGGCCCGGTGCGCCGCTCAGCATGAGTTGCTTGCCGTCAAGATTGATCAGCTGAATGCTGTCATAGCCGTAGGTTCTTTGAATGGTATCGAGCCACGCCTGTAATTGCGCCTTGGTGACGCCGCCAGGGTTCTTGTGGGTGTCCGTAGCCAATTGTTGCAGCATCGCGTTGCCCGCCAACACTTCCGTATCAGACCGCCGCTCGTGCACCCAACGCTTGAATTTATTGGTCTTGACCTCCGAAATAGCATGCAGGCTGTCCGTCTCGCGGGCGATCAGGTTGTCACTGAGCAATTGATACGTAAACCAGCCAATTCCGGCAAAAAATATCACGACCACCGCAAACAGATAGAGCAGGCGGTTGGGGGTCAGTGCCTCGGTCCAATGCCAGGGTAGATCCGCATCGAGCGGTGCCGCGGCATGTCGTGCCGGATCAATCGCACTGTTTTCAGCGGGAGTGACGATTTTCATATCCGTTGGCATTCAGTCTTGAGCGGTGGTGGTGGTGGTGGTGGCGGGGGCGGCGGCCGCTGGCAGCCATACCGTAATTTCGCTACCGGCGCCCGCGGAACTGGTAATTTCGAGGCGGCCACGATGGAGGCGAACGATGGAATTCACCATGCTCATACCCAGTCCGCAGCCTTCGATATCGCCATCCGCACCGCCCAGAAAGAAGGGGTGACCAACGCTGGCGATTTGCGCGGCGGTCATGCCGACGCCGTGGTCGGTGATGCTGATGCCGATTTCGTTTTCGCGCGATGGGTGTTGCCGCAAAGCGATGTGTACCGGGGTATCGGCCCGGGAGAATTTCCATGCATTTGCCAGCAGATGGCCCAGTGCCTGCTCAAGGTGTACACCACTGACGTTGGCCCATAGTGGTCGGGACGGCATATCAATTCGCGGCGCCTCGCGGCCCGTCGGTGTTTTGTTTACGCAGGCGCTCGCGCCCAGCCAGGCCTGCAGCTGCACATCAGCCCATGGCAGATCCTTCCGACGCAATAGACGGATGCGGGCGAGATCAAAGTAGTCGTTGATCAGTGTGCGCATTAACGCCGCGTTGTGATAGATCACCGCAGTCATATCGGGTTGCGGAGCGTCGGCGAATACTGGCATGGACATCAACTCAGAGTAGCCGAAGATACTGGTCATTGGCGTACGCAAGGCGTGTGCGGCACTGGAAAGTAAGAGACTTTCTGCACGCTCGGCTTCGATGCGGCGCGTAATGTCTCGCAAATAGAGGACGGGCGGGGCGGCAGATCCGGCAGGCGCGCAAAGGCCGATTTCGATTGACCTGACCACGCCGCCGGCGATTTCAATATGATCCGTTGCCGTTGCCGTGTCTGGCGGAGGCACGGCCGCGGCTTGTTGCAGCAGGTTGCCGAGGCCACAAAACGAATGTTGCGCCACACAGCGTGCGGACAATCGTTGTGAAAATTCTCTATCGTGTAAACCCACCACGTCCGCTGCTGTAAGGCCGGTCATGTGTGTGAATGCGCCACTAACATCGATCACACAGTGGTTTGCGTCAAACACCACAAAGCCGAACGGGCTAAGCGCAAACACCGCCTCCAGATGGGCGCTACGCGTCAGAGCGGCAGCGGGTTCTTTGGCGGGCGTATTTTTCAAGATAGCAGTCGGTTATTGAACGGCAGGCAGTTCAGCCTACACCCTTAATTTGCGATTCCGCATTCGCCTCATGGAGGCAGTGTTTATTGCCGCCCGAGTGTTTGGCCCGTCGCATCGCCTGCTTGGCATTGCGCAGCAGCGTATCGGCATCCATGCCATGCGAGGGGTAGGTGGCGCAACCAAGGCTCGCCCCCACGTTGAGGTCATGCCCGTCAATCGATAACGCCGGCAGCGAGAGCGCGCAGATCAGTTTTTCTGCGACTACGCCGATCTCGGGTACGCTGGAGAGCCCCGGCGTCAGAATAATAAATTCGTCACCGTGTACGCGCGTGACGGTATCGGCACCGCGCACTACGGTAAGAAAACGGTGCGCCACATCCCTGAGTGCAAGATCGCCCGCGGCGAAACCGTAGGCTTCGTTGACGCGGCTGAAGTCGTCGAGTCCGATATAAAACAGGCTGAAGGATTCGCGCCGGCGCTTCGCCATCGCGATTAATTGTTGCAAACGATCCTGCAGGATCTGGCGGTTGGGCAATTCGGTGAGCGGATCATAATGGGCGAGTTTCAGCAAACGGGTTTCCGTGTCGAGAACGCGTGAGAGATCCGACAGCACGCAAATATAGCTCAACACCTTGCCATCGCTGTCCCGCGCCGAGGTGAGCGTCTGCCAGGCGGTGAAACGTTCGCCGTTTTTTTTGCGGTTGGAGATCTGGCCGCGCCATTGTCCCTTCGCCGGTAAAGACTGCCAGAGATCCGCATAAAAAGGCCCCTCGGCAATGTCGGTTTGCAGAAAGGCCGGGGAACGACCGATGACCTCATCGGAGGTATAACCGGTGATGTGCGTGAAGGCCGGGTTAACCGCCAGGATGTTGCCGGCGACGTCGGCGATGACGACACCTTCGGCTGCGTTGTCCAGCACCAACGAGCTAATCTGCGTTTCAAACTCTGCTTCACGCTGCGGC
>CAIWNB010000115.1 GCA_903913965.1 uncultured beta proteobacterium
CTTCTCGATCAAAACATGGTTCGTGGCACCAAGCACGACCTCGATTCAGTAACCCCAGCCAACTGCGATGAGTGTCAAGGTTACGAAACGGTTTGCGACTATGAGGGAGGCTATCTTTGCACCAACTGCTTTGCCTACTTTCAATCAATTGGTCAATGTCAGTGGTGCAATGCGCCTATGACAGGCGACACTGAAGACACCTATGTCACTGGTTGCGAACATTGCGACGGGTATGCAGGTCATCATGCCGACGACTAATTTAGTGACCTGCCCCCGGTGCGTTCTTCTGTCGCTCGACTTGCGCAGATGATGCGACTAGCAAGGGCGATCAAACAACCTATTGAGCGTAAGAATCCAATGAACATCGCGTATCGAGACGAGATTGCGAAATGCCCAAACTGTGGTGCGAATATTAATTTGATAGTCGGTCGTTACCCGGGCGGATGTAATGATTCCGGCGGCTGGGTGTTGAAGTGCCATGTGTGCGCTTCGCTCTTTCCGTTAACAGTGAAGAATCCCGACGACGCTTCCGCCGTCCGGTCTGGCGCAACCATCATTGACAGCTGGGACAACGAAATTGACAACCGCGCGCATATCCTTGCCAAGCACGGAGTCGCCGACACAGGCCAGGCCGTAGAACGAATGCTGTTGGTGACCCATGGAGAACCTGAAGACTTCTACGACCTCGAATCTCGAGCGTTGTATCGATGCACGGCATGTGGGACGGAACTAGACGCAAAAGCCTATGCGGCGCTGAGCGAGCAACTGGACTCGATCAACGGTGCATTCGCAACTTACCTAAACTGGTTCCTGGCCCACAGCAGAGGGGCTCCGGAAGGTATCAGCGCCCGCGTCGAAACTGCTTGCACTTGTGGTCGCACCCATGAAGCTCGCTTCTATCGAAAGTTCTCGGAGCACTTTCCCGAGCGGGCGGCGGACTACTGGCTCATCGACGTTGCTTCCGCCGCACCTATTCCGGAAGGGGGGAAGACTCTAGATGTCGATGGCATCTTCTCGCGCGACGACTGCATCGCGATCTTGGAAAAGCTTCTCCTTCGATGGCAAGCTGGCCACAGCGCAGTTCTGCTGGCTGCACCATTCATCGGGTTCAACTTTCCGGGAGCGAAGAAAAAGGTCCCCGACCTCTGGAACTGGGTTCTGAAATACACCAACCCTGCGAAGACTCTGCTCATCACACGCAAGGCGACTTTCAACCTCCTCAAGGAAGTAGCGAAGGATACGGAGATGGACGTCGAATTCCTGAAGAGTTGGGGTCTGTTGAATCCAACGCTTGCCACACTAGATGAGAAGAAGGCGTTTTTCAAAACGGACTTCCACGCTAAGTTCTATTGCGGAATTAGCGCTGACTCTGTAGAAATCCTTGTTGGTTCCTTCAACATTCACGAGGGCAGTTATGTCGAGAACATCCACCTCCTGCGCTATTCGTTGGAGGAGTTCTCAAGGCGGTATCTCGTTGGGATGAAGATGTTCTTCGACCTCAAGCCACTTTCCACGCGACGCAGTATGCTGGACATTTTTGTCGATCCCGAAGGGATCTTCCGCTGCAAGGAGATTGCCTACACGGGCTCGATGTTTTCTGAGCCTAAGCCATGGGCAAGCTCCAAGTTGACCTAGGCAGAACTGGTTTACGCCCATTCAAGATCGTACAAGAGCTTCGCTGAGGCCGGTCGGGGGTAGGTCATTCCAGCGAGCAGCCTCTGAAGGTCGTACTACTGGCCGATCAAGGCGAGAGTTTTACCGAGATCGCCAAGTTTCTCTTCATCGATGAACAGACGGCCCGTCGGCAACTGCAAGACTATTTTGACAACGACAAGCTGGGTGGATCAAGCGGGGGTTCCGAGGGAAAATTGAACCCCGAGCAGGCTGCCCGGTTGAGCGCCATCCTGTCCGCCTGTGACGTGGCCAGCGCACAATCTGTCGTCCAAAAAGTCAAAGGCCTTTTCGGCGTCAAATTTTCCCTCTCGGGCATGACGGATTGACTCAAGCGCAATAACTTTTCTTTCAAAAAAAGTGAACCTGCCCCAGCCAAGGCTGATCCCCAGGCGCAACTCGAATTCATCGACACGTACCGCACGCTTAAAGACAACCTGCCCAAAGGGGAAGCTTTGCTTTTCCTTGATGCAGCTCATCCCACCATGGCAACCAAACTGGGCTACGGCTGGTCAATCAAAGGGGAGAGGAAAGTC
>CAIWNB010000116.1 GCA_903913965.1 uncultured beta proteobacterium
CCGAGATCGTATCGAGAAAATGATGCTTCGCGCGTTCGGTAACGCGTGCGGGCAAGGCTCGCTTGGCAGCACCGGCAATGTAGGTGCTCAGCTTGCGCATGACCGGGGAAATCGTTGCTTTCATTTTTCTTCACCTTATTACGGAAAAAATTCGCATCACTCAAAATCAACTTCGCCGGCGGCAGCCGGACGGCTGCGCAAATCGCCGTCGCAAATTGCGCGAGGGCTCAGACAATGCTCGCCAACTTCCCCCGGCGCAGCGGTGCTGCCCGGCGACTCTCAGGGGAGAAAAAAAGCGCGGGATGAACGATACGCAATGTTCGTTCGATCCCGCGCAATTGTTCTGGCGCCGCGTGAGCGGCGTCCGGAAACGGCCGTGATTATTTGACCGCGTACGGGTTCACCGGCGAACCTACAGCACCGGTGATCGGCAGCGCTGGCGCGCAGAACATGAACTCATAAACGCCGTCGGCGGCACAGGCTTTGGAGAGACCGCCCAAATCAAAGATTTCACCAACCGTGAGGCCCATGATCGGAATGGCGATCCAGTGCCACGGTTGATTGGTGTCTTCGGTTTCATTCGGACGCACTTCCGCACCCCAGGTGTCGGTGACAATCGCCGCCACTTCTTTTTTGTAGAGCCAGTCGAGCGTTTCGAAAGCCAGGCCCGGGGCATCACCACCCGAGTAGCCGTCCCAGTTCTTGTCGGCAAACTTGCGCTCGACGTGACCGGTGCGAACCAGCAGGAAGTCACCGCGACGCACTTCAACCTTGAGCTTGGCAGCGGTGAAATCAAGAATTTCATTGGTCACAGCAAACCCATCCGGCAGCGATTTCAAACCGAGTGCCTTTGGCACGTCGAGCAACACACCGCGGCCGATCATTTTCTCCTTGGTTTTTTCAATGCCGCCCTTCAGCGCGCCGGCGCTGGTGACAGTGCGGCAGTCGTAGCCGTTCCACATGTGATCGTAGTACATGATGTGGCCGAGACCATCCCACTGCGTGCCACACTGCAACGGCATGATGATAATGTCATCAGTGCCGCGGATCTTGCGGTGATCAAGCACGCCCGAATAGGCGTCGGTGCCGGTGCGGGTCATCAGGTGGATCGGGTTGAATCGACCAAGCGCCGGGTATTTTGTCTTGCCGCCCTGCGGGCCGGTCTGGTCGTAGTTGAGTGCGAGCGAAATGACCTGGCCTTTTTTCACCAGCTGGCAGGCGTTGACGATGCAATCAGGCGTCACGAAATTGAGCGTGCCGATTTCGTCGTCTTTACCCCAACGGCCCCAGTTCTTCAGACGCTTGGCAGCGGCATGAATGTCTTTGCGAGTGAGTTTGCGGTTTTTCTTCTCG
Source organism: uncultured beta proteobacterium (assembly GCA_903913965.1). GTDB lineage: Bacteria > Pseudomonadota > Gammaproteobacteria > Burkholderiales > SG8-41 > PALSA-1004. The sequence goes on from CAIWNB010000116.1 coordinate 1,354, forward strand.
ATCGTATTCTTGACTTTCGGTTTGCGCACAGCCATGACGTCTCCTGTAGGGGCAAAAAGCGATGGGGGAAAAGGTTTTTACTGAACGGCGAGTCTAGCAAATTGTGGCGCGACGCGTGAGCCGCGCCACAAGTTACTGCGCTGCCGTGCCGCCTCGCCCGTCGGTGCGGCGCAAGGACGGGCTGAAGGCGGTAGTAGACAACCGGTTTACTTCAACTTCGACAATACCTCGAGCATCTCGTCGTTCGGCACCAAGCCGCGCGGGTCGGTGACACGGGCATAGACCACCACACCGTTTTTATCGACGATAAACCACGAGCGTTTGGCGCGCAGATACTGCGCGATGCGCGCCGGGTCCTGCACCATCGCCGGATCGTCCTGCAACACGCCGTAGGCGCGCGCAATCTGCCGGCGCAGGTCGCTCAACAACGGATACTTCAAACCAAGCTTCTCGCCCCAGGCTTTGTTGGCGTCGGGGAAGTCAACACTGATGCCCAGGACCTGGGCATTTGCGGCTTCAAACTGGGGAAGATCCAGTTGGAAAGCCAGCGCTTCCTGCGTTCAAGTGTTGGTGAAAGCGCCGATATAGAAAAACAGCACCGTATGTTTCTTGCCGGCAAAATCAGCCAGCTTGATTTCCTTGCCGGTGCTTGAAGGTGCTGCGAATTCCGGTGCCTTGTCGCCGACATTGACGGCGGAAGCCACCAAGGCCCACGCTGCCAGAGCAACCCCCGTCATCAACTGCCGCCATCGTTTCATCTGCATCGTTTCCCCCGTTGTGGTTGATTACGACTTACAAAAATCCGCTTAGCCCGCCTTCTTCGCAGCAAGTGCCTTGATGTAATTGCGAAACTCCGTGCTCTGTAAATCGATGCGGCCGTAACCGCCGCCGACCAGATTGCCGTCACGGTCGATGATCACGGTCCACGGTGCAACGCGCACCCCGAGTGAGCGCGCGAACTGCATATCCGGATCGAGCGGCACTGGCAGCGTATATTTATGCTCGCTGAGAAAGGGCTTGACCGACTTGGCGCCGTCGCCATCGAGAGAAATCGCGATGACCGGCACGCCGCTTTTCTGGTATTCCTGCTGAGCCCTCTGCACGGAGGGCATCTCACTGACGCAGATGTCTCACCAGGTGGCCCAGAAGCGGGCGATGAGCACCTTGCCTTTGTAGTCGTCGGCTTTGGCGATGCCGCCGGCTGCGGTCGGCAGGCTGAAAGCCTGCATCTTGACCGGCTTGGCCGGCGCCGAGAGGCCTTGCGGCAATGGCGGCAGGTCGGCCGCAGAGACGATCGATACGGCCATCGCAAACACCATCATCCAACCGCGCAGCACCCGCTTGTGAAGTGGATTCATCGCCCCCCCCTTAATCAAGATCAAGCCAGCCGGCAACATAACAGAGTGGCATGGCCGCCACAAGCAAGGTGCCGGCAGCGGCAGCGGGTAGATCAATCTGCGCGGGCGCCCGACTCCTTGATCACCTTGGCCCATTTCACGATTTCGGATTTGATGTACGTGGCGAACTCTTCAGGCGTGGTCCCCGAGGCTTCGGTGCCAGTGGCGAGCAGGCGTTCTTTCACCTCCGGCAGACGCAGCAACTTCACGACTTCGCTGTTGAGTTTTTTGATAATGGCCGGCGGTGTGCCCGCCGGTGCGGCCATGCCGTACCAAGTAATCGCCTCGAAGCCCGGTAGACCCGCTTCGGAGATGGTCGGCAATTCCGGCGTGGTCACCGAACGCTTCGCACTGGTGACCGCGATGGCTCTTAACTTGCCGGCCCTCACCTGCGGCAACGACGGCGGCATGGTGGAAAACATCAACTGCACCTGACCGGCGAGCAAATCGGTCAGCGCCGGTGCGGCGCCCTTGTAAGGCACATGTATGAGTTTGACGCCGGCCATGGTGTTGAACAATTCACCGGCCAGCTGTGCCGGTGTGCCGAGGCCCGAGGAGGCAAAATTGATTTTGCCCGGGCTTGCCTTGGCCAGCACGATGAGTTCCTTCACCGTATGCGCTGACAACGAAGGATGTGAGACCAACAGATTAGGCGTCGCACCGGCGAGCGTAATCAAGGCAAAGTCTTTCAACGGATCGAAGGGCAGTTTGCCCAGCAGGCTACCGTTGATCGAGAACGGCCCCGACAACGCCATCACCAGCGTATAGCCGTCTGCTACCGCCTTGGCGACGATATCGGTGCCGATATTGCCACCAGCACCACCGCGATTGTCAGCCACCACCTGCTGACCGAGCGCTTCACCGAGCTTTTGCGCGATCGTGCGCGCCGTAATATCAGAACCGCCACCGGGGGGAAACGGCACCACCAAACGGATCGGGCGCTCGGGATAGGTCTGCGCCTGCACGGAAGATATCCACAAGCCGGCCGACAAGGCGGCGAGGCACCACAACCCGCTATTTCTATTCTTCATCTTCCATCCTTCGAGCAATATTTTTAAGCGACCAACGCGCCGCCATCTTACGCCATCAATGCGCCACGCCAGCGTTGATGCCGGCAGCCTGTATCACCTTCGCCCATTTGATGATTTCCTGCCCGATATAGGCGTTGAACTGCTCCGGCGTATTGCCGATCACATCCACGCCCTGCGCTTTTAACTTTTCACGCACCTCATTCGAGGTCACGACGGCTGACACGGCGGCAGCCAGTCGCGCCACCACCGCTTTGGGCGTACGAGCCGGTGCCAGCATGCCGTACCATGATCCGGCCTCGTAACCGTTTAATCCGGATTCAGCCACCGTGGGTAATTCGGGCATGACGGCCGAACGCGTCCGCCCGGTCACTGCGATCGCCCGCAAGCGACCGCTACGCACATGCGGCAGCGTGGTCGGACTCGTGCCGAACATCAGTGCAAGGCGGCCGGCGACCAGATCATTGATGCCGATGGCAGCGCCCTTGTAGGGTACGTGCATCAGCTTGACGCCGGCGGTCATGTTGAACAATTCAGCCGCCAGATGCGGCGCATCGCCGGTGCCGGCCGACGGAAAAAACATTTCGCCCGGACGCGCCTTCGCCAGTGTGATCAATTCGGCCACGGTCGTGACGGGCTGCGACGGATGCACAGCGAGGATCAACGGCGTCGTCGCCACCAGCGATACCGGCACGAAATCACGCAGCACGTCGTAGGGTAGCCGGGGATAAAGTGTCACGTTAATGGCCAGCGTACTGCTCGACATCACCAAGGTGTGACCGTCGGCCGGCGCTTTGGCAACCAGTTCCATGCCGATGATGGTAGTCGCCCCCGGACGGTTATCTACTACCACCGATTGACCAAGGTTTTTCGACAAGTCCTGCGCCAACGTGCGCGAGACAAGATCATTGCCGCCGCCCGGCGCAAATGGCGAGACCAGACGAATCGGACGCTCAGGGAAATTTTGTGCGGCGGCCGGCGTTACTCCGACGAGTATCAACATGCTCGATGCCATCACACGCCATGTCACGGCAAATAAATCAATCCCGGCTTTGGTCCGGCCAGGCAATGTTTTGAAGTAACCCACTAGTTTTCCCGACAAACGATGCCGTCGTGTTGCGCGGCAAAGTGCAGCACCTGGGTCGCGCACGACGCCGGCTGGGTGCAATGCAGATTGTGATAATGCGACGGCAGATGCACGAGACGCAAATTACGGACGTTTTTCTTCAGCGTCTCTTCCTGCCCGGGCGTGCTGTGCGTGTCGTGCGATGGATAAATCACCAGCGTTGGCGCCGCGATGCGCGCGAGGTAGGGCGTGGTATCCAGGCCATAGGTGAACTTCTGCATATTGATCATGACTTCGAGGTCGGATAAACCCTGCTCACCGGCAAACCATGCCATCAACCCCGGATCGGTGCCCGGCGGAAAACGATCGACGCCGTTTTTAGCGCGCGCATAAGCCATCGGCCCCAACTGGCGCAATGCGGCCTCACCAACGCCGACCCGCGCCGCCGCCGTCTCATTCAAACGCACCGGTGCCGAAATCAGGCTCAAGGTACGCACACGCTGCGGCCGCTCGGCGGCAAACAGCATGCCAATAATGCCGCCGGTTGATTCACCGCAGTAATGCACGCTGTCGACGCCGGCGTGATCGAGGATGGCCTCAAGATCGGCGATCCAGAGTGCGGCGCTAAAGCCCGTCGTCACATCAAAGTCTTTCGACGAGCGCCCCAGCCCGCGCAGATCGGTGCGGATCACCTTGTAGAAGCGGGACAGATAAGGCACCCATTGGTACCAAAACTTCGACGAGCGCGCAAAACCATGCTGCAACACGATGGTCGGTGCGTTGCGCCACGGATCGGTGTAATCGTCGAGTTCGTAATACAACGCGGGTTGGCCGCGGCGTTCAACTAAAGACATGCGTTAGCGATCGTAATAAATCCAAAATCGGGGGCCAGCTCGCGAGCACTGCGGACAAGGCAAAGAGCGGTGTTTTAAACGGCTACTCGGCCTTGATCTTTGCGGTCTTGATCACCTTCGCCCATTTGGCGATTTCGGATTTGATATAGGCAGCAAATTCATCCGGCGTGCTGCCGACCGGCTCGAATCCCTGCACCAGCAGTTTGTCGCGCGTATCGGGCACCGCGATCAAGCGCACGATTTCGCCATGCAGTTTGGTGACAATGGCTTTGGACGTTTTCGCCGGCGCCAGCACGCCGTACCAGGTCGACACCTCGTAGCCTTTGACACCGGCCTCGGCAATGCTCGTCAGGTCGGGCAAGGATTGCGAACGCTTCGCACTGGTCACACCGAGGGCGCGCACCTTGCCGGTCTTCACATGCGGCATCGCCGCCGGCGTGGTCGTCATCATGAACTGCATCTGGCCGGAGAGCAGATCAACGAGGCCCGGCCCACCGCCCTTGTACGGCACATGCACGATGTCGATGCCGGTCATCATCGCCAACAGTTCCGGCGCGAGATGCGACGAACTGCCAATGCCGGCCGAGGAATAATTCAACGTGCCGGGCTTCGCTTTCGCCAGCGCAATAAATTCCTTCACCGTCTTCACCGGCAGTGCGGGATGCACCAGCAAAATATTCGGCGTCAGCGCCACCAGACTGACCGGTTCGAAGTCATTGACCGGGTCATACGGTATTTTTGCGAACAGGCTGACGTTGATCGCATTGGGCGCCACATTACCCATCAGCAGGGTGTGGCCGTCGGGTGCTGCGCGCGCCACCATTTCGGTGCCGATGTTACCCGTGGCGCCACCGCGGTTATCGACCACCACCGTATGCGCAAACACTTCGCTGAGTTTCTGCGCCACCATACGGCCGACGATATCGGTGCCGCCGCCCGGCGGATACGCCACGACCATGCGAATCGAACGCGTCGGATATGCATCCTGAGCAAACACCGGCGCCACCGCCAAAGCGATCGAACAGGTTAGAAAAATACTGGTGCGCATCATGAAGGCTCCGTTCAGGCCGACAACGGCAACTTGACCTGCCGCCCGCTGTCGGCGGCCAGCTCAATCGCCAGCGTGGTTTCGAGATTGGCACGCGCTTCCTGCGGGGTCGCCAGCACACAGGGCTTGCCGGTGGCCAGATGATCAAGCCAGGCGCGCGTTTCGTTGGCAATCGGCCCCCAGAAATCACCCAGCGCCCATTCGCCCGGCGTGCCGCTGCCCATGAATACCATGTTGACATTGTGATCAGGCAGATAGACGTGCGGCACACCCTTCTCGCTATACATGATCTGATCGGTGTGATCGTCGTCGAGGATCATCACGCCTTCGCTCCCTAAAATTTCAACGCGCGCAGCGTGACCGAGCGACGGATATTTTTCCGGCAGCGCATAACATACGCCCAGATTCACCACCGCGCCGCTGGCGTACGTGAGGATCGCCCAGTTGACGTCATCGACCTCGTGACCGGCGGCCTGCAACACGCCCTTTTGTCCACGCGCATAGACTTCCACCGGCGAGCCGCCATCGAGCAACCAGTTGGCAAGATCAACGTAATACGTCAGCGCGTCCACCACGGGTGTCGCATGCGGATTGCGCCCCAGCATGGCCAGCGCCTGCGAGCGCGAGTTGTAGACGCGCATCGCCGCGCCAATCACGGTGCCGATGCGGCCCTGCACGATCTGCTCCTTGGCCAGCAGATAACGGTCTTTATAGCGGCGGCTGTAACCGACGCGCACTTCAACGCCCGCCTTCTGCGAGGCGGCGATGATACGGTCGGCGTCTGCGGTGGTGAGCGCAATGGGCTTCTCCACCAACACCGGCTTGCCGAGTTCGATCGCCGCCAGCACCGCATCGAGATGCTCGCCCTCGCTGGTCGACACGATCACGGCGTTGACTTCAGGGTGGGCGATGATGGCGCGATTGTCGGTGGACGCCACGCTGGCACCCACGGCTTTCGCCAGCTTCTGCGCGTTGGCCTCGACCAGATCCGATACCGCGATGAATTTAACCGCCGGGTGTTCCGACGCCAGGCGCGAGCGCAGCGTACCGATGCGCCCCGAACCAACCACTGCAATACCTAATTGTTTGCGTTCAATCATAGGGTCTCCTGTGCCGATTTTCGCACAGTTGGCCGCAGAGCAAGCCGCGGCACCACCACAATGACATTACAACGCGCGCCGATTTAGAACGGCGGGCGCGCCTGCGGCTTGGCAAACAGCATCTGCGCATCACCAAGAACGCCCTCGGCAAAACCGCCTTCGCAGTAGCAGAAATAAAACTCCCACATGCGGATGAATTCATCCGGATAACCGAGCGCACGCACCCGCGCGAGATTCGCCATCATGTTCTCGCGCCACAGCCGCAAGGTGGTTGCATAGTCAAAACCAATATCGTGCAGATCGACCAGTCGCAAATCGGTGACGCGCGCAATCGCATCGCAAATCACCGCCACTGACGGAATACAGCTGCCGGGGAAAATATAGCGCTGGATAAAATCGACCGATTTGCGCGCCCCCTCGTAGCGCTGGTCAGCGATCGTGATCGCCTGCAGCAACATGCGTCCGTCGGGTTTGAGCAAGTCACTGCAGTGGCGGAAGTACGTGTCGTAATACTGATAGCCCACCGCCTCGATCATTTCGATCGAAACCAGTTTGTCGTATTGGCCCTTGAGATCGCGATAATCATCACGCAACAGGGTGATGCGGTCAGCCAGCCCGGCGGCATCGATGCGCTGGCGGGCGAGTTCGTATTGCTGTTGCGAAATCGTCGTCGTGGTAACACGACAGCCGTAGCGCCCGGCGGCGTGCAGCGCCATCGCCCCCCAGCCGGTGCCGATTTCAAGCAAATGATCGCCGGGCTGCAAATCAAGACGGCGGCAAATGCGGTCGAGCTTGGCGGTCGAGGCTTCTTCGAGCGTCATCCCGGGGCGCTCGAAACACGCCGCCGAATACATCATGGTCGGATCGAGAAAGAGTTGGAAGAAATCGTTGCCCAGATCATAGTGGGCAGCAATGTTGCGACGGCTGCCGCGGCGGCTGTTGCGCGCCGCCCAGTGCAGCGCGCGACGCAAGGGCGCGCCCAGACGCGCCAGTCCGCCCTCCATGCCGTCGACGACATGCAGGTTGTTGACCAGCACTCGAATCACCGCGGTCAAATCCTCGCAACTCCAATAGCCCGACATAAAGGCTTCGCCGGCGCCGATCGAACCACCGAAGGCCAGTTCCGTGTAAAAGCGCGGATCGTGTACTTCCACCGTCACCGCCAGCGCGCAGCGCTCGCTCGCTGTGCCGAATTCATGCGTCGCGTCGCCGTCACGCAAACGCAGGCGACCATGCGTGACGCCAGCGAGCCTTGCCAGCACTGCGCGGCGCGCCAGCGCTTCCAGCGCGTTCTGGCGGAGATGCCCGCGACTTGGTGTAAGGTCGTTGCTGGAATTCGGTTCAAGGATCATGGTACGGCTCGCAATGGATCGGGTTTACCCGGATGCGTATGCACCGGTACGCGTTTTAGCCACAGTCTCAAGGCCTGCCAATGTATGGCGGCAATCACCTGCAGCGTCATCAGCGGATAGCGCAACAGCGCACCCGCCAGCTGCAGGCCGTTGATGGGCGCTCGCTCAAGGCGCAGCGTGGCATCGAATTGTTTGGCTGCCCCCGGCCCCGCCGCGTCGAGCGCCATATGCACAGCCAGCCGTTCCTCGGGCTGGCTAAAATGCCAGGCGTATTCGAGATCCATTGGCATGAAGGGCGACACATGCATGGCTTTCACACTGCGGTAGCGGTAGTGACCCGCCGCTGTCTGCGGCTGGTCGAGCACGTAACAGTGACGCTCGCCCCAGGGCGTGTTATTAACCTCGGCGACGATGCATTCAACGCGCTCACCGGCGGCGTCAAAGCAATAATAAAAACTCACCGGATTAAAACCGTAACCGAAATAACGCAGATGCGTCAGCAATCGGATCGGCCCCAAAGGCCGTTGACCGCCACGGCTTTCCACTAGATCACGCACCGCCTCATCGAGCGCTTGCGCCGGATCACCCAGATAATCGGCGCGCACAAAACGCGCCGGCGCAGCACGCCGCGTCGACCATAACCAGCGGCCCTTGAACACGGTGTCGAGTTCGGCCAGATCAAGGTAGACCATGAACAGCGGATAGCTGAACACATGCGGACGCGGCGCCAAGCGCCGGTGCCTAAGCGACCCGTGATAGATCGCGCTGTGCATATTCAGCCGTTTCAAAATGCTGCAGCGCATTGAGGGCACTCACCACACCGTCCTCGTGAAAGCCGTAACGCCAGTAAGCACCGCAGAAATAACTGCGGTTGACGCCATTGATCTCGTGCTGACGCTGCTGCGCGGCCACCGCCGCCGGCGTGAACAGCGGATGGTCGTAGACCAGGCGTTTAATGATTTTTTCCGGCGCAATTGCCGCGCTGTGATTGAGCGTAACGCAGAAGGTATGTTGCGATTGCAAGCTTTGCAGAATATTCATGTTGTAGGTCAGTGCGACGGGGGCGCCGGCCTGCGGCAGCACGTGATAATTCCATGCCGCCCACGCGCGTCGCGCACGCGGCAACAACGCGATGTCGGTGTGCAGCACCACCTCGTTGCGCTGATAGGGAATGGCGCCGAGCAACTCGCGCTCGAGCGGTGTAGCGTCTCCGAGCAACTGCAGAGCCTGATCGGAATGACAGGCGAAGAACACCTGGTCAAACGCCTCGGGCGCGGCGTCGCGCGCCTTGACCATCACATTCTCCGGCGCACGCAGCACCATCTCGACCGGCGTGTTGAGGCGAATTCTCTGACGGAACCCCGCCGTCAGCTTTTCAACATAGCGCGCGGAGCCGCCGCGGATGGCGCGCCATTGCGGCCGCGCGTCCACCGACAACATGCCGTGGTTGTGAAAGAAGCGCACAAAGAAACGCGCCGGAAAGGCCAGCATGCTCGCCGGATCGGTCGACCAGATGGCGGCCCCCATCGGCACCAGATAGTTATCGATGAACACCTGCGGATACCGGTTCTGCCGCAGATAGTCACCCAGCGCGATCTCGCCGTCGCCCGTCAGCAGCGCCGGCGCCTCGCGGTTAAAACGCAGGATGCTGCGTATCAGCCGGTAGAACGACGGCTTAAAAAAATTGCGCCGCTGTGCAAACAGCGTGTTCAAAGTGGTGCCGTTGTACTCGAGGCCGCTGCCTTCGTTGCGCACGCTGAAACTCATCGCACTCGGTTGCGACGCCACCCCCAACTCATCGAGCAAACCAATGAAGTTGGGGTAAGTCCAGTCATTGAAAACGATGAACCCGGTGTCGATCTGCTGGTGTTCGCCATCGATCTCGACGGCGTGCGTATGCGTGTGGCCACCGATATGCGCAGCGGAATCGAACACCGTCACCTCGTGATGACGGTGCAGGCGGCGCGCCACTACGTTGCCGGCAATGCCGCTGCCGATGATGGCGATCTTCATGGGGCCGGTGTGGGCACGCGGCGTGCATCGAGCAAGCGCGGCGGCAATACCCGCAAATCATGGATCACGCCGAACACCTCGAGCAGCTTCAAGCCGTAAAAAGTCAGATCGATCTCCCACCAGTAAAAACCCTGTCGCGCGGCGCCGGGAAAATGATGGTGGTTGTTGTGCCAGCCCTCGCCGAAGGTCAGCAAGGCCAGCCACGGGTTGTTGCGGGAGTCATCGCTGGTGGCATAGCGGCGGCGGCCGAAACAATGCGCCAGCGAATTGATGGTGAAGGTGGCCTGATACAAGACCACGGTGGAAATGCAAAAGCCCCACACCACGAGTTGCGCGCCGCTGGTCGCCAGCGCCGGTGCAGCAGCCCCCAGCCACTCGCCGACACCATAGAGCACCGCGGCCAGCGAAAGCGGCACGAGCGCATCGTAGCGGTCGAGAAAACGTAACTCCGGGTAGCGCGCAAAATCAGCGACCAACGCGTTGCGCGGCGCAAAGTTTTCACGCGCCAGAAACCAGCCCATATGACTCCACAGAAAACCGTGCTGCAGCGACGAGTGCGCATCGGCCGGTGTGTCGGAGCTGGCATGATGATGACGGTGATGCGACGCCCACCACAGCGGCCCGCGCTGTACCGCCGCCGCCCCCATCACCGCAAACACGAATTGCGCGGCACGCGAGGTGCGAAAAGCGCAGTGCGAAAAATAGCGGTGGTAGAACCCGGTGATAGCAAACATGCGCACCGCATAAAGCGCCACCGCCACCAGCACGGCGACCTCGCTGGCACCGGTCCAGATCACGCCAAGGCAACCCAGATGCAGCGCGGCAAACGGTAACAGGCGCGTCCAGTCGAAACGCCGCGTGCCGGTAACGCCCTCGTCGGCATGGCCGGCGTAGGCGTCGAACCAGCGGGCGATGCTGGCAGCCAGACTGCGCTTTTTCAGTTCCATCGCTGCGGCACTTTGACCAGTTTGGCGGTGTCATAGCCCTGGGCCGCGACCAGACCAACCAGACGCGTGTAGTCGTCATCGGTAATCACCGGCGTGCGCGCCATGATCCACACGTAATCGCGCTGACTGCGACTGATCACCGTTTGACTGTAGTCGGCGGCGAGATGCGTAATCAGATATTCCGCCTTGATCGGCCACACAAACTGCATGCCCCACACCGCGTTGGACTGGCGGTCGACGACAAAGCCGCGTGGCGTATAGCGTTTTGGTTCACCATCAAAAGCACCGGCGCGAAAGGTGAAGGTAGTGGCGATGCTGCCGTCCGCGTCCAGCTTGTACGATTCGATGGCGTTATGCGCGCCCTTTTCAATGAAGGTCGGAATGCAGGCGATGACATACCAGTCACCCATGAAGCGGTTGAGATCGACCGCCGGCACCGTTGCCAGGGGCACACTCTGGCAACCACCAAGCAACATACCGGCAGCAGCACAAAACAGGGCACGCATTTTTTTCATCTTTATCTCCATCAATTCAGCGCATAGCGCAGGCGGCGCCCGCCAGCGACCGTCGACTCCAGGGCGAGCCATTCATCGGCGGTTGAATACCAAAGATCGATCGGATTCTTCGGGCCGGTGAGGCGAAATTTGCGCGCCGTCTGCGGCTGACCGCGCACCGTGATCACCTCCTCGCCCAGCGCATTGACACGCACGGCTTCGAACTTTCCGGTCTGCGCGTTGAGCAGACGTGTCTGCCTCAGTATCTGTGGATTCCAGTAAGCGAAGGACATCACGCACCCACCGAGCGTTTCACGCGCTGCACCGGTGGCCACTTGCAGACCCTCGCCGGCGCTGACCGCATCCACCACCGAGCGGTCGCCATTGTCATCGGTGCGCGCGGCGAGGCTCTCCAGACAGTTACCACGCCAGCGTTCAGTGGCGTCGTGCAGATAACGATAGGCGCTGATAAACAGCACCTTGACCTCGAAACGCGTTTCGCTTTTGAGTTCGCGCGCCGCGCCTTCGCCACTGAGCGTGAAGCGGTGATAGCCGATCGGCGCGTCATCGAGCAGGGCGCGAAAATCCCAAACGCGGGTCTGCGCCAGCGCCGGCGTCGAACACAGCGCCAGCAAGCACAGGATAACGACGCGTGACCGCATCAGCTGCCACCTTTCGGCGGGCCGGGAAAGAAAGCATTGGTACGCAACACATAGTCGCGGTAGGCAGGACGGCGTCCGGCGAGATCTTTCTCCAGCAAGGTGACCCCGGTAATTTTCATCAGCAAGACCGACATCAACAAGGGCGAACACAGGCTCCACCAGCCGCCGGCCGCAGCGGCGAATAGAAAAAATCCCCACCACACACAACACTCACCGAAATAATTGGGATGCCGGGTGTAACGCCAGAGTCCGCGCTCCATCACGCGGCCGGCGTTGGCCGGATCGGCCTTGAAACGCGCGAGCTGCCAGTCGCCGACGGTTTCAAACAGAAAGCCGAAGATCACAAGGGCGCCACCCACAAGGTCAAGGTTGCCCAGCGGTGCGGTGCCGGCGGCGGCGACCAGTAGCGGCCAGGAAATGATCCATGCCAGCACGGCCTGCAGTACGAACACCAGATAAAAACTTTTCCACGCAAAGCCCGGCTGGTTGCGCGCGCGAATTTCCTGGTACCGGCGGTCTTCGGGTTCGCCATGATTGCGCCACGCGATATAGCCGGAGAGCCGCAACGCCCACACCACCGTCAGCGCCAGCACCCAGTCTGCGCGGGGGCCGGCCGCGGGCAGCACAGCCGCATACGCCAAACCCGCGCCGAGTATCAACAACGACCACATCGCATCGACGATACTGACATCGGTCTTGAAATAACTCACCACCCAGGTTGCTGCGGCCAGTGTGAGCGTGATACCAAGGCCGGCGCCGAGCGCCAGCAGATACAGCGACATATCGTTCATTGTGTTCATTGTGTTCATTGCGTCCATCGCACTTTAAGCCTCTACCTTCGCCGCATGGCGTTCAAGGCGCTGTGCCAGCACCACCAGCATGGGCGTCAACACTGCCCAGCCGACAGCCAGCGCGATCACCGCAAACAAAGGCTCGACAAACACCAGCGCCCCCAGACGCACGCCGCCCCAATAGGCCAGCGGCCCGCCTACCGCACCGAACACGGCGGCAACCAGCAAACGCCCTTTCAGCCAGCCCAGCGAACTATTCAGGGTAATCGCAAACAAGGCCCACAACATGACGATCCAAAGCGGCGCCACACCGGCCCATACGACACCCGTTGAATATTCGATCCAGCCGCCAGCCAGCAGCAGCGTTTCCCACACCACACCGATGACGAGTGCGGCCGCAACCAGACGCGCTTCAACGGCCGGTCGTACTGCCGTGGCCAGATGGACCGCCACCAGCACGGCAACCACCGCACTGCCCAACCACGGCTGGTCGTGCGCGGCGCCCAGCACGCAGGCGAACCAGCCGAACTGAAAGGCGATCACATTGAGCACCAAACGCAAGCGTGATGGCGCGGTGCGATGATCGGGCGATGGGGCCGCAGCGAGGTTCATGCCCGCGGCTCAAACAGATAATGACTGACCCACCATTCATTGCCGCCGTCATAGCCAAACAATTCGGCGCAGGCCATGAAGAACAAACGCCAGCGCGTCCACCAGACGGCGGCATCTTTCTCGCCATAGGTTTGGGCAATCACCGGCCAGAGTGTCGCGCGGCCGGCATCCATGTTCTCAAGCCAGGCCTCGGCAGTGCGCGCGTAATGCGTGCCGTCCCAACGCCAGCGCTTCAAGAGGCGCAGATCATCTTGTATATGCAATGGCAGGTCATCGCTGGGCATCATGCCGCCGGAGAAAAAGTAGCGGCTCATCCAGTCGCCGCTGTCACGCTCGACAAACAGATAGGGCGTCAGGCGATGCACAAAGACGTGCATGAAAAAACGCCCGCCCGGACGCAACCAGCCGCTGACGCGGCGGAACATTTCCGGCCAGTTGCGCATATGCTCGAACATCTCCACCGACACCACGCGGTCAAAGCGTTCGTCGATCTGAAAGACGTTCATATCGCAGGTGATCACACGCAGGTTGGACAAGCCGCGCCGCAGCGCCTCTGCTTCAATGTAGGCGCGCTGCGAATGCGAGTTTGAGACCGAGGTCACGCGGCTCTGCGGGTAGTGCGCCGCCATGTAGAGGCTCAACGAACCCCAGCCACAACCGAGTTCGAGGATCTGCTGACCATCGACCAATTCGGCGCGCTCACAGGTGGCAGCCAGCGACGCCGCCTCCGCACTCTCCAGCGTCTCGACTCCGGACGGCCACCAACAGGAACTGTATTTGCGATGCGGCCCCAGCACGCCGCCGAAAAATTCCGCCGGCACTTCATAGTGCTGCTCGTTGGCCTTGTCGGTGAGCAAAGCCACATCGGCGCCGCGCAATGCCGCCACAAACGCGTCGCAGTCCGCTGCAGCGGCGGCCGGATCAGCGGCATGAATTTCTTGTAAACGCTCGCGCATCAGGCTGCGGATACCGGCGCGCAACACGGCATCGGGCAACAAGCCGCGCTCACTCAGACTGATCGCCTGACGCGTTAGCATCGCGAGCACACCGGATGGGCTGTCTGTGTTTGGTTGGAGCATTTTCTGTTCGGCATTCGATTCAGACATGGATAGCTTCCGGTTGGTTCAGGCAGCCTGCGCCGTATGAAGTTGCCGCCAATCGGCCAGCGCCGGCGGAATATCGGACACGGATGCCAGCAGCCGTGTTCCGGGCATCGTTTTGCGCACGCGCTCCCACACCGCGCCGCCTGCCCACAATTCGATGCGCGGATCGAGGCGCTGCCGCAAATCAGCCAGCTGCGCGTAGGCGCTGCGCGGCTGGCATGCGAGGCTAAATGAGAGGCCGACGATATCCACGGCGTGCGCACTGGCGGCACGCACCACGTCGGAGGCCGGCGTCTGCACACCCAGCGACAGGCAATCGGCGCCCTCGACGGCCAGACTGGCGTGCGCCATCAACAAGCCGAGCTGGTGGGCCTCGCCCGGCAGGGTGGTGAGCATCACGCGCGGCGTCTGACGCGACAGCGATGCCGAGGCGATCACCTGCCGCAGCAAGTGGTGGATCTGCTCCGAGTAGACATGTTCTTCGTGAATTTCAATTTCGCCAGAGATCCAGGCCCGACCAACCTCGGCACTCAAAGGCGTCAGCACCTCGAGCAAAAACCGCTGCACCCCAAAACGCATCAAGGCGTGCGCAAGGTAGTCGCGGATCCCGGCGATCTGGCGGGCTTTGAGCATATCGACGATGCTGTTGTGCAAACCAGCGTCTGCGGTCAGGCGCGGCCGCCCGTCAAGCTTTTTGATTTGCGCCTGCAACTCGGTTAACGAAGCGGCAACAATCTTGCCCGGACGCAGGCCGCCGTCCATGCAGCGCCGGATCAGGCGCAGGCGCTCGAGCTGGGCAGACGAATAGACGCGCTCGCCCTTGCTGTCGCGCGCCGGCGTGGGAAACCCATAACGACGCTCCCACACCCGCAGGGTGTCCTTGGACAGACCGGTTTCCCGTTCGACGGCCGCAATCGAAACCGCCGCTTCGGCGCGGCGTTCGCGCACTTTTTTGTCCATGACAATTTAATTGACAGAAGGATTAATTAGACTTAGTCTAGCCAGTAATGCCAAGTTTGTCCAAGACAAAATGAAATCCGGAATAAATTCGGCAATAGCGCAGATGGATCAATCCAGCAGTCGCAGCGTAGACTACCAACGCGGTTCGGCGCCTTTACGGCAGAGCCCGCATGACCGGACCCAACCTCAATCAAACAATGTGCGACCAACAACCATGAGCGAAACCTCGCAACAGCTGCCAGCCGCGACCCACCAACCGGTCTCGGCGAAAATCCGCACGCGCATCATTGAAGCGCGTCAGCGTTACCACGCCAATGACAACATCGCCGCCTTTCTTGAGCCGGGGGACCTTGAAGCCCTGCTCGATGAGGTCGAAGGCAAAATGAAGGGCGTGCTGGAAAGCCTGGTCATCGATACGGTCAGCGATCACAACACGCAAGAAACCGCGCGTCGCGTCGCCAAGATGTATCTGACTGAAGTCTTCCGCGGCCGCTATGTCAGCGCACCACCGGTGACCGAATTCCCCAACGCCGAGCATCTGAGCGAACTCATGATCGTCGGCCCGATCACAGTACGCAGCGCCTGCAGCCACCACTTCTGCCCGATCATGGGTCGCCTGTGGATCGGCCTCATGCCCAACGAGCATTCGAATCTGATCGGCCTGTCGAAATATTCGCGGCTTGCCGAATGGATCATGGGCCGCCCGCAAATCCAGGAGGAAGCCATTTCGCAAATGGCCGACCTGCTGATGAACAAGGTAAGCCCCGACGGTCTCGCCGTGGTGATGGAAGCCGACCACTTCTGCATGCACTGGCGCGGCGTCAAGGACAGCGAAACAAAAATGATCAATAGCGTGATGCGCGGCTCCTTCCTCAAGGATGCTTCCCTGCGCCGCGAATTTCTCTCTCTCATTAATCTAAAGAACTGAGGCCGCCATGCTCGTCAGACTGCTCTACGCCAGCCGCCCCGCCACCCCGATCAACCCCAGCGTGGTGGACTCCATACTCGAACAATCGCGCCTCAAAAATCCGCCGCGCGGCATCAGCGGCATCCTCTGCTACGGCGAAGACCTCTTCATGCAAGTGCTCGAAGGCGGACGTGACGAGGTCTGCGAACTCTACAACACCATCGCCGGCGACGCGCGGCATCTCAACGTGCGTCTGCTCAGTTATAGCGAAATCCCGGAACGTCGCTTCGGCGGCTGGACCATGGGCCAGGTCAACATCAACCGTGTCAATCCGTCGTTGTTGTTGAAATATGCCGAAAAAGCGGTGCTAAATCCGTTCACCTGTTCCGGTCAGGCCTCGATGGCGCTGCTCGAAGAACTAATCGCCACCGCCTCCGTTCTTAACCGCGACTGCTAAGCGTATGGGCACCACCCCCGACGCAGCGGGCCGCCGCTGCGTGGTCTACTTCGACGGCAGCTGTCCGCTGTGCAGCCGGGAGATCGGCACCTATCAAGGCATGCGCGGTGCCGACGCCCTGACATGGGTGGATGCCTCGCGCTGCGACAGCGGTGCGCTCGGCAACGATCTCGAACGCGAAGCGGCACTCGGCCGCTTTCATGTGCGCGCCGCTGACGGGTCGCTGGTGTCCGGGGCGGCCGCCTTCATTGAAATCTGGAAACATCTGCCCGCGCTCGCCCTGCCCGCACGCCTGTGCTCGACCGCACCGGTGCTGACCGTCCTGGAATTTTTCTACGGGATTTTTCTGCGGCTGCGTGGACTGTGGCGCGCCACACCGTCAGCCGCCGGCCAACACAGCGACAACCAGCGCTGAACAGCGCGTAGCCCAAAGGCCGTCGCATGAGCGATAACTATCCGGCGAGCGTAGCGCACGCGATGCCAAGCGGTGGCATGGCGGTAATCGTTGGCGCCAGTGGCGGCATCGGTCATGCCCTGCAAACCCTGCTGGAAACAGACGCCCGCTTTCACAACGTCGCCGCCTGCTC
>CAIWNB010000117.1 GCA_903913965.1 uncultured beta proteobacterium
AACGAAGGTTCGCTCAACCAGAATGTCTATGGTGCCGGACAAAATTCGACCAACACGCCGTTCCCCTCCACCAGATGTATCGCCGAGGTCATTGCCGCCCCCGCCGACCCGACCAATGCCGAACCGGGCGAGAAATGTAACGCGCTGATTAACCGCACCAGCACCGCGCAGCAAAACTTTGGTCTGTCAGGCCAGGCGACATGGCAGGGTACGCTGGGTGGCCACCGCAACCAATTCACCGTTGGCGGCGGCGTCGACGAAAGCCGGATCAAATTCAACCAGTCGACGCAGATCGGTTATCTCAACCCTGATCGCAGCGTGACCGGCCTCAATGCCTATGCTGACGGCGGCGTGACCGGCGGCAGCATCAATGGTGAATTCTTCGACAACCGCGTCAATCTCGAAGGACGCACACGCACCTGGAGCGCCTACTCCACGAACACCACCTCGCTGCGCGAGACCTGGCATCTGACGCTCTCCGGTCGCTTTAACCGCAGCAACATACAAAACACCGACAATATCAATCCGGGTGGAGGTGCCAATTCGCTCGATGGCGACCACAACTTCAGCCGCTTCAATCCGGCCATCGGCATCACCTATACGCATTCACGCGCACTCACCGCCTATGCCGGTTACAACGAAGGCAGCCGCACGCCGACGGCGATCGAACTCGGTTGCGCCAATCCGGCGCAACCCTGCCGCCTGCCCAACAGCATGGCCGGCGACCCGCCGCTTAATCAGGTCGTTACCAAAACCTGGGAAGCCGGCCTGCACGGCAGCCTGACGGAAAACCTGCAATGGAATGCCGGCGTGTTTCGCGCAGAAAATATCGATGACATCATGTTTGTCGCCGCGCCCAATCAGGCGTTTGGCTATTTTCGCAATTTCGGCAAGACCCGCCGTGAAGGCCTGGAGCTCGGTCTGCGCGGCCGCCAATCGCGTTTGACCTTCGGCGCCAACTACAGCCTGATCAACGCGACCTTCGAATCACCCGAGACCCTGACCGCCACCAACAACAGCTCAAACAACGCGGCGCTGCGCGGTGACGCCGAGAACGGCAGCATCAACATCAACCCCGGCAACCGCATTCCGTTGGTGCCGCAACACCTCTTGAAGGTATTCACCGATTATCGCGCCAGCGCCGCGCTCACCCTCAATCTCAACATGCTGGCCGTCGGCAGCTCGTATGCCCGCGGTAATGAAAACAATCAGCATCAGCCCGACGGCAGCCTCTTTCTGGGCTCCGGTAAATCAGGCGGCTATGCAATCTTCAATCTCGGCATGCAATACCAGATCGAACCGGCGCTACGTTTTTCGGGCAGCATCCAGAACCTGTTCAATCGTGATTATTCAAGCGCCGCACAACTCGGCCCCACCGCCTTTGATGCGAATGGTAATTTTGTCGCACGTCCTTTTGCGCCGCCTGCGGCGAATAACGATGTCATCCGCCACGCCACGTTTTTCGCACCCGGTTCGCCGCGTACCGTCTGGATCGCATTGCGCTACACCTTCGATGCGCCCAGGCAGGCGAGATAAGCGCCGGAGTTGTCTGCAACGCCAGCGCTGCGCTCAACCCTTCATCGACTCCTAATCAACCCTTAACGATCGAACCCCAGGAGCGCGCAAGATAATCGGCGGTGCGCCAGGCCAGCGCCTGCGCCGTCAGTGTCGGATTACGCGCACCACTGGTGCCCATCACCGAGCCACCGATAATGCCGAGGTTGGGTACCTCGTGCGCAAAGCCCCAGCGGTTGACGACATTGGTTTCCACGTTGTCGCCCATGCGCGTGCCGCCATAGGCGTGTGTGGACGGCCCCATTGTGCCGGCGGAGCCCCGCTCAATCGCAATCGCGCCGGCCTCCTTGAACCATTGCGTCATGCGATCCTGAATATATGCGCCGACCCGCTTTTCGTTATCTTTGAAATCCGCAGTGATACGCGTCACCGGATTGCCCAGCGGGTCTTTCACCACCGGATCAAGATCGAGATAGTTGTCCTCGTAAGGCAGGGTGGTTTTTTGCAGATAGGCGATATTCCAACGATCGGCATTTTCACGCACAAATGATTTCCATGCCGCCCCCCAGCGCGGCGCTTTGCCGAAGGTGGTCATACTGGCAGCACCAATCGGCCGGCGATCGGAATACACCCAGAGGTTGCCGCCGCCGATGAAATCAAGCCCCGTGTGATCGAAATTATCATCCGCATAGTTATCGACGCCGACACCCTGCGCGGGCATCCCATACCAGGCATTGATGTCGAAGGGGAACAGCGCAGTCAGCATGGAGCCGGTGTTGTGCGAAAAATAATGCCGTCCGACCTGGCCGTGATTGTTGGCCAGACCGTTGGCAAAAGCCTTTGATTTCGACAACAGCAACAAGCGCACATTCTCATAGGTATAGCTGCCGAGCAGCACGACGTCGGCGGGTTGAAAATACTCCTGCCCGCCCTTGAGGTAATACACCCCGCTCACCAAACCGCTGCGCTCGTCCACGGCAATACGCAACACGTGCGCCTGATCGACCACGTTAAGACGGCCGGTTTTCTGCGCGCGCGGAATGGTGCTGACGGCAGTCGAATTCTTGGCCTGAATGTGGCAACCACCGCGATTGCAATAGCCGTGGTAGCCGCAGCCCGGCCTGCCGTCGTAGACCTGGGAATTGATTGCCGCCGGTCCGCTAAACGGGTGCCAGCCCAGACGCTTGGCCGCGGCTCCCATGCGCTCGGTGAACTCAGTGCCACGCAGCGGCGGCATCGGATACTCGCGCTGGCGCGGACCTTCAAAGATATTGCCGGCTGGATCAATCCGCCCCTGCAGATTCCCCGCCTTGCCGGACACGCCGACTTCATACTCCACCTTGTCATAGAAAGGCTCGAGTTCTTCAAGACCGAACGGCCAGTCCTCGACCGTCGAGCCTTGCGGAATACGCGACTTGCCGTAACGTTTGGCGGTTTCACTGGCAACCTTGAAATCCCACGGGTTCAAGCGCCAGCTTTGTGCCCAGTAATGCATCGACGTGCCGCCGACCGCATTCATCATCGGATGCAGTGGAAAGCGTGGCGAATACGGCGCTTTGTCGTTCGGCCTGTGGGTGGGAATTTCGTGATTGGCTTTTTGTACAGACCGCGGCCAGCCGCGAAAATTATTGCTCACTTCATCTGCGGCAAACTCCGTCGCATCCAGCCAGGTGCCGGCTTCGAGTCCGATCACATTCAGCCCCGCTCGCGCCAGCGGCAAGACCGCCACACCGCCGACCGCGCCGAGCCCGATCACCACCACATCGGTTTTTTTAAGATTAGTGGCCATGACCGCCGCCTTTCGGAAGATTACTGTCAGCGTAGGCTGACTGCCGGTAGGGTTTGACCTTCACCCCCATGCGTTGCTCCTCGGGTGCCACCGCCATGCGCAAACCCGGATAACCAATCAGATCCCAGCCGACAAAGCCGGCGTTACCGCCGTATGCAGGGTCACAAAAAGTCCCCTGCAGAGTGTGGCCGAGCAGCAAATTAAAGAATGCTGCTGCGTTAGTCGTAAAGCCGGTAGCGGTGTTTTTCTCCAGGGCACTCAAAAGCGCATCCTGATCGTCCGCCGACAGCGCAACAAAAGTCGCCCCCTTGCTAGCCAGCGCATACGCGTCGAGTGCGGCCAGGCCTGCCGTATAAGCGTTACGCGCACTGGCCAATGCGCCGCCCAGCGCACGGTCGATATATTCGGCTGCCCGCGCCTCTTTGGCCCCGGGCGATTGCGCGTCGGATGGGATCAAACGCGCCACGATGGCCTCGAGTATCCCGCGTTCGGCAACGCTCAAGGATGGTGCTGACAATGCAGGCGCTGCGATACCCGCCGCCTGCGCCTGGCACGGTGCGAGAACGGTGGCGGGCAGTGTCACAGCGACACCGATGGCGGCAACCGACTTTAACGCCTGACGACGGCTGTCGTCATGCTCATGAGACATGGTGATCCTCCCCGGTTCGATTATTTAGGATTTTTGTTTTTTTTATTGCTTCAAAACAGTATGCCATTGTCAAGCTGCGGTCAAGCCGCGGTCAGGCAAGTCACGCTCCATCCCCGATCTCGTATACTCAACGCATGTAATGTTTTTCAATGAACTTCAAGGCGATTCCCTAATGAAACCTCCAAGAAGACGATGGCTGGGCATGAGCGCAGCGCTCGTCGCCACGCACATGACAGGCCTGCGCAGCGCCCTCGCCGCCGGATCGGTCAAGAAAGGCGTCTATCGCATCGAGGGGGAAGTATTGGTGAACGGCTCCCCTGCACGTGTTGGCATGGATATCAAAGCCGGCGACTCGATTGCCACAGGGGCCGCCAGCAGCGTAGTCTTCGTCATTCACAAAGACGCATTTATCTTACGCGCCAACACACGTATCGAGACACAAGGGACTCTTGGTGAAATCCTCATCTCCGGAATGCGGATCGTTACCGGTGCGGTGTTGTCGGTCTATGCCCCGGGCGAACGAAAAACCCTTTATACGACGACCGCAACCATCGGCATCCGCGGCACCGCCATCTATATCGAGGTGGAAGCGGCACGCGCCTACGTCTGCCTGTGCTATGGCGAGATCGATATCACCTCGACTGCGGACCCTGCTATCCGCGAAACGCTGCGCACGACTCATCACGACCAGCCGCGCTATGTGATGGGGCCAGGCGCTGGAGAAATTCTGCAACGCGCACCGATGATTAATCACACCGATGCGGAATTAATCATGCTCGAAAGCCTGGTCGGACGCAGGGTTCCCTTCCTAAACTCGTCCATGGGCTATTGAGAACAGCACCGACGGCACACTCAACGCGCAGGGGTCATAAGAATCCGAGTTCATGCAATCGCAGCACTGATTGCCAATCAACTATTCGCACTGGAGCCGCCCATGAATCAGAAATATTTTAGTCTTCTGGCCACCGCCGCCAGCCTGTTTGGGCCGTCATTACCTGCGGTCGCACAGGATCATTATCCGAACCGCTCAATCCGTATGGTGGTGCCTTATACGCCGGGCGGCATCACCGATGTGGTGACGCGCATCTACGCGCAAGAGCTCGCAAAAGCGTTCAATCAAAATATCCTGGTGGACAACCGGCCGGGCGCCAACAGCATACTGGGCGCTGAAATCGTTGCCCGCGCCTCCGCCGACGGCTACACCCTGCTTGCCGTGATTGCCGCGCACGCCGCCAACCAGACGCTATATCCAAAGTTGCCGTACGACTCGATCAAAAGTTTCGCCCCCGTTTCGCTGCTGGCGACGACACCCCTGATTGCCTGCGTCACCAACACGTTACCCGTAAAAGACGCGAAGGAACTCGTTGCCCTCGCCAAAGCCAAACCGGGAACGCTCGCATTTGCCTCCAGCGGTATCGGTGCTGCAGCGCACCTGACCACCGAATTACTGATGCTGACCACCGACATCAAAATGAACCACGTACCCTACAAGGGAACCGCACCGGCGTTGCAAGATCTGATTGGCGGGCAGATCCAGTTGATGATGGACACACCCTCGGCGATGCTCCCGCATGTGCGAGGCGGCAAAATAAAAGCACTCGGCATGGCCTCAGAAAAACGTCTGCAAACCGCGCCTGAAATACCAACTTTGACGGAAACCGGCGTCGCCGTGGTCGGCGGCACCTGGGTCGGCTGGCTGGCGCCAGCGGGCACACCACGGGCGGTCGTCGAAAAACTCAGTGCAGCGATCCAGACCATCGGACAACGTGCGGACATGCGCGAAAGAATGATACAAATGGGCAATGATCCGGTGGCGGGATCGCCAGCACAATTCGAAAAATTCCTGCAGGATGAAGTCTCCAAATGGGGCAAAGTCATCAAGCAGGCGAACGTCAAGATCGAAGAGTAGCCGCGACGGTATGCTATGACGCATCAAGCCGCCCCAATACCGGCCGGATTAACCCATGACAACGTGCTATCGCCGCTTCAATTCCAGCCTATAATGAAACCATAATAATAGTTGGGAGGAGAAAGATGATGCGAAATACTGTCGTCGCAATGGTCTTGGCCTGCGCGTTAACAACTGGTGCAGCGGCACAATCCACAAGCACCACACTGACCGAAAAACAGATACACGGTCGCCAGCTGTTTGCGCAGTCCTGCGGCATCTGTCACCTGCAGGCCTCACTGAATGCGAATACCTACGGACCGCCGCTCAACAAGGCGTCGGCCAACGCCAACAACGAGGTCATGCGCATCTTCATCATGGAAGGCAGCGCGCGCATGCCCGCCTTCAAGCATTATCTGAAAACAGCGGATGTCGATGCCATCATTGATTATGTGAGAACCGTGCCCGTTCCGGCAGCCACTACAGCGGCCCGTTAAAAAAATACAGTCTGGGGGAGAATTACCATGCACAAGCTTCGCACTCTCGTATCCGTGGTGATGGTGGGTCTGTTGTTCTGTACGCAATCGTATGCGGCCGATCATCTGCTCTCGGGCACCATTACGGCGCGCAGCGGCCAGGCCCTCGAAGGCGTGACCGTGTCGGCAAAACGTGATGGTTCGACCATCACGACCAGCGTCTATACAGACGCCACCGGCCAGTATTTTCTGCCACCGTTGCCGGCGGGCAAATATCGCGTTTGGGCACAAGCGCTCGGCTTTGAAACAGCGCGCAGTGTGGTTGAACTCGACAACAAGCGGCGCCAGAACCTGGCGCTGCAACCAATTACCGATGCAGAACGCAGCTTCCGGCAACTGCCCGGCGAATTGATGGTGGCGGCATTACCCGAGGCGACGCCTGAAGATGCCTTTATGAAAAAAATCTTCATGAACAATTGCACCGCCTGCCACACGCCGAGTTACGCCTTGCAGTTCCGCTTTGATGAGGCAGGCTGGAACAAGATTATCGATCTCATGAAAGTGGTGCCGAATAACGGCGTGCATCCGGGACCGGGGGCGAAAGCCAACGCGTTAATTGAACGCGTGCAGAAACCGCTGGCGGCCTACCTCGCGCGCGCCCGTGGCCCGGGTGAATCGTCGATGAAGGTCGTCAGCCGGGCGCGGCCCAGCGGCGAGTCAGCGCGTGCGGTGTGGACGCTCTACGACCTGCCGCTCAATCCGGACTCGGGTATCGGCACGCAATACAACCCCAATGACGGCACTGACTGGACGCTCGGCACAACTTCCAAAATCGGCCAGGTACCGCACGATGGCGGACTGGGCCTCGATGGCAACATCTACTTCACCGCCAACAACCCGAACCGCGGAGTGACCATCGGCAAGGTGGACGCCAAAACCGGCGCGGTGAAATACATCAGAACGCCCAACACCGCGGGTAACGCCGCCACCGCTCACGGCCTGGTGCGGGACAACGATGGCAACTTCTGGTTCGACATCAATACCGGCCGCCGCGGTCTGGGCAAACTCGACACCGCCACCGATACCATCACCGTCTACCAGACACCGGCTGACATGTCGCCGCTCGGCGGCGCGGTCACCATGGACGTCGATGGCAAAGGCAAGATCTGGGCCTCGACGCCGAACGGTGCGGTGCGCTTTGATCCGCAAACCGAACGCTTCTCGGAATTCAAATCACCGGCCTCGACAAACAAAGGGGCGATCGCCACCTATGGCGCAGCCGGCGACCGCGACGGTAACGGTTGGTGGGCGCAGATGGCTGTCGATACGATCGGCAAGGGGGACGTCGCCACCGGCAAAACCATCACGGTAAAACTGCCCGCACTGCAGACGGAACTCGACCGCCTGAGCCCGGAGGACCGCAGCTTCTACGCGAGCTTCACGGGGGCCAGCTTCAACACCCCGCTGCCGTGGTCGCAGGGACCGCGGCGCATGGGCACCGATAAAAACGCCGATGTGCTGTGGGTGGGTAACTCCTGGGGTAACACGCTGGCCAAGATCAACACGCGTACGCTGGAGACCAGCTTCATCCAGTTCCCCGACCCGACCATGCAGCCGTATCACATCGCCGTCGACAGCCAGCACAACGTCTGGGGCAATCTGTGGACCTCGGATCGCATCGTTAAACTCGATCCTGCGACCAACGCCTGGACGACGTTCGACCTGCCGGTGCGCGGCACGGAAATACGTCACATCGCACTGCTCGAACGCGGCGGGAAACTACAAGTGGTGATGCCGGTTTACCGCACCAACCAGATGGGCGTGATGATGGTGCGCAGCGACGCCGAGATGAAAGAACTCAAGGCGCGGGCGCAATAACGCGCGCTGCAAATGACATGACCTCCGGGGCGGACTATCCATGCCGCCCCGGGTCAGCGGTTACGGCACTAGCAGTCAAAGACCGCCATTCCTTGACGTCATCGACTGCATCACACTGACCTCTTGACGTATGACAAATTGATACCTTCTACAAATATCAGCCTTGAGCGTAACGGCGGCCCGTCCAGGTTAGATTTTATTGTCGCAGCGATCGTTGCAGATTTGAGCTGTGGCCACCACATCGATTTGCACACGAAGTCTTTGAAAGCTTACGGTGCAGCCGCCACCGCGGGTTTACTCCCGGGGCTAACTGACCCCAAGCTACGCGCTGTGACCTTGTATGCACTGCAGCATTGTTGGGATCCGAGCGCTTTGGAACCTGTTGCAACGCTATTGGCAGATCCAGATCTTAATACCAGACAAATGGCGGCTATCGTCGTCGGTAAAAATGCTGGTCTTGCTGAATTAGCCAGATTAAGCAAAACACTTCTGGACGATCAGAGTCCAGAAATTGCCGGGCTAGCCTACGAACGTCTGGAAGCGGTGGAGCCAGATCTTATGCGCACCGAAAAAATAATTACGCAACCATTGCTTTGGGCGAACATTTCCAAATTTTTGCCTCGATATTATTCTCCTTCATTAACAAAACACACTCGGCAGATGCTGGGCGCCGACAATCTCCGTGTTGTACTCCCGGCAATTGCGTCATTGATCAACCAGAATGACGATTCAGTCGAAACACGAACCCGTGTAGCCCTAGCATTGCGCGAAGTGATTCTAGAGCTTCGTGAGCTTTCTGCAGAGTATCTTTTATGGCACGGCACCCTTGGAGAGGCGGGCTTTCTCGAAGAGGCCATAGGCTCAGAGCGCGATCCTTATGCGCTGGCAGCCATGTCGTGTGCGTTAGGGGCGATTAAACGCCGTAACACTTCAATGAATAACGCATGCAAGCAAGCCAGAAAACCGACATTGGGAGAAGCATCCGCCGCTTATCAGCATGCTATAAAAATTCTCATTAATGCGGCCACCCCAAAGGACAGGGAGTATGCGTTCGAAATTTATCGTTATGCCGAATCAGTCGAGCCGTTGACCGCCTGCACCAAAGGAGATCTTACCCAAGAGTTTATTTTTACGAGGGTGTCCCGATTTCAACTACAAGCGAAATTATTTGCCATTCCCACAGAAAAATTCTTATACGCCTCAGATGAAATTGATCGTGTTGTCGAATTTCGTGATGACTTTTACGGCGAAACGGCACCTGAATTAATACCCCCGGTTCGAGATTATTTTGATGCGAAACGGCGTTCCTTTGGCCATATTGAAAAAGAGACCGATAATGTTTTCGGCGGCCTTGCGCATGTCGGTGAAGACGTTTCCTGGCAGCAAGATCATCAAACCGTGGTTGCCATAGCCAACGGCCTTGTTCGTCATGTGAGTTGTCAGGCGTCTTGGGGGTTTATGGTCATCATCGAGCACTGCCATCCATCGGGAGAGCGTTTCTGTTCACTGCATGCTCATTTAGGCCCTTATGTTTGCGTTGCGCCCGGTGAATCCGTTCGGATGGGTCAGAAAATCGGCAGTATCGGCCGCAGTTTTTCATACGAAAACGGGGGTTACTTTTCACATCTGCATTTCGCAATTCACATCGGCTGGTTTTGGCAGATTTACAGAACTGGCAGCCTCGTCGATGCGAGGATCGATGGGAAATGGTATTTGGGGCGCGTCGTAAAATCGGATATCAGTGAAACGTTTTTGGAAATCCAAGCCCGACATGGCATGCGGCTGGTAAAAAAGAAAACCTCATGGATCAGCGGCTACATATCCAAAGATTATTGGCTGCAGAGAAATCACGGATGGGTGCATCCGCAAAAATTTCTTAAGGGTAGATTGGCGCCATTCTCAGAGCCGGTTTAAACCCCTTAAAAAATGATATGCGTAGAAGCGCGATTGCGAATCTGCGGCATATGGATGGATGGTTGATGTCCATGCCGATTAAATCGAACCTGCTGTTCTGATCAGAAATAGTTAACCTAGAAGTAATCGTTGTGAAAAGAACCATCTCGGGGATACCAAACGAAGGGGCAGTAATGCGTGAAGATAGTGAGCATCCTGAAACAAGAGTTCGGAAGCAGAAAATCAAGCCTACCCCTGAAGAACTGAAAGACGCATACGACAAGGGATACGCTGACGGTGCTAGCGATATGGAGCGCCGCATCTGGCAGACGCAAATGCTACTGATGACTACGGGCGGCAATGGATAAAGTAGTTGGATATCACATCCGGGAAAGGGCGGTAGATATCACGACACTCGCCGACGCGGCCTTCGCTCGTGTGTCGCCGTCGGAGTGAGGCGATTGGGGACGATGTAGGGCTCAAAGAGTCATCGCAAGGGAGAAATTTCCACAAAACGTCGCGTGAATGCTTGGCTAGCGATATAGTTGTCGAAACGAAAAAAGTTTTTTTCTATGCCCTGTTGTATGTGAAGGAGGAGGAGATGTTTCGTAAAAAGCGCATGATCGGTACTGTCGCTCCCGCGAAGGCGGGAACACATAGGGAAGTACGAGTGGCGACACGGTTGTGCGCTCCCGCCTTCGCGGGAGTAACACGGTGCTGGTTCGCAGCATTGTGCATACTGGGTTTTGGCTCGGCCAGTATTGCCGCTGACTGGAAACCCGAAAAAGCCGTAGAGATCGTGGTGAACACGCCGCCGGGTAACGGCCCGGACCGCACGGCGCGCGAGATGCAGGGCATCCTGCAGGACAAGAAACACATCGACGTGCCGGTCACTATCGCCAACAAACTCGGTGGCGGCGGCGTGGTGGCATACACCTACCTGAATTCGCGGCCCGGCGATGGCCACACGCTGATGATTGCGTCAAAGGCGCTGCTCACCAATCACATCGCCGGACGCGGGCCGAGCTACACGGAGTTCACCCCGGTAGCGCATCTGTTTTCCGAATACATGGTGATCACGGTCAAGCCCGATTCAGCGATTCTCAGTGGCAAAGATCTGGTGGGGCGCGTGAAGAAAAACCCACAGAGCGTGAGCTTCGGCATCGCGACCAGTCTCGGCAATCCGATACATCAGTCGGTGGCAGCGCCGTTGCGTGCCGAAGGTGTCGAAATCAAAGCGCTGCGCAATGTAGTTTTTAACGCAGGCTCGGCATCGCTGACGGCGATGCTGGGTGGTCATATCGATGTCGTGCCCGTCACCGCTGCGCTCGCGGTGCAACTTGCCGCCAGCAAGCAGGTGCGTATGCTCGCGGTGTCGTCGCCCCGGCGACTGCCTGGACCACTGGCGGATGTGCCGACGTGGCGTGAGCTGGGTTACGACACCGTGGTGTCGCAGTGGCGTGGTGTGTTGGGGCCCAAGGGCATGAGTGAGGCGCAGGTGGCGTTCTGGGAGCGCGTCTTGAAGCGCCTGACCGATACCGACGAATGGAAGCATGACATTGACAGCAATTTCTGGACTGCCGATTTTGCGGGCGCGCGCGAAATGCGCAAGCTCATGGACCAGGATCATGCGTCGCTCAAAGGCTTCCTGAGCGATTTGGGTCTGACAAAATAATTGTTGAAAGAGAATACTTACGATCTGGCTTCGGCGCGAGTGGTGTTGCCGCACGGGCGTAAAACGCGCCATTTGCCAGCCGGCACGAAGAGCACGCGCTTCAAGTCACTCGGGCCACTCGAGTCTGCGCAAGAAAATACGCACGATTTCAATAACAGATAAATATTTTCACGGGCGCCGATTTGTCTGCACGCCATTCACAGCCAACCAAATCTCCCGCATAGCATTAACCTCGGGATCGCTGATCCAGGC
The DNA here is from genome assembly GCA_903913965.1 of uncultured beta proteobacterium. Taxonomy (GTDB): domain Bacteria; phylum Pseudomonadota; class Gammaproteobacteria; order Burkholderiales; family SG8-41; genus PALSA-1004. The sequence goes on from CAIWNB010000117.1 coordinate 12,016, forward strand.
TGCGACATCTGTTTGGCAGGAGTTTGGCACGTGCAGACCGACGACCAATACATTATCCATAACGCCTTGAATGTATTGGCGTCCCCACGGGGATTCGAACCCCGGTACTCACCGTGAAAGGGTGATGTCCTAGGCCTCTAGACGATGGGGACTACGAGGCAATTACTATTTACTGCGTGCTACAAGATACGTGATACGTGCTGCAAATTTGGTGGAGGTAAGCGGGATCGAACCGCTGACCTCTTGCATGCCATGCAAGCGCTCTCCCAGCTGAGCTATACCCCCACGAAAGACCGCGGATTATACCGATGCAGCACAACCCTGTAAAGAAAATGTCAGCCCGGGAATAGCGCCAACTCGGCCGCCATGCGCGACAACACGGTTTCCCTGCCGATCAATTCCAGTGTGGCGTCGATCGATGGGGTTTGCGCCGAGCCGGTGACCATCACCCGCAGCGGCATCGCCAGCTTGGGCATCTTCAAAGCATGACTACCGACCACCGCCTTGATCACATCGTTGATAGCGGCGCGCTCCCACGCCACCGCTTGCAGGCGCGTATGCAGGTCCTGCAGCGCAGGCCGCGCCTCAGGGGTGTAATGCTGCTCACGCAACGCCGTCGTGGCGTGTAACGGACGGTAAAAGAATGCCGCCGCATCGGCGAGCTCGTGCAGACTGCTGGCGCGCTGGCGCAGCAAATCAATCACCGCCGGCAAGGCCGGACCGCCGGTGGTCGAACAACCGTCAGCGGCGAGAAACGGCAGAACCAGTTCGGCCAGGCGCGGCGTTTCCGCCTCGCGCATGTATTGCTGGTTCAACCACAGCAGCTTGTCCGGATCGAAACGCGCCGGTGATTTGCTGACATGCGCCAAATCAAACCATTCAACCAGTTGCTCACGGGAGAATTTTTCATTGTCGCCGTGCGACCAGCCGAGCCGCGCAAGGTAATTGATCATCGCTTCCGGCAAAAAACCGTCGTCGCGATATTGCATCACGCTGACCGCACCGTGACGTTTCGACAAACGCTCGCCGTCGCTGCCAAGGATCATCGGCACATGGCCGAACTTCGGCAGCGTCGCGCCCAGCGCCTTGTAGATGTTGATCTGGCGCGGCGTGTTGTTGACGTGGTCGTCACCACGGATGACGTGGGTGATGTTCATATCGAGATCATCGATCACCACCCCGAAGTTATAGGTCGGCACGCCGTCACCGCGCATGATCACCAGATCATCGAGCTCGGCGTTGGCGACGATGATCGGGCCCTTGACCTCGTCGTTCCAGGTGACCTCGCCCGCCTCCGGGTTCTTAAAACGGATCACCGGCGTGACGCCAGCCGGCGGCTTTTGCGTCGAGTCACGCCAGCGTCCGTCGTAGCGCGGCTTCTCGCCGCGTGCGCGCTGCGCTTCGCGCATCTGTTCGAGTTCTTCCTTGCTGCAATAACAACGATAGGCTTTGCCCTCGTTGACCAGTTGTTCTGCCAACGCGCGGTAGCGCTCAACGCGCTCCATCTGGAAAAATGGCCCCTCGTCGCAATCCAGCCCCAGCCATTGCATGCCGTCGAGGATGGCCTGCACTGATTGTTGCGTAGAGCGTTCGAGGTCAGTGTCCTCAACCCGCAAAATGAATTTGCCGCCGCGCTGGCGTGCGTAAGCCCAGCTAAAGAGCGCGGTGCGCGCGCCACCGATGTGCAGGTAACCGGTCGGACTCGGTGCGAAGCGGGTTCTGATCATGATCCATACGCCAGATAAAACGCCATTTTACTACGCGGCCCCGCCACGCCGCGGATTGCCGCCGACACCGCCACCGCGATCCGTTAAAATCACTGTGAAATCACGGCGTATACAACGCGCCATTCCGCACAAACGACCCGTCAAGGAACCGCAATGATCAATGCAGGCATCATCGGCCTCGGCCGCTGGGGACAAAACCTCGTCAGTAGCATTCAAGGCAAGAGCGACAAGATCCGCGTTGTCGCCGGTGCCACGCGCACCCGCGCACAGGAAGCAGTCGACTACGCCGCCAAGCAGGGCTTTCCGCTGGTCGACTCGGTGGCGGCGCTGCTCGCTGATCCAAAAATCGATGCAGTGATACTGGCCACTCCGCATACCCAACGCGTTGAACTCATCACCGCGGCAGCCAAGGCCGGCAAACATGTCTTCACTGAAAAACCACTCACACTAACAAGCGCCGAGGCCGCGCCCTGCCTTAAGGTCTGCGCCGACCACAAGGTCACGCTGGCGGTCGGCTACAACTGGCGCTTTCAGCCGGCGCTGCAGGAAATGAAGCGCATGCTCGAAGACGGGCGCCTCGGCGTGATCCAGCATATCGAAGGCAACTTCTGCGGCCCCAGCGTTTATCGCTTTGGTAAAGAACACTGGCGCTTGCGCCCTGAAGAAGGCCCGGCCGGCGGCATGACCGGGCGCGGCGTACACGTCGTCGATGCGATGATGTATCTGTCAGGGCAGGTTGATAACGTCTACGCACAGAGCTACCGCCGCACGCTCGACTACGGCATCGACGACACCACCTCGATGCTGTTCCGCTTTAAGAACGGCGCCACCGGGTATCTGGGCACTTTCATCGCCACCGCCGAGACCTGGCGCATGCAGGTGTTCGGCTCCAAGGGCTGGGCCGAGGTCGGCGATGTGCAGCATCTGACCACCTGGGAAATGCGTGTCTGTTACGTCAACCCGGACAATCTGCATGTACATCACAAACCGCAGCTCATCACCTTTCCGCAGACCAGCACCGAACGGCTCGAGCTCGAAAACTTTGCCGACGCCATCAAAGCCAAGCGTCCGCTGGCGGTCGCCGGCGGCGATGAAGCACACGGCGTGGCGGTGCTTGAAGCCATACTCAAATCAACGCAGTCGCACCAGCCAGTCACCATCG
>CAIWNB010000118.1 GCA_903913965.1 uncultured beta proteobacterium
ACAACACGAACAATACGAACAATCCGCAGCAAGCGCGCCGCAGCGCCCCGGGGTTTATTTCTCGGCCTTGGCAGGGCTGCGAATTTCGATATTCGCCGCACGCGCGAGATCGCGGTGGATGCGGGCAACACGTTCGACCTCGCCCTTGGCGGGGAAACGCTCGTAGAAACCTTCCACGCGGAACGCTTTCTGCTGCTCGCTCCACACCGCCAGCCGCTGCTCCCAGCGTTTTGGACGGCCATCGACCGGCAGGGCATCTTCGCGCGCCAGATCAGCACAGACACGGATCATCGCTTTCAAGGTCACCGGCTTGGTCACCATATAACCGTCGCCAGCCCAGGCATCGCCCCACGCCTTATGCGCGGCCTTGAGAAAATCGCGCGCCACTTCGTAATATTTTTCCGCTTCGCGATAACTGTTGGACGCCAGCTTGATCTTCTTCCAGTCGGCGCGTACCCAGCGGTAGAGCTCGTTGAAGAGCTCGGCCTGCAGTATCCACTTCTCTTTCTGGCTGCGCCCGCCAAGCCGGTTGACGCGATAACGCAACGGGCTGTCGGCCTCGCTATACAGACTGTCGACCAGACGCGCGGCGAAACGACGATCCGGGTCGGCCCAGGACACACGCTCGTAGAGATCGACCAGATGGCTTTTGTTAATGCGGGTCGGCGTTGAATTGATGATGACGAACATCTCGGCGGCGAAGTCTTCGCTGCGGCCGTCGAAAATGACGCAAGGCACATCAATATTTTTGGCCTCTTCGGGGTGTTCGGCGAGATAAAACTTCAGCGCCGCCAGCCGGTGCTGACCGTCGATGATCAAAAACTTGGAGGTCGGATCCTGCAGCTGGCCGACCGTCTCCTGCCCTTCGAGCGGGCGGAAATTGAGCATGTCGCTGGTAAACAGCAAAACCGTGCCGGGGATCGGCGGCTGTGTGACCGCCATTTCGTAGAAATTCTTGAGCGAGCGCACTTTGGCGCGCGAGAGTTGCCGCTGAAAAGCGGCGTCGGTGCGTTCAACGCGGGCGATGAACTGGGCGATTTCATCGTGTTGCGGCACCGTCTGCGGCAAAATTTGCTCGTCTTCGTCGTAATAACGGCTGATAAACCGCACTTTGCCGAGGATTTCCTTAGCGGAGTAACTGGCTAGATAGAAAATCCCGTCTTTCTGGCGAATTCTAGTGGCGAGCATGGCAGACTTTCGATTATATTTTTTCCAATGCTTACATACGCTTACCGAAGAGCTCGGCAGCAGCCCCGGGTTCCTCCCGTGACTGAATCATAGCCGAATTCAGGGCAAAGCGTCGTAAAAGCCGGCCTCCAGCGCCTGAAAAGCGGCTAAAACAGTGCGTTTTTAAGACGGAACTCGAGTGGCCCAAGCGCTTCAGGCGCGCAAGAATTCGACCGGGTTATAGCGCCCGTTGAGTACCGCTGCAGGACTCACCCCCCACCAGCGATCCAGCGTGGTGGCATAAAGATCACGAAAATCGACGGCAAAAGGCAGGTTACCGTTGCCATCAAGGCGGTCGAGTGCGGGCACCGCACCATAGAGCCCGCCACGCACGCGGCCACCGCTGAGCAGATGCGCGTTGGCCGTGCCGTGATCAGTGCCACCGCTCTGATTTTCACGCGGACGGCGGCCGAACTCACAGTAGGTCATGATTAAGGTGCTGTCCCAGCGGCCGATTTCCTGCAGTGCGGTGCGCAACGCTGCGATGCCTTCGGCCAGCTCGCGCAGCAGCCGCTGTTGTGTGCCTTGTTGTCCGCCATGAGTATCGTAGCCGTTGTGTGAGACCTTGATCGCCGCCACACCCGCCTTGCTGGCGACCACCTGTGCCGCCGTTTTTAAAGCATTGCCCAGCGCATGGTTCGGAAATTCGCTGCGCAATGAAAAGTTGTTACCCAGATTAGCCGCCGCCTGCTTCACATCACGCTCGACCTTGAGGATATGCGACAGCGCGCCATTACGCGCAACGCCCTCGTTACCGGCCAGCCGCGCCTGACGCATGAATTCACCGGGGTTGTTCAGTGCCAGCGCACGCGTAGCGACACCGGCCAGCGGCCCCATTTCATTCGAACCGACGACCACACCATCGGCGGCAAATGCAGATGGTACCGGCGCCTCGGCAAACGCCCGCGCCAGCCAGCCCTCACTCAGATATTGATCACTGCGCGAGGCGGTATCCCAGATCTCAATCGAGCGAAAGTGCGACAGATTGGCCGCCGGATAACCAACGCCTTGCACCACCGCGAGTTCTCGCGCATCCCACAGCGGCAGCAGCGGCTGCAGCGCCGGATGCAGGCCGCTGGTGGCGTCGAGTTGCAGCACCTGCTCACGCGGGATGGCGATGCGCGGACGCAGGCTCTGGTACAAGGGGTCGGCGTAAGGAATGATCTTGTTGAGCCCGTCGTTACCGCCCTTGAGCTCGATCAGAATCAAGAGGTTTTCATAACGCCCCGCAGCGGCGGCATGAGCGGACGCAGGCAGCCACGCGGTGAGTGTGGCGGCACCTGCCGCCGCCAAAAAATCGCGTCTATTCATGCTGTGATGTCCTCCATGCCGTCGAATACAAAATCATTTGAGTTGATACGCCGGGTCGAGCACCAGCTCGCGTATGCGCGGCAAGCCGTGTGCGGTGCTCACGACACTTGAAGCAGGATCGGTGGCTAGCACAACTTTAATCAAGCGTGCGTCAGCGTCCGCGAAGGGCTGCAACCAGCGCTCGCTATCAAAGTAGATATCCATCTCGGCACGCACCGGCGCGACGGCCGGCCGCATTTCCTGTGCGCGAAACAGGCGTTCGAGCAATTGTTTGCGCCTGAGCAGCGTGGCGCTGTTGATCCAAGCCTCCCCGCCCGGCCAGCCTTTTACGTTCGGCGGCGCGAAAAGATCCTGGCCGAGTTGGCGCGAGGCGTTGACGAAGGGCGTCACCTCGCCGGTTTCAAAGCGGAACTGGCGCAAGCTGCCGACAATCAGATCAACCGGTGATTTGAGCAAGGCCGCGCGATTCTCCGGCGCATAAAAAACATCGGCGGTCAGCAAAGCACGCAAGACCACCCGGATGTTGTAGCGGTTATCACGAAACAGGCGCGCGATGCGCGTCACCTCGGCGGCATCGGGCTGCGGAGAAACGAATTCGCGCCAGAGTTTTCTCACCACGAATTCGGCGGTCTGCGGTTGGGCAAGCAATAAATCAAGCACCGCATCGCCATCAAAATTTCCGCTGCTGCCAAGAATATTCTTCACACCCGCGTCGTGCGCCGGTTGGCGGAAAACAAATTCGCCGCGCTCCTGATCGATGCTCCAACCCGTGAAGGCGCGTGCCGCCTCTTTGACGTCCTGCTCGCTGTAACGTCCTTCGCCGAGGGTAAACAACTCCATGACCTCGCGCGCAAAGTTTTCGTTCGGCCGTCCCTTGCGATTGGATGCGCTGTCGAGATACACCACCATCGCCGGATCTTTCGCCACCGCGTGCAAGAGGTCGCCGAAATAGCCGAGCGCATATTTGCGCAACAACTGGTTCTGGCGGTACATCAATACCGGCGAGCGGACTTTCTGCAGACTGGAGACGAAATGGTTGTGCCAGAACAGCACCATTTTTTCAGTCAGCGGCGACGGAGTGACGAGCATTTCGGTAAGCCACCAGGCGCGTAATTCGCCCCCCTTCACAAACTGCTGGCGCTGAAAGAGCTTGCGCTCCTCTTCGCTGGCATCGCGCATTCTCGCGGGCGACTCATACTCACCGACCCAGGACGGCGGCGGCGTCACCGGCGAAGCCCCGGTCAAGCCGAGCAATTGATCCACCGCCTGCACACGGGTCAGCCTGGCATAGGACTCAATGTCACTGAGTCCCGCCGCAAAGCTGGTGCGATTGAGCAGATGACGGGCCTCGTCAAAACCCATCGGCGCCGCAACCGCCCCCAGCGGCAGCACGGCGAGTAGAAGGAACAGCCAGCGTTTACCCATGTTTGTAGCCGCCAGTGGAAAGCTTATTTGGATTCAGCCTTGCGCCCCCCCCGGTGCCTTGCACTGCTCCGGATTCGCCTTGCATTCCTCACGCCTTTTTTCGAACTGCGCCTTCATTTCCTCGCAACGCTTGGGATCAGCCTTGCAGCGTTCTTCGTGCCGCGCTTTTTTTTCGGCACGGCATTTTTCCGGGTCGGCTTTGCACTGCTCGCGTGTTTCCTGCATTTTTTTGCGCGCCTCGGCGCATTCCTGCGGTTTGTCCTTGCAATGCGCCTCACGTTTCGCCGCGCGCTCGGCTTTGCACTGATCCGGATTGGCGCGGCATTCCTCGCGCTTTTTCTGCATTTCCGCCTTCTTGTTTTCGCATTCCTGCGGATCCTTGCGGCAGCGCTCGCGCCAGTTGTCCTTGCCGGCCTCGCGCTTCGGTGCGTCCTTGGCGACGCCCTCATCCTTTTTCACGGTAGCACCGGGCAGCCCTTGCGCAGCCGCCACGGCGAACATGCCTGTGATCAATAACGTAACAACCAGACGCAGGGTTTGTTTCATGATGTTCCTCTTTGATGGTTTGACTGGGACCTACC
>CAIWNB010000119.1 GCA_903913965.1 uncultured beta proteobacterium
CTCGGCGCCCAGCCACAAGCATCCCGCAGCGGGCGGCTAAGCCTAAATTCCGGCGCCGCCGCCCGCCCGCAGGGCGTTACGGTGAAATCAACTAGCCGCCGTACGGCTTGCCCCAACCGCCGGCAAAGAAGCACTCGCCGATTGGCTTGCGCTTGCGCGGCGCCAGCTCCTTCGACTTCACATCTTCCGGCAGCACTTCAGGTTCGCCCTGATAACCCACCGCGATCAATGACATCGGCGTGAATTCAGCGGGGATCGCAAAAGCGGCGCGGACTTTTTCACTGTCAAAGCCGCCCATCTGATGCGCAACCAGACCGAGCGCCACCGCCTGCAAGGACAGATTAAGCGTCGCCATACCGGTGTCGTGTTGGGTGTGGCGATTCGGTTTGCCACTGTGCCCGAATACACTGCCGGCGCAGGAGAGAATAAACAGCGGCACATTAGCACACCATTTCTTGTTGTTCTCCGACAAGGTGTCAAACACCTGCTGCCAGCCCGCCTCGTCGTCGGCGCGATTCCACACCAGATAGCGCCAGGGTTCATCACCATTGCAGGATGGTGCCCAGCGCGCCGCCTCAAGCAGCGAGAGTATCTGCGCCTGGCTGACGGGCCTAGTTTTGTCATAGGCGCGGGGACTCCAGCGGCGCGCAAGCAGTTCGTGAATCGCAGTTGCAGTGACGGCGTTTTTTTCCAGCATGTGTTCTCCCAATGAAAGTTGTCGGCGACCCGCGGCCCGCCGCTAACGTTTTTTATTCTGCGGAACGTGCGGGGCGTTCCGTTGACTACCGCCAAGACTGAGCGGCCCTGGCCCGTGTATCACCACGTATAGCATGCCCCCCATGATGGCGAGGTTCTTCATGAAATTATTGAGCTGCCCGCCAAGATTCTGCGCTTCGGCGCTCCAGAACGGATGCACAACCACGGCGGTCAAAAAAGTGAACACAAAAAACGCCAGCGCCAGGGCGCGGGCCTGCCAGCCCAGCACCAACAGGATGCCACCGCCGAGTTCGAGCGCAATCGTCAGCACCAGCAGCGACTGCGCGGCGGGCAAACCCAGATTAGCCATAAAGGCCGCCGTCGCCGCGAATGCCTTCCATTTGCCAAACCCCGAGACAATAAAAACCTGCGCCAACAATATACGCGCGGCCAGCGGACCGTAATGCGCCAGCCGTGCCGCGTATTTATCCAGATATTTATCCATCGAACGATCCCCCGGCAACGCAATTCATGACTGAAATCTAACCCGATCACGCTAGAGCGTCGACCGCCGGTTAGTCCTTCCAGGCCTCGACCTGTATGCGCAGGATGATGTCGTCGCCCACCATCGGGATAAAAGTCTTCATGCCGAAATCCGAACGTTTCAGGTTGCCTGTCACCTCGGCACCGCAATCATCTTTTTTATTCAGCGGATGGGTACCGCATTTAACCTGCGTAATCGCCAGCGTCAGCGGACGCGTAACCCCCAGCAGAGTCAGCTCGCCATCGGCACTCGCCGGCACATCGCCGTTGAATTTAACGTTCTTCGACTTGAACGTCATCAGCGGAAATTTCTCAACATTAAAAAACTTTTCGCTGCGCAGCTCCGTCTCCAGGCGCGGATCGCCAGTACCGACCGATGCAGTCTGCACGGTGATTTCAATACTGCCGGTCTTCGCTGCACGGTCGAGCACCAGCTTGCCGGCGGTGGTATTGAACTGGCCACGATGGGTGGAAAAACCAAAGTGACTGACTTCAAAGCGCGGAAAGGTATGCGCCGGATCGATGGTGTATTGCTCGGCAGCGTTGGCCGCGGCCGCGAACGCGACGGGCGCGCTGCAAATCAAAACAAACGCTGCATATTTACGGAATGATGTCATGCGATGCCCCCTTAAGTGTGCAAACAATTAAACCAGATCGAACAGCAGAATCTCGGCGTTATCACCTTGTTCCAGCGTCATCATCGGCTCGTCCTGAATTTTGGCCGCATCCCCGGCGAGCAGCGCCTGACCATTGATGCTCGCCGTTCCGCGCGCGACATGCACATAGACACAGCGCCCGCTGACCAGCGGATGCGACAAGCGTTCGGCACCGTCGAGCAGCGCCGCATACATGGCCGCATCCTGATGAATCCGCAGCGAGCCATCACGCCCGTCCGGCGAGGCGATCAGGCGCAGCGTACCGCGCTTGGACGCGCTATCGAAATTTTTTTCCTCATAGCCGGGCTCGATGCCGGGCGCCGAGGGAAGAATCCAGATTTGCAGAAAATGCACCAACGCGTCGGGCGAGTGATTGAATTCGCTGTGTTGCACGCCGCGACCCGCGCTCATGCGCTGTACGTCACCGGCGCGGATCACCGATCCATTGCCCATGCTGTCGCGATGGGCGAGTGCGCCCTCGAGTATGTAGGTAATGATCTCCATGTCACGGTGCCCGTGCGTGCCAAAGCCCATACCGGGCTGCACGATGTCTTCATTGATCACGCGCAAGCTGGCAAAACCCATGTGCTGCGGATCGTGATAATCGGCAAACGAAAAGCTATGCCGGCTCTCAAGCCAGCCGTGATGGGCGTGTCCGCGTTCGCTGGATTTTCGGATGGTGATCATGAGTTTCGGCGCTTATATCAGCCGCTGGTGGGCGCGATCCATCAAGCGCTCACCGCATCGGTTTGCTTCATGCGCTAACCCCCGGGTGGCAGCTGCCAGCCGCCGCCCAGCGCCTTGTAGAGCTGCACCAGCGAGGTATTGGTGTTGCGTAAGACCTGCACGCGTGCGAGTTCGGCGTCGAGCAATACACGGTCGGCGTCGATGACCTCAAAGTAGGATGAGTAACCCGCGGCATACCGTTTGGCGACCAGCTCGCGTGCTGCACGCAAGGCTGCGACCTGTTGATTTTGCAATCCCAACGCCTCGCCATAACCGGCGCGCGCTGCCAGCGCGTCGCCGACTTCACGAAAGGCTTGCGCCACAGTCTGCTGATAACCCAGTATCACCTGCTGTTCGCGTGCCGAAAAAATATCCACCTGATAGCGGTTGCGATTGACATCCAGGATCGGCTGTAACAAACCCAGCCCGAACGACCATGTTTGCGCGGGCCCGGTAAACAGATTGCCAAATTCGCGGCTTTGCGAACCCAGCGCACCGGTCAGCGAGATACTCGGGAACAACGAGGCCTTGACCGCCTTCAGTCGCGCATTGGCACCGACCAGGACGTTTTCGGCCTGACGCACATCGGGGCGCCGCTCCAGCAACGTCGACGGTACGCCAACCGGCACATCCGGTATCGGGGCCAGCCCCTCAACATCAGCCGCAGTACGCACCACTGGTCCCGGCATCGACCCCGTCAATATCTGCAACAGGTTTTCGGCCTGCACAATCTGTGCATTCAAATCGGTGAGCAGCAGGCGCGCGATGGCGACACTGGCATCAGCGCGATTCACATCGAGCGCCGGCACCACGCCGCGCTCAAACTGGGCCCGTGTGAGCTTGAGAAAATCCTCGCGCAGGCTGACCGTCTTCTGCGCTATCACCTTTTGCTGATCGAGGGCGCGCAACCCAAAATAAGTCGTCGCAACGTTCGACAGCACGCTGATGCGGGTAGTGTCGCTGGCGAATTCAGAAGCCAGCAAATCGGCGCGTGCCGCCGCATTGATGTTGGCAATACGCTGCCAGAAATCAATTTCATACGAGGCGCTGATTTCGCCGCCGAGTGTTGTGCGCACGGGCGACACGGTCGAAGGCAAAGGTGTCGGCCCCACCGTCGTAATCCGCGAACGCGTTGCACCGCCGGTGGCGTTCACCGTCGGAATCGAACCGTAACCGGCTATACCGGCGACGGCGCGAAACTCATCGATACGGGTCAGCGCAATGCGTACGTCGTAGTTATTTTCCAGCGCTGCGCGCAACAGCGTGTTCAACGCCGGATCCTGATAAATCTGCCACCACGCCATCTCGGCCAGCGATTGACCCGAGGCCAATGGCGCGCCACGGAAGCTCTCCGGCGTGTTCAGTGAAGGGCGTTTGTAGTCGCCGCCAACGGCACAGGCGCCGAGCAGCGTGGCGCTTGCAAGGACCATCAGGTTACGCATGTTCTTTTTCATACTAGGCCTGCGACTCGTCGTTACGGAAAGGCCGCCGGCGTTCGCTGATCCGCTGGATCACCACATAAAACACCGGAATCACAAAGATACCGATCATGGTCGCCGCCAGCATGCCGAACACCACCGTGGTGCCCAGCGACTGCCGCGCACCGGCCCCCGCACCGGTGGCAATCGCCAGCGGCACCGTGCCCAGAATAAACGCAAAGGAAGTCATCAAGATCGGCCGCAGGCGCAGCTCCGCCCCCTTTAACGCAGCCTGAACAATGGACTCGCCCCTCTCGCGCGCCAGCTTGGCAAACTCAACAATCAGAATGGCGTTCTTTGCCGCCAGACCGATCAGCATGATGAGACCGATCTGCGCATACACGTTGTTGGCGAACTCCCGCATGGCCAGGCCAGAAAACGCGCCGAGCACACCGAAGGGAATCACCAACAGAATCGCCACCGGCATCGCCCACGATTCATACAGCGCAGCAAGCACCAAAAACACGAAGAGCAAGGAGAGAGCAAAAATAAACGCCGTCTGGCCGCCGGTTTTTTTCTCTTGATAAACCGCACCGGTCCATTCAAAGCCGTAACCCGCGGGCAGCGACTTCGCCAGCTCCTCCATCGCCTGCGCCGCCTGCCCCGAACTAAAGCCGGGGGCGGCCGAGCCGTTGATGGTCGCCGCGCGATAGATGTTGTAGCGCTGGAAGTATTCCGGGCCGTTGATCGACTTCGGTTTGACCAGCGCAGAGAGCGGCACCATGCTGCCGGCGGCGTTACGCACATAGAAACGCTTGACGTCATCCGGATAGGCGCGCGCCGCCGCCTCGGCCTGCGCCTGCACACGGAAGGTGCGGCCGAACAGGTTAAAGTCGTTGAGGTAGTAGCCGCCGAGAAAAGTCTGCAACGTGAAGAACACATCGGAGAGCGCGATGCCGTAGCTCTTCACCTTGTCGCGATCGACTTCGTATTCAATCTGCGGAATACGGTCATCGTAGCTGGCAAAGACAAAGCCCAGCTCGGGACGCTTGCGCGCCTCAGCGAGGAAGTTCTGCAACACCTGGGAGAACTGTTTGGCGTCGCCACCAGCACGGTCCTGCAAGATGAACTCAAAGCCGCCGGCAGTACCCAAACCGCGGATCGATGGCGGATTGAACATCAGCACATTGGCATCCTTGATCGTGCCGTTGGCCGCCCCCATCAACTTGCGCAAAATTGCCGGTGCCGATTGAGCGGGGCCACGTTCATGCCAGGGCTTGAGACGGATAAATGCCGTGGCGTTATACGAGGTCGACAAGCCGGAGAGCAGATTGAAACCCGACAACGAAGCGATCCCGCTCACCCCCTCGGTAGCCAGGGCGATCTTGGTAAATTGATTGACCGCTGCATTGGTGCGTTCCAAGGACGCCGCCGGTGGCAGCTGTACGACGGCAAACATATAACCCTGATCCTCGTCCGGCACGAGGGCGGTCGGCCGCGTTTTCAGCAAACCGTAGATCGCCACCAACAGCACGGCAAAGGTCAGCGCGACCAACGCAGCGCGGCGGATCAAGACCGCGGTCGAGCCGACATAACCCCTGGTGAACGCTGCGAACAGGCCGTTAAACCAGGCGAAGAAACGCCCCAGCGTACCGCTCGGGCGGTCATGACTGGCCGGCCGCAATAGCAGCGCGCACAGTGCCGGCGCCAGCGTCAACGCCGCCACCGCCGAGAGAATCACCGAGGTGGCCAGGGTGAGCGCGAATTGTTTGTAGAGCGCACCGGTCAAGCCGCCGAGAAAAGCCACCGGAACAAATACCGCCGACAAGACGAGGGCGATCGCCACCACCGGGCCACCGACATCAGCCAGCGCCGCCTTGGTCGCCGCCGCCGGCGAAAGATTTTCCGTGTCGAGCTTGTGCTGCACCGCCTCCACCACGACGATCGCATCATCGACGACGATACCGATCGCCAGCACCAGTCCGAACAGCGTCAGCGTGTTGATCGTAAAGCCCAGCGCGGTAAACACGGCGAAGGTGCCGATCAAGGACACCGGCACCACCAGCATCGGAATCAGGGTCGCACGCCACGACTGCAGGAACAGAAACACCACCAGCAGCACCAGCAGCACGGCTTCAAACAAGGTGATGACCACTTCCTTCATCGACTCGGTGACAAAGGGCGTGGTGCTGTAAGGCACCGAATACACCATGCCCGGCGGGAAGCGCTGCTCAAGCGACTTCATGGTCGCCTCAACATCACGCGCGGTATCGAGTGCATTGGCATCGGGCTGCAGGAAAATACCGATGAACACGCCCGGCACGCCGTTCTCCTGCACGGTGATCGAGTAATCAGCACCGCCGAGTTCAATGCGCGAAACATCCTTCAGACGCACGATCTGGCCGTTGGGCGCGGCGCTGATGATGATGTTTTCGTATTGCGTGACATCGGTCAGTCGACCCTGCACGGTGACCGAATATTGCATCGGCACGCCGGCTGGTGCGGGCGGCACGCCGATGCGACCGGCCGGCGCCACCACGTTCTGCTCCTGCACCACGCGCTGCACATCGGCGGCACTCACACCGAGACGCGCCATCTTCTCGGGGTCCAACCAGATGCGCATGCTGTAATCGCGTGCGCCAAACAAACGCACGAAGCCCACGCCCTTGACGCGGGCGAGCGCATCCTGAAGGTTGAGCAGCGCATAGTTGCTCAAAAATGTGGTGTCGAAGCGGCGGTCCGGCGAGGTCAGCGCAATCACCTGCAGGAAGTCGGTCGACTGTTTACGGATGGTGATGCCATTGCGAATCACGTCTGCCGGCAGCTGGCTTTGCGCGATTCCGACGCGATTCTGCACGTCCACCGCGCCGAGATCCTGATTGCTGCCAACTTCGAAGGTCACGGTCAACGTATAGGTGCCGTCATTGGCACTCTTCGAATCCATGTAAATCATGTTCTTCGCGCCGTTGACCTGCTGCTCGATCGGCGCGGCAATCGCCTGCGTGACGACGGAGGCATTGGCCCCCGGC
>CAIWNB010000120.1 GCA_903913965.1 uncultured beta proteobacterium
CAGATCACCGCGATCAACCAACAGCCGGCCGATCGAGCGGTAAGGGTGTCCGTTTTGTTCGGCGTAACCGAGGCGCACCATTTCACCGTTATCGAGGCGCACGCGACCCGAACCCTGTATTTGCAAAAAGAACAGATCAATCGCATCGGCAACCCATACGATTTCCTTGCCTGTTACCGGTGCGGTGCCGTTCTCGATCTGTGCGCGGTTGTAATAGGGCACCACACGGCGGCCGTCGATACGCCCGCGCAGGCGCATGTTCTTCAGTTCCGGATAGAGTTCGGATAAATCGACGATCAGCATGTCGTCCGGCGTGCCATAGACCGGGTAGCGGTAGGTGTTGGTGCGTTTGCGGCTGCCGCGCAGCAACGGTTCGTAGTAGCCAGTGATCATGCCGCTGTCGCTGCCGTCGGCGTTGACAGCCTGCCATGGCGTGAAGCGTGTTTCAAAGAAGCGGCGTATGGTTTCCTGCGACGGATCAGGCAGTGCTGCTCCGATTTCACAGACGGACTGCCACGCGGCCTGTGTCCTGAGGGCGCGACAGCCGGCAAGAAACGCCGGCCATGCCGGCAGAAGGTTGTCATCGCGCCACGCGGTGATTGCGTCAAAACTACTCTTGCGCAGCGTGCTTTGTGCGGGCGTAGGGGCGGGTGGCGTCACGGCCGGCTTCACCGCGGGCACCGGCGGTTTTTCAGCAGGCAATGCAGGCTCTGCCGGTGTCGGCGTAGTGGTAACCGGTGCTGGAGCCGGCGTCGCGGCCGGCGGTACTGGTGTGACGCCGCCGCGCATGGATTCGCATGCGGCCAGCGCGCAGATGGCGCCGAGCACAATCAGGCGGCGTAGTATGATCAGAAAGGCACGGTGCACGATGCGCCGCAGTATATCTCAACACCCCACAGAAATTTTGCGAAACACGCCATCATGTTCTGGTTAATCTTTGAAGCAGGTGTCGCGCTTGCAGTGTTGCTGCTCATCGTCTGGTGGACCTGGCCGCGCGCGCCGCGCCAAAAAGATCAACCGCCGCCTGATGCCTGAGATGCTGGGGCTACGCGTTGTCGCTGTAGCTATCTTTTTCCTTATTCTTTAGCAGTAGTGGTTGCGGAACGAATGCAATCATGCCTAGAGGCGCGACAAGGTGGCGTTTAAACTGCCGTCCCATGTTTGGTGCATTCCTCAGCTCGTATTTCAGGCGCCGTCTTGATCTGGAGGGCGGGCTCAGTGGTGATTATTACGACCCCGCGTAGTTGGAGGGTTTTGCGCGACAGAAGGCGGAACGTTTAAAAGCGGTCGGTCTGGTCGATTTTCCCGCTATATCAACGTGTCGATGAATTTCGACAATCCTGAAGAATACGAAGCGGTGATACAGCGGGCGTTTGTGCGCACCTGCGCTGCTTAGTGCAGCACGCGTGGCATCGACAACGCGAACTCGGGGATGACGGCGTCGAACAGCACACCGTCGTCCGCCCGCATCTGGTAAGTGCCGCGCATGGTACCAACCACGGTTGCAATCACCGTGCCGCTCGAATATTCGAATGATTCGCCGGGTTGCAGCAGGGGTTGCTCGCCGATCACGCCGAGGCCTTTGACTTCCTGCACGCGGTTGTTGGCGTCGGTGATGATCCAGTGGCGGCTGATCAGCTGGGCAGCAACGCCGCCATTGTTGGTGATGCGTATCGTATAAGAGAACACATAGCGTTCGCCGTCCGGGTCGGATTGTTCGGCGAGATAGGCGGTGCGCACCGTTACTGCGATGTCGTTGTTTTTCTGGCTGGTCATGTTGATGAGCTGCGCCGCTTCGAATTGAGGGCGTGCATTGCACACCAATTCGCGCGTCGCCGCAACCTTCACGGCCGGGCCGGCATGCGATACGCCCGCGCGGCATGTCGCCCGCGGGGAGAGCGGGTAGAATGTCGGGCTTATCCATTGAGCGTGACAAGCGCGAACCGGAACCCGCCATGCAACCCGTGCAACGAATTGCCCCGAGCATCCTTTCAGCCGACTTCGCGCGTTTGGGCGAAGAGGTTAAAAACGTCATCGCCGCCGGCGCCGACATCATTCACTTTGACGTGATGGATAACCATTACGTGCCCAATCTGACCATCGGGCCGCTGGTGTGCGCGGCGATCCGTCCGCTGGTGACGGCGCAGATTGATGTGCATCTCATGGTGAAGCCGGTCGATCGCATCATTCCGGAATTCGCCAAGGCGGGGGCGAATATCATTTCGTTTCATCCCGAGGCCTCCGAGCATATCGACCGCACTATCGGCTTGATCAAGGAGCACGGCTGCAAGGCCGGGCTGGTGTTCAACCCCGCCACGCCCTTGCATTACCTCGACCACGTGCTCGACAAACTCGACCTCGTGCTGATCATGTCGGTGAATCCGGGTTTTGGCGGACAGCAGTTTATTCCCGAGGCGCTGGTCAAGCTGCGTGCGGTGCGTGAACGTATTGCCAAATCAGGGCGCGACATCTGGCTGGAGATCGACGGCGGCGTTAAAGTCGACAACATCGCCGAGATTGCCCGCGCCGGCGCCGACACCTTTGTTGCCGGTTCTGCGATCTTCGGATCGAAGGATTACGCCGCCACCATCGCCAAAATGCGCAGCGAACTCGCCGCCGTTTAGCGCGCGCGAGACGCGCCGCCGGTGCCGCCGGCGGATTACTTCCATCATTCACAGACCGAGCCTGTCATGCCGAAAATTGTCCCGCCCCTGCGCGTCAAAGCCGTTGCCGTTGATCTCGACGGCACCATGCTCGACACCGTTGAAGATCTGGCGATTGCCGTCAACATGATGCTCGAACGCATTGGCCGCGCCCCGCTTGATCAGACGCTGGTGCGCAACTTTGTCGGCAAGGGCATCAACAATCTGGTCGAGCGTTCTCTGGTCGGTGCACTCGAGGGCAAGCCCGATCCGGCGCTGTATGAAAAAGCACTGCCGATTTACATGGCCTGTTACGCCGAGGTCAACGGCCGCCATACCACCATGTATCCGCAGGTGCGCGAGGGGCTGGACGCCTTGCAGGCGGCGGGTTTCAAGCTCGCCTGCGTCACCAACAAATCGGAGCGCTACACGCTGCCGCTCTTGGCGCAGACCAAACTCGACGCTTATTTTTCGCTGGTGGTGGCGGGCGATACGCTGCCAAAGACAAAGCCCGACCCCTTGCCTTTGCTGCATGTCGCCCAAGAGTTTGGTGTGGCGACGTCGGAACTGCTGATGATCGGCGATTCGCTCAACGATGCCGAGGCG
>CAIWNB010000121.1 GCA_903913965.1 uncultured beta proteobacterium
CTGTTCTGTCACCCTTAAAACAACAACTTAGTTGAACATCAACGGTGCGCAGTTGGCGTTCAGCGGACGCGACACCTTCGACACTTTGGCGGCATCGGTGCCGTTGGTGTCGAGGTAGCCGATACCGGTCAGGCTGTGCTGGCTGGAATCCGCCATACCGGCCAACAGCGCGGGCACCACAGCCGGGTAGGCCATGTTGAGCTTGGTGGCGGGTTTGCCATTGATCGTGTTATCCATCGCCACCGTCGGGCGGACGGCATAGAACGCCATTTGGAACTGATAGTCACCGTTGATCAGGCGCGCACGACGCGTGCTGTCAGCAACACCGGCGGCGCTGTAGTTCGGCGACACGCCATCGAGCTTGACGAGGCGCGTCGTTCCGCCCACGTTGGAGTTCAACGACAGCACGCCAAGTGCATAACCGGTCGTCGGCAGGGTTGCAACGCCGCTCGAGGCTACGTTTTCGACAATGACCAATGACGCTGTGCTGTCAGCTGCAGCACGAATCTCCTGCAGACCGGCCAACTGGCCCGCCACCACTTTACCCTTGGCGTCTTTGTTGCTGCCGCAGGCGTTGTTGGCGAAAAAGATGTTCGACACTGCTTGCGTGCCCGACAGATCGTCACGACGCGCCACGGTCAGCACGTCCGTGGTGGCAGTGCCCAACAGCTTGGCAGCCGAGGTAATGCCACCGGCCTTCGTCACGATCGACGAATACTCAGCGCGGCGGATGCTCGGCTGGCAGGCGCCGGTGGTGTCACCCACGGTGCAGCTTGTCGGCAACAGGCCCTCGGCAAGGTTCTTGGTCTGCAACGCTTGGTAGAGGTTGTTGTTGACCACAACGCCGAAACCCTGCATGAAGGAAGCGGTGCTGGTGAGGTCGCTCAACTTGGCTTTGGCAATCGTGCTATACAGCTTGTAGGCTTCGGTCGGGTGCATGTCGGCGAAGGCGATATCCGGCGGGGTCACAGCGGTGCTGGTGCAGTTCACCACCGGGGCAATCGTCGTGCTGGTGGTCGGTGTGGTGCAAGCGGCAGCCGCCGTGCCGACCGTCACGACGGTCGTCTCTTTGCCTTCGAGCGAGCCGACAACGCCAGTCGTCAGGGTGGCGGTGGCAAGCTTCTTGTCCAGCTTGGTGGCCAACACGGCCGACACGCCGGCCGCCGAGCCGTTGTTGCTGTTGTAGACGACGAACAGGCGCTTCGAGACACCGCCGGTCAGCGACGGCTTCGACATGCCATACCAGGCCAGGGTGTTAGCCGCGTTGTTGGCGTAGGTCGTGCTGGTGTCTTTCACCGAGATAACGGGCATGAGCGAGGTGTCGAACAGATCGGCGGTGACTACCGCCGTGACAGCGACTTTCACGGACGACGCACCGGCGATGGCGAGTTTGGCTTGCGGTGCGCATTCGTTGACCCATACTTCCGGAGCAGTTGCGTCAAAAGTGGTGGGGCAGGCGGCAAACGCGCCCTGGGCGGCAAACGCCGCGGCGCAAGCCACGACGATGCGGGTTTTGTTCAGGTTCATTCGGTATTCTCCATAGATGAAATAAAAAGCGAAAATTTCGGTGTGCTGCGAGTCGCTTCCGATGGCCCCGGAACCACTCTCGAACAAAACCTGCATGCCCGCAGAATTCATTCGAACTGTATGCCGCCTGCTCCACCCCCTTGCCGGCCATCACGCCCCGACCTCCGCGCGGGAGTGGGCAACGATGCGGCCGCTGGTTCCGGTTCAGACTGCATGGAACGCACTGTAGTCGGCCGATGCAACAGCAATATCAATGTCGACGGCCATTACCATGGGCCGATAGGCCCATTTTTTTGCGGTCTGGCCAGAACCGCTGACGCGACCACTGTGGTCAGCCCGGCGCACCCGCCATCGCTCGCCAGCCGCAGCGCCGCGCACGCCGCGATCAGCCAAAAAAAATCCCCCTCGAAAGGGGGAAAGGAGGGGCAAAGCGTGGTGCAGCGTAGTGCAGAGGATCTTGCCGAAACCGCAACTGGCTGCGCGCTACCGGCACGCAGCTGCACTCAAGGGGCTAGAGCAGCGGCGCGCAATTCGACGCGCCCGGACGAAACACCTTCGAGATCCGCGCCGTATCAGTACCGAGAAAATAACCAATACCCTTCAGGTTGTGCTGGCCGGAATCTTTCAGGCCGCTGACGAAGGCGTCGACCAGATTGGGGAAGGACACGCTGTTGGTCTTGGCCGCCTTACCCATGATGGTGCCCTCCATCGCCACCGTCGGCAGCACGGCAAAGTGCAGCATCTGAAAACCATAGTCACCGTTGATCAAGCGCGCGCGGCGGTTGCTGTCGCTTGTGCCGTCCGGCAGATAGTCGGGCGAGACGCCGTCGAGCTTGATGAATTTCCAGGTCTCGCTGCCCGCCTGCACTTTGTTCAGCGATAGCACACCGATGGCATAGCCGCTGGTGGTACTGAGGGCCGCCGCCACACCGGCGTCGTCGACCTCGTTGATCACCAGATTCGCCGTGCTATCAGACGCACCGCGTATCTCCAGCAGACCATCGAGTTGGCCGGCCACCACCTTACCCTTGGCATCGAGGTTGCTGCCGCAGGCGTTGTTGGCAAAATGAATGTTCGAGGCCGCTTGATGACCGCTAAGATCACCACGGCGCACCACCGTCAGCACCTGCGCAGACGGTGTGCCCAGCAACTTGGTCGCCGTATCGTAGGGACCGCTTTTCGTCACGATACCCGCGTATTCGACGCGCCGGATCGTCGGCTGACAGGCCGCACTCGTCACGCCGGCGCTGCAAGACGAAGGCAACAGGCCCTCGGCCACGTTCTTCGTTTGCAGTGCGTTGTAGAGGCCGGGGTTCACCGCAATGCCAAAGCCTTGCATGACCAGCGGGATGGCGGTCAGCGAGGTGAGCTTGGCTTTGGCAATCGAGGCATACAGCTTGTAGAGCTCGCCCGGGGCCACATCGGACAAGGCGATATCGGGTGGCGTCACCGCGGTACTCGTGCAGTTCACCTGCGGCGCGATGGTCGTCGAGGCGGTCGGCGTCGCGCAGGCGGCGGTGCTGGTGCCGACGGCCACCATGGTCGACTCTTTGCCTTCGATCAGGGCCGTCACCCCGGCCGGTGCGCGCGCGGTTACGAGTTTCTTGTCGAGCGACCCGGCCAGCAGCAAAGACACGCCCGCCCCTGAGCCGTTGTTTGAATTGAAGACGACGAACAAACGCTTCGGCACACCGTCGGTGAGGATCGATTTCGACATACCGTACCAGGCGCTGGTGTTAGCGGCGTTATTCGGATACGTCGTGCTGGTGTCCTTGACGGTGGTAATCGGTTGGATCGCGGTGTCGAAAAGCACCGTCGTCACCACCGTGTTCAAGGCCGCCGCCATCGAGGGGCTGCCGGTGATGATGAGCTTGGCTTCGGGCGCGCAGGAATCCACCCACGCAGAGGGGTTGCTGGCATCAAAGGCGCTGCACGCGGCAAACGCACCGGGGGCAGCAAATGCTGCGGCGCAGGCCAATACCAAACGGGCTTTTTTCAATTCCATGCTGATCTCTCCATAGCGTTCGTTAACCATTCACGTTCACGTTCACGTTCACGTTCAAAGCTTCGAAGCTTCGGCGCTGCCAACTGCCGGCGGACACCGGGCACCGGCGCTGTGTCAGCATCGCCCGCACTGCCCAGCTTGCTCGCCCCCCCCTCAAAGGGGGGGCAAACAGGCACGGGTGCGGTCATCACGCCGGCCCAGTATGCCGGCGTGAGTGCCGAAGCTTTCGATGGCGAACATTAATGGAGTCCTGCGAAGGCTTGAACAAGAAAGAGGGGCCAGAAGATGAGCCGTACGGTTCATCAAGATGAATGGCCGGCGAACAAGAATCTTGTCTGCGCGACTAACCCCCATGCACACCCGCGTCAGTTCGCTGCGGAGCGCATACGCGGTACAGCCGATTCGCGGTGCAGCGGATTTTTTACCGCGTTATCGCTGTCCGATGAAGGCGCGGTTCGCGCTGCCGGTCTGGATGTTCACCAGCGCCGACCCGGTACTCTGATTAAAGTAGACAAAGTTGTTGCTACCGTTCTGGCCGACAATGGCAAAGTTCGCGCCATTGCTGGCGTCCTGCACGATGCCGACGAAGTTGCCGCTGCCGCCCTGCTGTTCGATCGACGCGTAGTTGCCGTCACCCGACTGCGCAATCAATGCGGTGTTCTGCGTATACGCGCCATCACCGCCGGCATAGGCGATCGCCATTGCGCTGTTGATTTCGCTGGTGATCGAGTCGGCCGACAGCGCGGTGATGTCGCCAAAATTGACGGTCGGATCAAAATCAGCGGCGAAGCTGCTGGCGGTAGACGCAGCAGCCAACAATGCGATCAATCCCTGCAAGAACATTTTCATAGAAGATCTCTTGCCGCAGAACCATTTAAAAAGATACCGCCAGCCCGCCGTATACCGCATGCCGCATGCCGCATGCCGCATGCCGCATGCCGCATGCCGCATGCCGTATGAAATAGGCATAACTTTCGTAGCGCAGGTTACGCCATCGCCAACCTTAATCGAAGCGTGCGAAGACTTGAACAATAAACGCCAAGCCAGGGATGAGCCATACGGCCCATCACAGCGATGGGTCGCGCACAGCCCACCCCCCGTCAGGCCTCCGCTATCTCAGCGGGTGAGAGGTCACGTTCATCTGTCTTGACTCGACTTATTATGAAGATGTCTCGGCGCCAGCGCTTTCTGAACTTGCTGTCTATAAAGCGGCGATACCCAAAGCTCCATTCAGCCAACTGCACGTTGAAGCATCAAGCGACCGCCGGAGGCCTATTTGACGGCAGCGGCAAAGTTTTGGCGGGAGTGGCAAACCCTACATCCTTGATCTCGGCTCCGCTCCGCTCGCCCAGCCCTCGTGGCCGTGCCGAATGCGGATGATGAGCAGGTGGTCGCTTTCGTCGCGGAAAATCACGACGTGCGATTCATAACGATCGATGCGTAGCGTCCTCGTCCGAGGCGGGAGCGAACCGAGGCCTTCACCTCATCCCATGGAACTACGTCGTCCGGAAATGCATCGTCTTCTGCCACGCGGCGATCTAGTTCAGAACGTTGAGCATCTGCTAGTGGAAAAGCTTGGGCATCGGCGCAAATGGTCGCCCATATTTCTCCAACGAGCGCGAGCCGCCGCTTCCTCTACTGCAGCGGTGAAGCGTTCACCCAATCCGGGTTGCGCTTCATTGTAATAAATAACCTCGGCAAGAAATTCAAGGCGTGCGGCGGCGATAAACCGCGCGTACTTCAGCGGGCAAGGCGCCTGGCCTCGGCAAAAACATCCTCTGCCGAAAACGTCGCAAGTTCACCGCGGTCGAATGCGGCGACCCGACTCTCAATCTCCAAGTCCCAAGCAGCCTCGATTTCCGCAACCGGCGCGTCGCGAAGCGACTCCAGTAGTACGTCGGCGAGTCGCGCGCGTTCCTCCGGCGATAGCGAGCGCGCCTGGTGCTCAAGTTCCTTAAGCGTCGTTGACATGGTCGTGACCTCCAAAAGTCACGATCATTTTACACTTAGTCACAATTCAACGCGGGGCACGCTCGCCCTCAATCGTGACCTTACAGCGGTATGCTCGCGCTATGGGCCATCGAGTCGAGATCAAGCTGGTCAAGGAACGAGGGCTAACTGCGCGTTCGAAGGGACGCGTATAGTGCCGCGCGCCCTTCAACGCGGACGTTAGACGGCAACAAAACTTTTAGGAGTGCCGGAGAGCGGCAATTGTGCGAATACAGGTCATCGTTGTGGTGGCTATCCTCGCAGGCACAGGGATCGTCCCGGCTCAAACGACCAAGACTGGCCGCCTGAATCGTGCAGTTCAGGTGACGGGACAATGTATCGGCATGAGGTCTACGTCCTCCGTGAGTAGCGGCGCTCTGCGTCAAGGCCAATCAACCTACGGCTCATCACAGCGATGGGTCGCGCCCAGCCCGCCTCCCCCGTCAGGCCTCCGCTATCTCAGCGGGTGAGAGGTAACGCTCTACCACCGCCTCGACCAGGTCAGGCACGCGATCCCATTGATGCACGATATGGAACAGATCGCCCGCTTGATTGCGCACCATACCATCAGCGATGAGCGGACGCGGCTCAAGCAAATAGGGCCCAAACTCCTCGCGCTGGTCCGGCTTGTGGGTGACATGCAGATTGCAGGCCCAACCGTCGGCGAGACGCGCAAAGCGGGTGATGTCACGGTAAGGCTGCCAATTGACCAACAGATTGAATGCCGCCTGATCGGC